>CALENB010000100.1 GCA_937910235.1 uncultured Myxococcales bacterium | reverse complement strand
TGCGCCGGAACGGCTCGGCGTCCCGGACCTGCTGGATGCTGCTGTTCGGTCGCTGCTTTTTTCGTGGTGGACGAAACGATGACCAAGGCCCAACGCGCCACCGCAGCGGCCTTGCGCAGATCCGGGTGCATCTTACGTTGATCGTGTAGACCGCCATTCTTGGCGGCACGCGAGGTGCTCATGGCAACTGTTCTTGGCCCATTCTTTGGTGATGACCCGCACGAGGCCCTCGCCGACGCCGTGGTGCGGGTGGGTGCAGTGGACATCACCGCGACCCTGACCGCTATTGCCGGCGAGCCACTGGCGTGGCGGGCCGTCGTGTCCCGGTCCGAAGGTCCTGGGCTCCGAGTCGTCTTGTCGCAGGGCGGCGATGGGTGGGTCGTCGCGATCGGAGGCGGCGATGAGTCTGACCGTGACCTGCTCGCGATCTCCCAGACAGCCCTGGCCCATTTGGCTGCACAGCTGACCGACGAGGCGGCAAATTCCGGGGGCTGAGGCGGACATGAGTCCAGCGCCTACATCCGCCCCACCCGCATGTTCATGTCGAGGTGCATGAGCGACAACCCGCCAATGGAGATCAGCACCATCATAACCAAAATCGGCACCAGCATGCGGGTCGCCGTCTTCCGATCCGCCACCAGCTGATGACCGATGCGATGCGACACGATGATGCCGTAAACATGACCGGTGAGAATCAACGCGACCTGCGCGTACCACAGCGTGTCTTCAGCGATGAGCGACCCGACATGCACGCTCGCGGTGCCAAACCAATCATCCCCGCGGCCGAGCGGGTCGCTGAGCATCGGCACGATGTGGCCGCCCTCCATGAGCACGTGCATCAGGTTGTGGGCGAGGTGGTAAAACAGCGCTACCGGCAACAGCGACCACGAGAACTGCCGAAACATCCGCGACGCGCTGATCTGGCCGCCGGATGCGCGTGATCCGAGCCAGCTCGCGCCCCAGTAGAGGCCGATGGGGATCGTCATCGCGGCGGCCATGGCGACACTGAAGCTCACGGTCTTCGTCCAGCCCAAGTTCAACTGCATCCACTTCAGCAAGCTGATGCTGCCGGGCGCGAAGTTCTCCCATGCGGGCGTCATGGAGAGGCCGTGGAACAATGTCAGCCCGAGCAGCATCAACGCCAGCCACGCCTCATCCGTGCGGATCTCGCGGCCGCTGTTCATGTCGGCGCCCAAAGGTCGCAGGTTGATGGCCACGTTGTTCTTGTTGCAGCTCTTGATGCACTCGGTGCACATCGTGCAGTGCGTGCCGTCTTCCAGGGTTTTTAGCGACAGGCCGACGGGGCAGGCGTAGCCCTTTTCGTTGCCGTTCAGGCAGTCCTCCGTCGTGCAGGCTTGGCAGGCGCTAGGCTTGCGGGCGCGCAATTCGATCGGGCTGAAGTTGGAGTAGATGCCGCAAATCCGGCCGACTGGGCAGCCGTGTGCGCAGAATCGTTTGCCGTCGAAGAGCAGGGCTGCAGTCACCGCCATGGTCGCCATGCCAAGGCCCATGTAGGCCGTCCAGCGTGGGTCGGTTGTGACGCCGTAGCCCAGCTCCAGCCAAGTCAGCACTACGAAGAGGCCAATCGCCGGGTAGAGGTTGGCCAGCCACGACGGGAACGCGATGCCGAGCGACAGCGGCTCGATGCGCGCGGCGAGGCGCAGTCGGGACGCGAGGTTGGCGACGCCGTCCCACGGGCACGCGAAACACCAGAGGGAGCCTGAGAGCAACACCGCGAAGATGAGCCCGCCCCACCAGATGGTCCACACCGCGACGGGCAAGATGTTGGCCACGCGGCTGCCCGTCAGCCCGACTCCGATGAGCAGGATGAAGACGGCGACGGCGATCAGCTGCGCCGCCGGTTGCAGCCAGCGACTGCGCGCGATTGTGTAGGCGCGGCGGCTCGCGAGCAGGTTGATGCGGAACCCACCCCACGGCCGCGGCGCCAGCCACTCCGTGGCCACAAACGAGAACAGGATGAGCCCAACGATGCCGACCAGGAACAGCCATCGCGGGATGCCGGCCATGATCATGACCTCGCCGCCATCGCCGGTTTTGTAGTGGTCCATGTTGCAGCCGACCATGCCGCACTTGGGGCAAACGTCGCCGGCTTGGCTGGGGTCTACGGGTTTGCTGTGGTCCATCGTGCAGTCGACCATGCCGCATCTGGCGCAGATGACGCCTTTGGCCGCGGTCGGCGCAGTGACGAGCCCTCGTGAAAGCGGCGTCGGTGACGCGGAAGCCAGCGCTGTCGGTGGCGAGGCCCCGGCAGACCCGGTGATGAGCGCCGCGAGGCACAGCGCGCCCACCGCAGCGCTTCGAGCCGAGGTTCGCCTGCGTTTGCGCCGACGTTTCCCGCCAAATAGCGCGAGTCCAAACACGAGCAGGATTGGAAACACGAGCCCGGCGACGACCCACCATTTGACGCCGTCTCCGGCCAAGTCGACGTAGAATGGCAAAACCACCTCCTTGCCCTCGACCAGGGCCACCAGCTTGTACGTGCCGCTCTCGGGCAGGGTCTCGCGGGTTGAATATACCGCCTCCTCGTCCACCTCGAGGCGGTCGAACCGCACCACAGTCTTTCCGTTGCGGCGAATGTCGACTCGCAGCGGCCCCGTGTAGGCTCGGTCCGCCTTCAGATCATAGAGGTATAGGTAGATCTTTACGTCCGACGGCGTGTCGGCGTTGCTACGGTCGAGGCCCTGAAAGTTGAAGATCGTCGCTCCGATCTCCCACCGACCGTCGATCGCGACGTGCTCGTCGGTCGGGACTTGCGGGTAGTTCTCGTAGTAGCCGTAGTGCGGCAGGCCCTTGTTGTGATGCGCGACCGCGGCCGTTGGCCAGCTGGCAATAACCGCCAGGAGCAAGCTCGAAACGACGGCGACGGCGGGCGCGGCGCGGCTGGCGGCGCGGCGTCGCAGCAAGTGAACGCGCATCGCCCGATCCGCGCAGACCATCGCGGTGCCCGCTGTGAGAAAGGTGCGGGGACTCCGCTGGGGTGGTGCGAGCCGCGCACGGAGCGCGACGGCGCGCTGAACCGTCTGTTTGTCGGGCTTATTGTCGTTCATGACACGGCCGAGAAGTCCGGCGCTCCGGGTGTTTCGTCCTCGGTGTCCGTCGTCATTGCGGTCACGGTCACCGCCGCGGCATCGGCAGGCTGCGAGCCCTGCAGAGCGGTCGCCATCGCTTCGTCTCCGACCGGCGCGACCACCCTGAGCTCAAGCGCGCTCGGCGACGTTGGGCACCCTTCAGTGCACGCGCCGCAACCGACGCACGCCACAGGATCAATGACGGGTCGGCCGCGCACCAGCCACAGCCCGCGGACATCGTCTGGGCAGAGGCGCGCGCAAGCGCCGCAGTCAATACCGATGATGGCGATGCACCGGTGCCGATGGAGCGTCAGCAGGGTTGGTGGGGGGAGGTCGGCGCTCCCGTCACCTTCCGCTGGTTCGTGGGGGGCCCCTTTGGCGCCGAGGTCACACGCGCCGCTGGAGACCGTGCCCAGCTCATCATCGGCCGGCAGCGCCGCCGGCATCAGCTGCTCCGGGATGCGATCCTCGACCGCCTCCACGACGCGCCCCGCCGCCTTGCCGGCGAGCCCGAGGAGCCATGCACGCCGGGAGACCACCGCCTCGTTGGTCATGACGCCTCCTGGTCATTGGCGTGCACGATCGTCGCTCCGATCGACAGCGTGAGCGTCCTCCCCAAGCGGTCCGACGGACAAGCGACCACGCAGACGCCGCAGTTGTCGCAAGCTGGCCGGTGCGTCTCGAACTTGGGTTGCAGCCCGTAGGGGCATGCCTGCTCGCAGAGGTTGCACGACGTCGGGCACGCGTGGGCGCCGCGCTTGGTCAGACGCAGCAGCGACCACGAGCCGACCTGCTCAAGCCACCACCCGGTTGGGCATAGGTTGCGGCACCACAGGCCTGGGGCGAGAAAGACGTCGACGAGCAGCCACCCAGCGATCGGCAACGCCAGCACGAGGCCAGCGCCGCCTGTCACCCCTGCAAATATGGCCGCCGACAGACCCACATAGGGCAACACAAACAGCCACACGACCGTGCCAGCAGTCGCCGCGGCCAGCAAGCCGCCGAGCAATACCCAGCCACCCAGGCGGGTCTCTGAGCGCCACTCAGGCGGGTCCAGGCCGAGCCGTATCAGGCCGCGGCGCACCAACTGGCCCACCTCGAAGGCGAGCCGCGCCGGGCACAGGTGGCTGCAGAAGACTTTGCCGAGCAGCAAGGCGATCAGCACAGGAAGCAGCGCTCCGAGCCACAGCGCCAGCGAGAAGCGCTCTGTTTTCAAGGCGTGGCTTGCCGCCATCAGCGGATCGACCGTGTTGACACCAAAAACGCGCCCGGCCCACGGCATCCCCAGCATCCCGAGGCTCGCTTTATGGCTGTCGCCAAAGAGCTGGAGCACGTCCTCATTCAGCGCGTAGAGCTGGCCCCAGCTCTCGCCGTGGATGAGACCCACGAGGCGCGCGCTGTTGTGGCCCATCTTGTAGTTGCGCCAGGGCCCACCCGCTGCTGCGTACAGCACAAAAACAAGCACCGACACCTGCAGAACACGACGCGCCAACTGCGGCAACAGCGCGGTGACTTTCACGCCGGTTTCCGCGCGACGACGTTGTTTGGGCGGTCTTCGCCGGCGCGACCGGGCATCGGGAGGCCGCTCCGGTTGGGCACGACCCGAATCGCCTGCGGCAAATGCAGGCACGCCTGCTCACACAGCCCGCACCCGACGCAGTTCTCCGCGATTACGATGGGCGTCTCGAAGACGCCGATCTTCATGGCCATGCCAGCGAGCGGACAGGCCTGATAACAGGCCCCGCAGGTGCGACCGTGGTACGAGAAACACATCTCCTTGTTGACCCGCGCGGTGCCCATGGCCACCGACGCCAGCCAGCCCTCTCGCGAGGCGACAAACGGCTTGAGCGCCCCGGTCGGGCACACCGCGGCGCACTCTCCACACAAGACACAGCCGCTGGTGCGCGCCTTGATGTACGGCGTGAACGCTTTGCCGAGGCCGGCACGCAAATCGAACGTCTCGATGCAGTCATTAGGGCAGGCGCTGCTGCACTTGAAACAGCGCGTGCAGGCCGAGAGAAAGGCCTCTTCGCCGAGCGCGCCCGGCGGTCGCAGCGTCACGCCGGAGGGGCGGCCCTCTTCACCAGCCAGCCAGCCGACGAGCCCCATGGAGCCCGCCACCGCCGCCCCAAGCGCTCCCTTCAGCAGTCCGCGTCGGGTTGTGTTCTCACTCACGGCGGCTCCGGGGCGCTGTTCCCCATCTGCGGGGGTGTCGACGGCTAAGTCTTCATTTTCTCGATGCGACCAGCGAGCTTTTTGAAATCGACCTGCCCACTCACCGGATCAAACGCGCGATGGCTGACGCCGTTCACGAGCCAGCGGTTCTTCTTCGGGTCCGCCGAGTCCGCCACGCTCAGGTTCCACGGGCTGAACATATACCCTTTGGGCACTGTGTTGCGCGCCGGTCGCACCTTACTGTCGAGACCCACCTGCGCACGCGCCTCGTAGAAGCCACGCCGAGTCACCACGCGCACCCATTCGCCGTCTGCAACGTCCAATTCCTTGGCGTCGTCGGGATGCATTTCCACGTACATCTCCGGCACCAGTCGCCTCGTGGTGCCGCTGCGAATCGTCTTTGCGGTGTGGAAGTGCTCGTACACCACGCCCAGGCCGACCCAGAAGGGGTATTTGTCTTTGGGGCAGTCGTCCGCCTTCTTACCAAGATGCTCAAAGTCTGGCAGCTCAGGCGTCAACGCCATGTCCCGCGCCTTCTCTAAGAGCTCGAAGTTGTCGATGCAGTAGAAGTCTTTGTCGACGCCAAACCGCATCAGCTGGTCGGTGACCTCTTTGCGCTTGCTGTAGTCCTGCTCGCAGAGGTGGATGTGCAGCTTGCCGTCCTTGGTGCGGAACTCGCCGTATGGCTTCCCTTTCCAACCCTCCTGGCCCATGTAGCGACGCTTCGTGCCGCCCGCCTTGGCGATCTCGTACGTCGGCGCTGGCCACTGGATGCCGCGCAGGGTGCGAATCTGGTCGTAGAGTCCGACGCCGTCTCGCTTCTCGACCTCCAGCATGCCGCTCAAGTCTGCATCGCTGCCCTTGGAGGCGATGACGATGTCGCGAAAGACGTCTTCTGGATTGTAAAACCCGTTCTCCATCTTCTTGTAGGGGAAGATCTTGTCACCATCGAGCCCGAGCTTCTTGGCGATGGCCTTGCCCTTGTCGATGACCATGTCCATGTCCGGGATCGTACCCGGGACGGGGTTCGCCGTGCCGTCGGTGACGTACACGCGGCGCTCCGACTGAATGTACGTGCCACCGACCCACTCGCCCCAGGTCGCGGCGGGCAGAATCACGTCGGCGTAGAGGTTGTTCGGCGCGTGGCGGTAGATCTCCTGCACCACGTTGAAGGTCTTGCTGAGCGCCGGCCGCACCAGCGTGTTCTGGTCGGGCAAGTCGATGTGCGTGGCGTAGATCAGGAACATGGCCTTCACGTCGCCCTTCAGCGCCCGCTCCATCATCCCGATCGCCATGCCTCGGTTGCTCAGCTCCGACACGACCTTCAGACGGTCGCGCGGCACACGCCATGAATCGGCGATATGATCACGCCACGCTTCATTCTTGATGCCTTGATTGAAGGGCAGTCGCCCCGTCAGGCCGCCGGTGAGCCGCTCGCCCATCGCGTTGGGCTGGCCGGTCATGGAGAACGGACCACAGCCAGGCCGGCCGATGTTGCCCGACAGCGCCATTAGGTTGATGAGCGAGACGGTGTTGTTCTGGCCATGCAGATGCTGGTTGTAGCCGATGCCCCAGAAGCTGAGGACGCCGCCCTTGCCGCGCTTGCGCCCCCTAATGGACGCGTCCGCCCACACCGCCGCCACTTCGCGCAGGTACTTGGGGTCGATCATGGTTTGGTGCGCGACCTGCTCCGGGCTGTAACGCTCCTGAACGCCCTTGATATAGGCCTCCCAGCCGCTCGTGCTGTTCTTCAGGAAGTCCATGTTCACGGCTTCGGGGTGCTTCTCCAGCAGGACGTGCGCGATGGCGTTGTGGATGCTGATGTCGCCGTTAATAGTCGAAAAGTGGTAGCTGTTCTTGGCGTTGATCTCTTCGTAGCCCTGGACGGTGCCGGTTCGACGCGGGTCGACGATGAGGGTCGGGATGCCCGCCTTGCTCTTATGGTCCGCCACACGCCAGAACACGATGGGATGCGAGCCGCGGGCGTTGTGTCCCCAGTGCGTGACCATGTCGGCCATCTCGATGTCTTCGTAGCTCGTCGGTGGTGTGTCGGATCCAAACGACTTGAAGTAGCCCGTCACGGCGGAGGTCATGCACATGCGTGCGTTGGCCTCGATTGTGGTGCTGCCGAGCACACCCTTCATGAAGACGTTCTCAAGGTACTGGCCTTCGACGGGAAGCTGCCCCGAGCCGTAGAGACCGACCGAGTTGCCGCCGTGTTTGTTCACGATGCCGGCGATTTGCTCCACGATCAGGTGCTCTGCCTCCTCCCAGGTCGCCTCACGAAAAACCGCCTCATCAAACCGCCCCTTCGTCTTGCTGACGGTGCCTTTGAGGATGTCCGTGTGGTCGATGCGGATCAGCGGCTTGGTGAGCCGGTCGACGTAGATCGCCTCGGCGCTGGTCAGGCCCTTGATGCACTGCAGCCCCTTGTTTGTCGGGTGTTTGGGGTCAGGCTTCATGCCAACGATGCGGCCTTTCTCCGTCTGGATTAGGGTGCCGCAGCCCACGCCGCAATAGGGACATTGCGCGAGGATGTTGTTGGGCACCTCCTTCTCGGGAGGCGCGAAGGGCAACGGCGCTGCCTTGGCTTCGGCGATCGCCTGCTTGGGCTGGATCGGTGTCTTGGCCTCGGCCTTGGTTGTGTTGGCCGCTGGCTTGGCCTTCTTGCTGCACGCGGCGGCGGTCACAGCGGCGCTCGTCACCAACATGCCCTTCAGAAACGTCCGACGCCGAAAGCCCGTCATCTCGGGCTCTGCCGGCATCTCGGAGCGCACTTCATGCGCCTTTCCGCCCCAATGTTGGTCGTCGCGCTGCTGCTTGTTGCGCGCGCGGGTCTCAGCGTTGACCTTGGTCTCGGTGCTCATGGGAATCTCCGTTGTGAAGTTCGTCACATGGATCAGGCAAGGGCTGTCGCGTCCGCTCGGTCACCCCGGCCGTGGCGCGCGCCTCGCGGCACAGTAGGGCGCTACCAGGCACTCGCGCGCAGATGGGCGAGCACGTCTTCGACCTCTTTCTTCGTCAAGTCGGCGACGGCCACCTTGCTGCCCTTCGACATGGGTCGCATCTTTGTGCCGGACTTGCCGTGGTTGATCAGGTATCGAATAAAGCCGTTAGTGACCGATTGTAGGAACGCTTTACGGCCGATGCCCGTGCCGTTCGCGGTCTCCTGATAGCCAGCGCCAGTCTTGCCGTGACACCCGGCGCAGATGTCCGCAAACAGCTTCTTACCATTCTCTGCGTCGCCGGTGACGGGCGACTCGTTGAGTTTGGCCTCGGCGACGGTGTGCCAGCTGCGCATGTAGCTGATGACGTTCTCAACGTCGGGCCCTTGGAGCATAGCGCCCCAGGCGATCATCGTCGTGCCGGCTCGGCCCTTGACTATCGTCCGCGTCAGCATCTCATCGGAGGCAGCCGCCAGAAACGTCTTGGAGTTGAGCGCTGGGCCGACGCCGATACGGCCGACCCCCATTGCGCCGTGGCAGGCGGCGCACGTTGCCTCGAACTTCTCTTTGCCCTTTGCGGACTTCTCGGCCGTCACCGCGACACTTCGCATCTTCGCAGGCGTGGCGGGCACCGCCGGCATCGGCGCTTCTGCAGCGGCCGACGACCCAGTGGAGGCTGATTTTGCGGGATCTACGGCCGCCTTGTCGCAGGCGACGAGGACGACGACGAGTACGAGCAGGCCGAGAACGGCAGGTGTGCGCGACATGGGGACTCCAGGCTTGAGGCGGTGGCGCACGGTCGAGCCTGCACGCTCACTGATGAGGGGGTGCCTTTCTGTGCGCCAACATGGGCCATTCGCGGCGTAAACTGCAACTGAAACATCGAGGTGTGGCCAGTGAGCTTGACTTGGATCAAGTTCTCAACAGTCGTCCCGTAGCCAGGGGCCCTACCTTTTTCGGCGGCGTGCCGCGGCTTCGTTGCCGCCGTGTGCGGGGGCCGATACCCTCGGAGTCCCCACCGAGGTCTCATGTCACGCGTCGACCCAAATAGCGCCAAACACCGCGACGCTGCTGCAGATAGCGGTAGCGCCATCGATGATGCTCGCATTGGGCAGGTGTTCGCCGGTCGCTACGAGATTGTGCGACGGCTCGGCACGGGCGGGATGGCGGTCGTGTACGCGGGGTTGGATCGCATGCTGCAGCGCGAGGTCGCGCTCAAGATCTTGAAGCCACAGGTCATGGACGATCCCAACGCGGTGGAGCGTCTGCGTCGCGAAGCCCGGGCCGCGGGCCAGCTGCATCATCGCCACATCATCACGTTTCACGATGTCGGCACGAGCGACGGGACCGTGTTTATCGTCATGGAGCTGCTGCGCGGGCTGACGCTCTCCGCTGAGCGGCGTCGGTGTCAGCGGTTGGCGGCCGCGCGGGTGGCAAGGATCGGCGCGCAGATCGCGTCTGCGCTGCGGGTGGTGCATGGCGCCGGGATCATCCACCGCGACCTCAAACCCGACAACGTCTTCCTGATCGAACATGCGGGTGATGACTTCTGCAAACTCCTGGACTTCTCCATCGCCAAGCTGCCTGCCACGTTGATCGACGGCAGGATCACGCAGACAGGCACCGTCCACGGGACGCCGCACTACATGCCGCCCGAGCAAGCGATTGGCGATCCAGTGTCGCCCGCGTCGGACGTCTACTCGTTGGGTGCCGTGCTCTTTGAGTTGCTGGTCGGCCGGGCGCCGTTTCATGCCAACAACGTCGTCGAGCTGCTCACGGTGCAGAGCACGGAGGACGCGCCGCGAGTCCGCACCTTGGAGCCAGATTGTCCGCGCGCGCTGGATGACTTGATCGCGCGCATGTTGGCGCGGCAGCCCCATGAACGGCCGGCGACCGCTGAGATGGTGGACCAAGAGCTCCGGACTATCGCCGACCTGTGCCAATCGAAAGGCGGAGAGCCGCCGCCACTGCCGCGCAAGCGGATGCCTGCCGCCGATCGCACGGCGAAGAGCAACGCCTATGAACCCGAAGACACCGGCGGGGACCGCCCGACTGGCCCGATGTCCGTCCCGGAGGTGCTCGCGCCCGAAGCCGTGCAGGGCGGGGCGCGTGCTGCAGCGGCCGACGATGTGACGCCCGATTCGCACAAGGTGCGTCGCCCGCAATCGGTGCGGTCGCGCACGGTCTCCCGGCGCAGCGTGTCCCGGCAGAGCGTGTCTGGGCACAACGTGCCGCAGCGCGGGGCGTCGACGAACTTGGAGTCCCAAGACACAGCGTCTCGGGGCGCGGGCGCCAGCTCGCCGCCGCCGCCTCGCCAGCCCGCAGAACGCGCCGGCACCCGCGCCGTCGCGCGCGCCAGTGGTCGTACGATGCAGCCGAGAAAACCAACGGTGCCGGAGAAAGGCGCGCCGCAGGTCGCCGCGGCGGTGGCCGCGCACGACGTCGCACCACAGTTCGCACTCGACGTCGCACCACAGTTCGCACTCGACGTCGCACCACAGGCGCCGGACGCGCCGCCGTTGTCGCTGCCGAGCGCGCTGGCACCTGAGGGACGAGCGCCCGAGCGCAACCATCGCTCCACTTTGCCAAGCTGGTCGGGGCAGACCGCGCCGGGCGTCGAGCCCGTCGGCGACGAGTAGGTCGTCTGCGATAGCGACCCCACCGCCAACTATCGCACCGCGGCACGTGGCGCACACAACACCAAATCAGCTTCCGACCGGTTCGTCGCGCCCTTGGACCAGAACGTCCGCAGCGACCAGCTGAAACAGCGCCGAAGGTCACTCGAATCCGACGTCTCGTTGTTGACACGCAAGGTGCCAGCGGTCGCACCGGCGCGCTGCCCATCTCGCCAGCTCAACTCTACGCCCGGAGGAATCGTCATGACGGGCGGATTCGGTCCACCGCTTCCAGACA
This sequence comes from uncultured Myxococcales bacterium, assembly GCA_937910235.1. Taxonomy (GTDB): domain Bacteria; phylum Myxococcota_A; class UBA9042; order UBA9042; family UBA9042; genus UBA9042. The sequence goes on along the minus strand of CALENB010000100.1, from coordinate 2,037 downwards.
GCCCACCGAGCAGACCCAGGCCGCCCGTCTCGACCCCAACGACGTGCTCCGCCGCCACGAACACCCGCAGCGACGCGCAGCGACCTCGCACCAACACGAGCTCGCCGGTGGTGCGACTGATGCGCTCCTGCACGTACAGGGTCGCCCACCGGTAGGTGTCGAGGACGTTGGCGGTGCGGCCAAACCGCAGCTCCGCCTTCTTGGTGACCCGCTCGTGCGAGGGGCTGTTGTCGAACGGCGGCGAAGCGCGCCAGAACAGGCCAATCGCGCGGTCAGCGAGCACCGTGTTGAAACGAAAACGACCGGGGCGCACGGCGTAGATGCTGCGTTTTGGGTCTTTCAGCGGCGTGTTCAACGCCGCGGGCACGCCGGCGCGCAGCGCGATCGCGGTGCCGTCGCGGTAGTGGTGCTCGGCCTCGAGACGCGTGGCCGGCACGAGATCTTGGCGCCGCACCCAGAGCAAGATGTCCAATCGACGCAACGCGACCGGCGTGCTCACGCAGGGGCGCGCCGAGTGCGGTGGCCTATCAGGCTGCAGAATCGGGCGAACCGCGACCCACTGCCCCTCTTGGCGCATGACCTCCATCGAGACGGCGCGGCCGAGTTGGTACGGCTTCGAAGCGAACACCGGATCTCTCGCTGCTCGCGACTGGACGTCCGGCTGCTCATGGAGCCACGCGCCGCGACGGACCAAGGTGAAGAGCGGGGCGGGCGGTTGAGCGGGTCCTCGTTGCGCGCCACCGCAGCCCCCCAGCAACGCGACCGGAAGCGCCGTTACTGGCAACAGACTCGCGACGATCCAGCGCTTGAGCGCCGTCCTCTTCTGCGCCGCCCTCATCTGCGCCGCCCTGATCTGGGTCGCCGTCATCTGGGTCGCCGTCATCTGTGCTGCACAGCTCCGCGAAGGTGTCTCCGCGCGCCGCGGCGGCGGCGTCCATTGGGGCAGGGCGCGCCGTCGCCCGGCGGGGGCAGGTGTGCTGATTGACCGAGTCGAATCCATGGGGTGGCCCTGCAGGTGTTGGCAAGCCTCAGACCGCGGCGCATGCTGCCGTGCGACAGAAAGGCGGCACGTGCCAGGAGGACCATGCGAATCGTGACCTGGAACGTCAACAGCTTGAAGGCGCGTCACGACTTTGTGGCTGCATATCTCGACTCGGAGCGGCCCGACGTCCTGTGCCTGCAGGAGCTGAAGCTCGAAGACAGCCAAGTGCCGCGCGAGCTGTTCACCGACCGCGGCTACACCCTCGCAGTGCATGGTCAGCGGCAGTGGAATGGCGTGCTCATCGCGTCACAAACGCCACTGGTGGACGTGCACTGCGGCCTGCCGAACGGCGATGAGGGCGACGCGCGGCTCGTCGCTGCGACGACAGCTGGCGTGCGCCTCGTCAATGTCTACTGCCCGCAAGGTCAGTCGGTAGAGTCTCCGAAATTTCAGTACAAACTTGGGTTTTTTGATGCGCTGATCGACTGGCTGCCGCGCACCGTGTCGGCGTCGCAGCCTGGGTTGCTGCTGGGTGATCTGAACATCGCCCCGCAGCCGGACGATGTCTATAACGTCGAGGCGTTCACGAACGTGCCGACCTATCACCCGGATGAACATGCGCGCTGGGCCCGGTTGCTCGATCTGGGGTTCGCAGACGTCAGCAAACCGTGGTTGGCGCCTGGCACCTACTCCTTCTGGGATTATCGGGCCGGCGCGTTTTCGCGCGACAACGGGATGCGCATCGATCACCTGTTGGCGACCGCGCCACTGGCGGCGCGTGTGCGTGGCAGCCGGGTGTTGCGTAGCTGGCGCAAGAACCAGGGCGAGCTGCGGGCCTCGGATCATGCGCCGGTGGAGATCACGATCGTCTGAGACCGCGTCAAAGCGTGAACCGAATCTCGCGCAGCAACGCGCCCGGTAGGCGCACACTCGACGTTGATCTTCTCTCGTACGTGTCGCCCGACAGCTGCAACGGCGCCTCGGCCCCTAGCGCTTCGAGTTGGGAGCCCAGCATTCGCTCCAGTGAGTCGTCGAACCGCATCACCGAGAGCGGC
>CALENB010000099.1 GCA_937910235.1 uncultured Myxococcales bacterium | reverse complement strand
ACGCGTCGCCGGCGGCCAGCCGCCGCCCGCTCCTGCCAGCGCGGCGAGCGGCCCTGCTGGCGCCCAAGTGGCGGCCGCCAGCGCGGTGATCACAACGGAAGGCAAAGCGCACTACAAATACGCGCAGGCGCGTTGACACCCCTGAGATTCGGGTCGCATGGTCGAGGCGATCGGCCGAGTTGATTCGACTCGCGGGGGGACACGATGAACTTCGAGGCCACAGCAGGTGGAGCCCTGCGTATCGACGGGCGCGCCACGGCCAAAGACGTCTTGGTGCGGCTCACGACCGAGGTCTCCAGCCTGGTCGCGGAAGGCGCGCGCCCGGGGTTGGCGGTCGTGCTGGTTGGCGGCGATCCCGCGTCGGCCATCTACGTGCGCCACAAGATCCGGGCGTGTGACCGCACGGGGATTCGGTCCGTCGCGCACGTGCTGTCAGCGGCCACGACTCGGGAGGCCCTGCTCGCGCTGATCGACACCCTGAATGACGACGACGAGATCGACGGCATCCTTGTGCAGCTGCCGCTTCCGCCCCAGTTTGACTCCGACGAGGTGATCGCGCGGGTGCGACCGGACAAGGACGTCGACGGTTTCGCATTGCGCAATCTCGGCGCGCTGGCAGCTGGACGCCCGGGGCTTGTGGCCTGCACGCCGGCAGGCGTCATGGAGATGCTGCGGCGCTACTACGCGCAGACCGGCGGCGATCTGAGCGGCAAACACGCCGTGGTCATTGGACGCAGCGTGACCGTCGGCAAGCCCATGGCCCTGTTGTTGCTGGAGGCGAACTGCACCGTCACCGTCTGCCACAGCAGAACCCCCGACACTGCGGCCCATTCGCGCCGCGCCGACGTGATCGTGGCGGCGGCTGGGCGCGCCAAGCTCGTCAAGGCGGACTGGGTCAAGTCGGGCGCGGTCGTGATCGACGTGGGCATTCACCGCCAAGAGGACGGCACGCTGTGCGGCGATGTCGACTACCTGCCCGTCACCCACGTCGCCGCCGGCATCTCACCGGTGCCCGGCGGCGTTGGCCCCATGACGATCGCCATGCTGCTCGACAACACCCTGCGAGCCTATCGCGCACGACGTGGCGCGGCATCGTGAGCAGCGACCCTCGCGTCATCACTGCATCGGCGCTTGACTTTCACTGCTACCGAACCTAGAGGCATGGCCATGACAGCACTGCGCCGGACCCCCCTCTTCGAAGTTCACGAGTCGCTTGGTGGCCAAATCGTCGATTTTGCGGGCTGGCAGATGCCTGTGCAGTACGTGCAGCACAGCAGGCCGGCTGGAGTCGGGCTGGTGGCCGAGCACCTCGCGACCCGCACTGGCTGCGGGATCTTCGACGTCAGCCACATGGGTGAGATCCTGGTCGAAGGCCCCGGCGCTGAGGCCGAGGTCCAAGGCCTCGTCAGCAACGACATCTCCTCGCTGACCGATGGCGACGCGTGTTACGCCCTGCTCTGCCATGAGAACGGCGGCACAGTCGACGACTTGTACGTGTACCGCCTCGGCGCCGAGCGGTTCTTGCTGGTTGTCAACGCGGCCAACGTGGCCAAAGACTTCGCGCACCTCAAGGCGCACGCACGCGAGCCAGACCGGATCACCGACCGGTCGGACGCGTTCGCTCAGATCGCGCTGCAAGGCCCAAAATCCAGCGCGATTTTGGCCGCCGTCGCGCCGGGTGAGGCGATCGGGCTCGCCCGCAATTTCATCCGCGTGCACGACTTTCACGGCGCCAATCTGCTCGTCGCGACGACGGGCTACACCGGTGAGCCAGGCTTTGAGATCTACTGTCCGCCAGAGGTCGCGAGCGACTTGTGGCGCGCCTGCATGGCCGTAGATCCGGTCGTTACGCCAGTTGGCCTCGGCGCGCGCGACACCCTGCGCCTCGAGATGGGATACGCGCTGTACGGTCACGAGCTGGCCGACGACATCAACGGCTATGAGGCCCGCGTGGCCTGGGCGATCAAGCTCGGCGCGGGCCCCTTTGTCGGTCGTGAAGCGCTGGCCAGCGTGAAGGCCTCGAAGCCGGCGCGACGCCTGGTGGGCCTTGAGATGGTCGACCGCGGCATCCCGCGCGAGACCTACCCGGTGCTGCACGACGGCGCAGTTGTCGGTCATGTCACCAGCGGCACGCACTCGCCCAGCCTGAAGCGATCCGTCGCCATCGCCCTTGTTCCGCGTCTGCTCTCCACGCTTGGCACCGAACTCTCTGTCGAGATACGCGGACAGACACGGCGAGCTCGTGTAGTGAAGTACCCGTTCTACGTGCACGAGGCCTGAACCCCTATCGGTTGCCCTGCGAAAGCGGCGCAGCGAAGCCTTCCTGGAGGACTCATGACCATTCCGTCCGATCTGCTGTACACCGAAGAGCACGAATGGGCCCGTCGGGAGAAGGGCAACATCGTCGTCATCGGTATCACCGACTTCGCCCAAGAGCAGCTTGGTAGCATCGTGTATGTCGAGCTGCCGGCCGAGGGGGTCGAGGTCGCCAAAGGCGATCCGATCGGCCAGATTGAGTCGACAAAATCGGTGTCCGAGATCTACGCCCCGGTGTCGGGGACCATCATCGAGGTCAACGGCGAACTCGAAGGTTCGCCTGAGTTGCTGAACAGCAACCCCTACGAAGAAGGGTGGATGCTACGCATTCGGCTGGAGTCTCCCGACGAGCTGGTCGAGCTGCTGGTCGACTCAGAGTACGCCGAGCAAATCGCCGAGTCCGACAACTAGGCGCAGCCCCCTGCAGTGCGACCCGTTTGCAGTGCCACCCGCCTGCAGTGCGACCCGCTGGCAGTGCCACCGTCCACCGCGCGTGCCGCAGAAGACACCTCCGCAGCGGGGGCCTCCGCGCCGCACGCAACGTCGCGCCGCAGCCCTCTCGCCGGGCCGCGGCGCGCTGCGTTTAGGCCTCGAAATACTCCCGACCGAAGCGCTTGGCGAGGTCGGGTTTGTCCAGCGACTTGGCCAGCGCCTCCTCGTACTCAACCTTGTCGGAGAGCACGAGCTTCTCCAGCTGCTCGTTCAGCATCTGGTTGCCCTGCTTCTTCGCGGTCATCTGAATGTTGGCGATCTGGTGGTTCTTGCCTTCGCGGATCAAGTTCGAGATGGCGCCCGATCCGACGAGAATCTCCAACGCAGCGATGCGACCCCCGCCCTTTTTTCGGCACAGGGTCTGTGAGATCACGCCCTTAAGGCAATCGGCGACGGTCGAGCGAATCTGGGACTGCTGCTCGTGAGGGAAGAGGTCGATGATGCGGTCCACGGTTGAGATCGCGGTCGCGGTGTGGAGCGTGCCAAACACCAAGTGACCCGTATTTGCGGTCTCTAAGGCCAATCCGACCGTGGTGATGTCGCGCATCTCGCCGACCAGCACGATGTCTGGATCTTCGCGCAGCGCGGCCTTCAACGCGCGCTTGAAGCTCGCTGTGTGTTCGCCGACCTCACGCTGATTCACCAGGGATTTTCGGCTCTGGTGCACAAACTCCACCGGGTCTTCCAACGTGATGATGTGCGTTCTGCGGGTCTTGTTGATGTAGTCCATCATCGCCGCGAGGGTCGTCGACTTGCCGCTGCCGGTTGGGCCTGTGACGAGGACCATGCCCTTCGGGTGGTCGCACATGCGTCGGATGGTCTCCGGCAGGCCGAGCTGTTCGAAGGTCAGGATCTTGTCGGGGATCTGGCGCAGCACCGCGCCCACGCCAAGGCGGTCACGGAACAAGTTGACGCGAAAACGAGCGACGTTCGGGATCGCGTACGCGAAGTCGCAGTCGTTGGACTCGAAGTCCTTGATGGCCCGATCCGCCATGATCGGCTCAAAAAGCTCGACGACGGTCTCCGCGCCGAGCACTTTGGCCTCCGAGATCTCGTGGATCTCACCGTCGATGCGCCATCGCGGCCTGTGCCCGGCGCAGAGGTGCAAGTCCGATGCCCCCTCCGCCACCATGCGCTTGAGCATCCCGTCCAACCGCGGGTTTGACTCCGAGCGCGGGCCGAATCGCCGGTTGACGCCACCGGCCACCGGCCCCGAGCCCGAGCCGTCCATCGAAGGCACGCCTGATACGCCCGTCATCGCGCTCGGCATGACGATGCCTCCGGTGGCCCGACTCGGGATGGGGGCGGCGCTGGTCTGCGAAAACTGCCGACGCCCGCTGTCGCCGTCATCGGCGTCGAGCGAGACCCCGCGGGCGGCGGCGATCTTACGGAAGTCCTCGGGATCGATACGGACCGGCGCGATCTCCATGCCCGGCACGTGCTTGCGGATCGCCTCAAACGTGCGACGCGTCAACGGATCCACAAAACCGACGACGAGCCGATTGGACTCGCTTTGCACCGGCAACACCCGCTGACGTGCGACAAATGCGGCCGGTAGCAGCTCGACGACCTCTTTGCTGGGTGGCGCGCGCCGCAGGTCAAAAAACCGCAGCGGGACTTCAGGCTCCGCCTTGCGCAGACGCGCGGCGAGCGTGCGCCCAAGCTGAAGACTGAACGTTGGCACCCGCTCCAAAAGCAGATTCAGGACGCTGCTGTCGAAGTTAAGGGCGAGGGACTGCGTCGCAGCGCTGACGCCGATCGAGCGCGTCTGGCCGAGCAGCATCTCCACCTCACCGAACGTCTCCATGGCGCTGACTCGGTCGATCTCAATGAACGTGTCGGTGCCTGGCACGGCCATCGTCTGAATCGCGCTGCCGTTGAGCAGCAACCCGAAACCCTCGGCGCGTTCACCGACTTTCATCATCACTTCGTTGGGAGCGTAGTGCGCCAACACGGCCTGCTGCGCTGGCCCGGCGAGCTGCTGCTCGGAGATCCCGCGAAACAGCGCGCTTTGAGACATGGCCTTGATGACCTTGGGGAGAAGGTCAACGCTGACCGGCTGCAACTTCATCGGGCGGCCTCATTCGTAGATGGCGAAAGGTCGGGGCAAGGTGGCGCTGATCGGCGCGTGGACTGGGAGCGACTCAAGTGTGGACGGGTTCCATGTCCCGCGTCGCGGGCTCCACGGCGACCGCGGTGGCTAGATTTCGTCCGCTTTGGCGTCACGCCTCGTGAAAGGGTAGCAGCAGTGGCAGCTGCGGCCTACCAGGGCGGGGCTGACAGGCGACATCGACGTGGCGTGCCCTTGGCAGCACCACGTGCCAACGATCGCCGCTCAGGTGGGCGCTGGTCGCGATGTGGGCGTGGCCGCGTGTGTCGACCCAGACTGGTCGCGCTAGGCCGCCACGCAAGCGACGGTGCCGCCGTCCGTCAGTCAGGGCGAGGTCTGCGAGCAAGGCCTCGGCCAGGTCGCGTGACGCGGTACAATCGAAACGGCACGGCAGGTGTCGCAAGGTGCTGGCAGCGGACGCTCCGAGCGCGCCCGGGATCGCGGCCAGCCGCGGATCGAAGTGGTCGGTGCGGGCCGCCGCCCGGGCGATCGCCAAGCCGTTGTCGCCCCAATCGACCGGATCTTCGGGCTCGTGGCCGTCATCCGACACGACGGCGGTGTTGGTGTCGTGTCCGAGCGCGCTCCGCCAAACATGCCGCCGCAGCACGGTCTCCACGTGCGCGTCGCAGAAGGCATCGACGCAGCAGGCTGGGTAGCCGTAAGCGAACCCGAGCCGCCGGTGGGTCTCCAGGGTCGCGTAGAGCTGACCGCGATCGGTCGCTGCGCCGCGCGTCACGTTGCGCAGCTCCTCGGCGAGACAAGCACGGCCGAACTCTCGGTCGGGTGACAAGACGACCAGGTGGACCCCTGCCTCACCAGCGCCGTCGGCCAAGGCACGCAAGCGACCGCCCTGCGCCACCTGGAAGCGCGCTTGGGACGCGCACAGGTGCAGGTCACTGCGGCGCCAAGCCGTTCGCCACGGTTTGAGCGCGGATGACGGCAGACGCAAGCGCCACGCCCGACGCAGGCCCAACGCCAAGCCGCGGGCTTCGACACAGGCGGCGTCAACCTGCGGCGTGGCAGCGCCCGACCCAGGTTGCATCAGCGGCCCTTTCGGCGCGGCGCGCGCTGACCCTTGGCCGCAGCGACGCGCACCCAGGCGCGACGCGGAAATCCACGCGCGGCGGGAGGTGGCTCCGTGGCGAGCACATACGCGGCGCGCCGGTTGCGAGGCTCGTCGGTCCCGTCTGGGGTCGGAACGGCCAGCGCGGTCTCGCCGAAGCCTTGGTAGAAGATCGGGATCGTCAGCCCCTTGGCCGCAAACCAACGGGCGATGGCGTTCGCTCGCTTGCGGGACAGCTCGGCGTTGTCGGGACCCTTGCCCACCGTGTCGGTGTAGCCGCCGACGTAGAGCGCCATCGGTAAGACCCCGGCGACCTTGCGCAGCTCGGCCACGATCCGCCCGATCGGCGCCTTCAGCTTCGGGATCTCCGCCGGCAACAAGTCCCATTTTCCGGACTCAAAGACGATGTCGTCGTGCGGGATGTTCACAAACGTCACCGATTCAACGCCGCTCCAAAAACCGACGGTGTCGAAGGCGCGCAGCACGAAACGACCCAGCACTTGCGTCGCGGTCTGCTTCCACTTGACCGTGATCGGCGTGCCGGGTTTGACGTCGAAGGGCTGCTCGATCTCGTCGAGCTCCGCGCCGTCGTCGCCGAACACCGTGAGCTTGAGCCGCCCCTTGGGCTCGGACACACGCACGGTGAGCTGGTGCGCGGCGAGGTCTACGTCCTTGGCGCCAATGGCGATGCGCGGCGCGGATCCGACTTTGAGGGTGAACGTGAAGGTCAACGGTCCGAACCGCTCGCGGCCGGCCTTACCGCTGATGTGGCAGGTGTACTCCATCACGCCCTTGCCTTGCTGCACGGCGATCTTCTTGGTGCGCCCGGCCTTGATGTCGCCGGCGCGCAGCTGTTGGATTTTGCCCGCCTTGCTCACCACTTTGATGGTCACACCCTTCAGATCGACGCCGGGCGTCAGGGTGATGGCGGGTTGCTGCTTGCCGTACTGCACCACCGGAATCAGACCAAAACCGAGGGTGTCTTCCTCGACTTCAGCCACAGCGACGGAGGCAGAACCACAGATGAAGGCGATGATCACGAGCGCGGGCACAACGAGCGCGGTGGCAAGCACCGGGTGACGGCGAGATGGCATGGAGTCCTCCGTTGGCGCGCAGACGCCGCGCGACACAAGTTACCACGACACTCCGCGCGGGGAGCGTGTGGCTACGACGTTGTACGCATGAGGACGGACTTCGCTACAAGGCGCGGCCATCGGGGAACACGCGTCGTCGCTCACACGAGTCGTCGGTCACACGAGTCGGCGATCCCCCTAGTACCATCGATCCAAAGTCACTTCCGGGTTCTTACCCGCTTTATGCTTTATCACCCGAAACATCCGCCAGCGTCCAACGAACTGGGAGACCAGCATCTCGACCAGGGCGGGCATTTGCGAG
>CALENB010000098.1 GCA_937910235.1 uncultured Myxococcales bacterium | reverse complement strand
GTACAAGGGCTCGGCGACTCTGATCTGCTCCAGAAAATCGGCGCGGAGCTCGGCCTCCACCCGCTGATCGTCGAAGACATCGCCCACACCCATCAGCGACCCAAGCTGGAGGAGTTCGACACGCTGCTCTTTGGCGCGCTGCGGGCGGTGCGCGTCGACGAGAGCGGCAACATCGACAATGAGCAGCTCAGCTTTGTGCTGAAAGCAGGGCTGCTGGTGACCTTTCAGGAGCACGTCGGCGACGGATTCGCGCCGGTTCGACGACGGCTGCGGGAGGGCAAAGGCAGCATTCGCTCACGTGGGACAGACTATCTGCTCTACGCCTTGGTCGACACGACCATCGATAACTACTTCCCGGTGCTCGAAATCTACGGCGACACAATGGAGGACCTAGACGAGAAGATCCGGCTGAATCCACGGCCTGATCTCTCCCACGCGGTGCACGCGCTGCGCAGGGAGCTGCGCCAGCTGCGACGGGCCGTGTGGCCGCTTCGTGACGTCACGTCGGCGCTCGGGCGAGGCGATTTGGACCAGATCGGTGACGCGCTCAAGCCGTCCTTCCGCGATTGTTATGATCACGTCATGCAGGTCGCGGATTTCGTCGAGGGCAGCCGAGAGCGGGCGTCGGACCTGGGTGACCTCTATCAGGTCATGGTCAGCGAGCGCACGAACCAGGTGATGAAAGTGCTGACGATTATCGCGACCGTCTTCATCCCGCTCACCTTCCTCTGCGGGCTCTATGGCATGAACTTCGACACGACGACGTCGCCCTATAACATGCCAGAGCTACGTTGGCGCTATGGCTACCCTGCGCTGCTGGCGGTGATGGGCTTGACCGTGGCTGGGATGGTGTGGTTCTTCTTCCGCAAGGGCTGGATCGACACGGGCTCGTCGACATGACCAAGCGCGACCTCCCAGCCCACACACGCTCGCCACCTTCCCACACGGGCGCCCGGCACCACACTTGAGTAATCCAGAATCCAGCAAAATCATCGGTTGGCGCGAGACTGTCTCGCTGCCAGATTGGGACGTCGGCGCCATCAAGGCCAAAGTCGACACCGGCGCGCGGACGTCGTCGATCCACGCCCGGCACATCGAGCTTTTGGAGAACGGAGACGTGCGATTCGAGGTCGTGGTCAGCGAGAAGCCGACCCGCAAGTCCGTCTGGGTGACGGCGACGCCGAGCCGAGAATCCGTTGTCACCCCGCAACCGGGCACGCGACAGCGCCGCTTCGTGTTTCGCACCACGCTGCAAGTCGGTGACTCCACGTACGAGATCGAGCTGAATCTGGTCAATCGCCAAGGGATGCTGTGTCGTATGTTGATTGGGAGGACCGCGCTCGCAGGCAGATATCTCGTCCAACCAGCGGCCACAAACCTGCTCACAAGTCGACGCACCGGGGCGCCAAAGTCGGGGGCGCCAAAGCCCTCCGTCGTCAAACCAGGGAAGACCACATGAAGCTCGCCATCCTCTCCACCGCACCTCGCTGCTACAGCACGCGACGGCTGCGGGAAGCGGCCTTGTCTCGCGGCCACGACGTCAAAGTGCTCAACACGCTGCGTTTTTCCATCGACTTGCGGCCAAGCGAGCCCGAGCTCTACTTTCGCTCGAAGAAGCTGAGCGAATACGACGCGATTTTACCGAGAATTGGGGCTTCGGTTACGTATTTCGGCACGGCCGTAGTGCGGCAATTCGAGCAGATGGGCGTCTACACACCCAACACCGCGCCCGGCATCACCAACTCCCGCGACAAGTTGCGCAGCTTGCAGGTGCTGAGCCGCCACGACATCGGCATCCCCCACACCACCTTTGTGCGGGGTCGGTCGGACGTGCTGCCGGCAATCGAGCGCATTGGCGGGGCGCCGGTCATCATCAAGATTTTGGAGGGCACGCAGGGGGTGGGTGTCATCTTGGCGGACAACACCAAAATCGCCGAGGCCATCATCGAGACGCTGCAATCCGCGAAGCAGAACGTGCTCATTCAGAGCTTCGTCGCCGAGAGTCGGGGCCGTGATATCCGCGCTTTTGTGGTCGGGGACTACGTGGTCGCGGCCATGCGTCGTGTCGCCCGCGGTGAGGAGTTCCGCAGCAATATTCACCGCGGCGGCTACGCAGAGCGCGTCGTGCTGACCCCAGAATACGAGCGAACGGCGGTGCGTGCGGCCCAGATTCTCGGCCTGCGCGTCGCTGGCGTTGACATGCTGGAGGGCAACGACGGGCCGTTGGTGATGGAGGTCAACTCGTCGCCAGGGCTGGAGGGGATCGAGGCCGCGACCGAGTTGGACGTAGCCGGCGCCATCATCGACTACATGGCTGACCAGGTGTCGTTTCCCGAGCTGGATATTCGGCAGAAGCTCACGGTCTCAAAGGGCTACGGCGTCGCCGAGCTGGCCATCCCAGACGGATCGCCGCTCTGTGGCAAGACCATCGACGCGACGGGACTGCGGGACCGCGACGTGGTGGTGCTGACGCTCAATCGGGGCACGACGGTCATCTCGAACCCGCGTGGCAGCCGCGTCATCGAGAAGCAGGATCGGCTGCTTTGTTACGGCAAGCTCGCCGTGATGAAAGAGCTGATCCCCGCCAAAAGACGGCGCAAACGCCCAAAGACCTCGACCTTGCAGGAGCAAGGGGTCGCGACGCCGCCGCACCACGGTGGCGAACCGGAGGTGGTCGCCGATGACTGCGCGTAGCCGCAAAGCAGCCAAAGAGGCCGCCCCCGACGACATCTGGTGCGGTCAAGTGGTCAGGCCCGGCGAGTGTCGAACGGTGGATCTGCGGGTCTCACAGACCTACTCGGGCGCCGAGATTCACATCCCGGTCGTGGTCTGGCGGGGCCACGCGCCTGGGCCGACGGTCGCGGTGACCGGCGCGGTGCATGGCGACGAGATCAACGGCACTGGGGCGATCCGGCGGCTCATCATGAAGCCGCCCTTCAAGCTGCTCGCGGGCACGCTGGTGCTCGTACCCGTCGTCAACATCTTCGGGTTCGAGCGTTTTACGCGATACCTGCCCGACCGCCGGGACCTCAACCGCTGCTTTCCGGGCTCGGTGCGTGGCAGCCTCGCGAGCCGACTCGCCCGAACATTCTTCGATGCGGTGATCCGCCGCAGCGACTACGCCATCGATCTCCACTCTGCGGCGGTGCGGCGCACGAATTTCCCGAATATTCGGGCAAATATGACGATCGAGCCGCAAGCTGCGTTCGCGCGCGCGTTTGGTGCGGAGCTGATCATCTCGTCACGTGGCCCCGCTGGCTCGCTGCGGGCGGCGAGTGAGACGATCGGCTGCCACACCATGATCCTAGAAGCCGGCGAGGTGTGGAAGGTCGAGCCCGCGGTGCTGGCGTACGCGATCCGTGGCATTCAGAATTGCCTGGCGCATCTCAACATGATCGACAACACGCCGGTGGCGCCAGCGTACCGCATCGAGACGGACGCGACCCAGTGGCTGCGCGCCAACCGAGGCGGCTTTCTGGTGTTCCACGTCGGTCCAGGCGACATCGTCGCACGGGGCCAGGCCATCGCGACCAACACTGACTTGGTCGGCAACACGCTCAACGTCATCAAAGCGCCGCGCGAGGGCGTGGTGGTCGGGCTGACGACGTTGCCGTCGGTCGCTCCCGGCGATCCGATCTGCCACCTCGCTTACGTCCGCAGCGGTGAGCTGCCGCGTGTGCAGCGCAAAGTCGACCGGCTCGGCGCGGATGCGTTACATGAGCGAGCGCGCGACGACCTCGCCAAGAACGTCAACGTGACGGCGGTCGAACCGACGTCTTAGGCGCTGGATCGGGGACAAAATCTGGCCGTGCCAGACGATTGACCGGTGCGCACAAATCCACGCACACATTCGACTCCACAGGCCTAACTTGTGCCTCGCCCGACAGACTCCGGGCTGAGGACGACGCCGTGACTACCAAGCTCACCACCAAACTTGCCCCACATGCCGACGCGCTGCGCGGCCTCCTCGGTCGCAGCCTGCTCGCCACCCGCGACGCGACCGCGGCGGAGCTGGACGCCCTGCTCTCGTTAGCCAGTCGATTTCGCGAGCTCGACCTCGCCGGCGTGCGCGTGCCGCTCTTTGCGCATGAACTGGCCTACGCGATGTTCTTCGACAACTCCACGCGCACCAAGAGCGCGTGGGCTGGGGCTGCGGCGCGTTTGGGTATGCAGCCGGTCATCGTCGATGGCAGCAGCACGCAGATCGCCCATGGTGAGACCGCGAGTGAGACGGGCGCGATGCTCGGGATGAACGCACACGCGATGGGTGTCCGTCATGACTTGGTGCTCGGCGAAGGTCAGACGTTCATGCGCCAGGTGGCGTCTGGCATCCAGACCTGGCTCAACGCGAACCAGGAGCAGCGCACCGTGCCGGTCGTGAATCTGCAGTGTGATGTCGACCACCCGACCCAGACGCTGGCTGACCTCGCCTTCCTGCGACATCGCTTTGGCGCGCGCGCCGACGACCAAGACGCCCTCCGCGACAAGATCATCACGGTCTCGTGGGCCTATTCTCCCAGCTACGCCAAACCGCTCAGCGTGCCGCAGGGGCTCATCACGTTGCTGACGCGACAAGGCGCCCACGTGCGACTCGCGCACCCGCCTGGGTACGAGCTGCTGGAGCCCTGCATCGCGGACGCCAAGCGCTTCGCGGCGGAACATAACGGTAGTTTCAGCGTCCATGTCGGCGGCGGCAAGGCCATGGATACGGCGTTTCGGGGCGCGCACGTCGTGTACCCCAAGTCGTGGGGACCCCGCGCGCTCATGACCGCGCGGGTGGCCGCGAACGCCGCACGCGACCGCGCCGGGCTGGCGAAGCTGGAGCGCCAGATGCTCGCCCAGAACGCGGACCACACCGACTGGATCTGCGACGAACGCCGGATGGCCCTGACGGCGACCTCCCCTGGGCGACCGCAGGCGCAGTACATGCACTGCCTGCCGGCCGATATCGGGGCGGAGGTGAGCCCGGGTGTCATGGCGACGTACCGCGACGACCTCGCCCGTGAAGCGAGCTGGAAGCTCTACGCCATCATGGCCCTGCTCACCGCGGCCAAACATCCCGATCCGGTCGGTGCCCTGGCGCAATTTGGCGGCCGGCCCGCGCCGCAAGGAAGGGACTGAGCGGGGCGCCGCGCGGTCCCAGCGCGGATCTTACGCAGCGCCGATCCGACGCAGACGCGCTCCCAATCATGACGCAACGGAGTACACCATGACCTCATTGAACACCCGCGTCGCCGCCCTCGCAGCCCGCGATGCCGGCCTCGCAGCGCAGATTCTCGCCGAAGCGATCCGCATTCCGGCGGACTTCGTCGACCGCTCAGCAGACGATGGCGGGGACCAGGAGTGCGGCCTCAGCAACCACGAGGGCCCTCGTTTGGCCTATCTGATGGGCATGATCCGCGAGATCGGCGCCGTCGAGACCGACACAGACGTGTGGTTCGACACGTTCGGAAACCTCGTGTGGCAGGTCTCGGACCCGGAGGATGGCGTCGCCGCGGACGAGCGTAAGGTGGTGTGGTTTGACGGCCACAGCGACACCGTGCGCGCGCTACGACCGCAGTGGCGCGCCAAGACCGGCGGGTTGGACGCCTACGACGGCTTGCTCGACGCCGACGCGCTCGACCGCGACTACCTGCGAACAGAGCTGGGCTGGCTGCCACCCGACGGGCAATGGCAGCACTTGCTCTTCGGTCGCGGCGCCGCCGACCAGCTCGGTGGCGTCGTGGCGCAGATGGTTGCCACACGGATTCTGCTGGAGCTGCGGGCGGAGGGCGCCCTGCGCGGCGTCGTGGTGCGAGCGATCGCGTCGGTCGCAGAAGAGGACAATGATGGCGGCGGACCGATGTACATGATGGCCCAAGAGCTGCCTGGCGCCGCACCAGCCGCCATCCCAGACGTTGTGGTGCTGACCGAGGGCACCGGCGACGCGCAGAAGGGCTCGCTGGGCATCTACCGCGGCCAGCGCGGCCGCATGCAGATCGAGGTCAG
Organism: uncultured Myxococcales bacterium; assembly: GCA_937910235.1. Classification (GTDB taxonomy): domain Bacteria; phylum Myxococcota_A; class UBA9042; order UBA9042; family UBA9042; genus UBA9042. The sequence continues at coordinate 1,382 of CALENB010000098.1, read as the reverse complement.
CGTCACCGGCCGCTCCTGCCATGGCTCCATGCCGTGGGAGGGCCTCAACCCCCTAGAATACGGCGCCGCGATCCTGGTCGAAGCTCGCGCGCAGTACGACGCGGGCGACACTTTTGGCAGCCACAGCTTCCTCGGCGCGGGCACCCGCACCGCGTCGTGGGCGCAGCTCGACACGCCGAGCGACTGCGCGGTGCCGGAGCGCTTCATCTTCCGCTTCGACCGTCGTCTCACCGTGGGCGAGACGCCCGACGACGCCGTCGCCGCCATCGCCGACTTGCCCGCCGTCGCGCGCGCGCGGGCTGATGGACTCGACGTCACCGTGACAGTGCCGACCTACGACACACCGACGTGGCGCGGCTACCGACCCGGCAACGCCGCCATCTATCCGGGTTGGGAGACACCCGCCGACCACCCAGCCATCCTCGCCGCGGTCGCTACGTGGCGGGGCGCGCTCAGCCCCCACATCGAAGCCGGCCGTGACGGCAACCTGAAGCCTGAGCCACGCGTCGACCGCTGGATCTTCTCCACCGACGGCGTCGGGTTCTCCGTGCCGTGCGAAGGATCCGGCATCGACATACCAGCCTCGAAGCGCTGGTTGGCCAGCGGCGGCGTCACGTACCCCGCGATGTTGGGCGTCGGCCCCGGCATCGAGCAGAACACCCACAAGATCGGGGAGTGTGTCGACCTGCGCGAGCTGCGGCACGCCGTGGCCTTCTTGGCCCGTTTTCCCAGCGTTTTTGCGGAAAAATAGGGCGCTGCGGCGGATCTTGTGCGAGACAAATTTGCACCGTAAGCACACGAACGGCCTGCGTCCGGCAAACTTTGGTTGTCGACACAAGCGCCCACAAGGTTTATGTGGGGCCCATGACATCATCTTTCCGCACCCTTGAACTCCGCCCCGAACTGCTCGAGAGCCTCGACCAGATCGGCTACACGGAGATGACCGAAATCCAAGCGATGGCGTTGCCGCTGCTGCTGAAAGGCGGTGACCTCATTGGCCACGCGAAGACGGGCAGCGGCAAAACCGCGGCGTTTGGCCTCGCGTTGCTCAACAAGATCGACCCCGATTCAAGCGAGCTGCAGGCCCTGGTCCTCTGCCCGACGCGCGAGCTGGCCGAGCAGGTCGCCGCAGAGCTGCGGCGCCTGGCGCAGCGGCTCGCCAACACCCGCGTCGTGACGCTGTGTGGCGGCGTGAACAACCGCGAGCAGATCATCGCGCTGCAGCGCGGCTGTGACATCGTGGTCGGCACGCCGGGTCGCATCGGAAAACACCTGAAAGCCGGCGTCCTGGACCTCGACGCGGTCGGCGTGCTTGTGCTCGATGAGGCGGACCGCATGCTCGACATGGGGTTCGTCGATCAAGTCATCGACATCGTGGATTA
>CALENB010000097.1 GCA_937910235.1 uncultured Myxococcales bacterium | reverse complement strand
ATAGGCCTCGACCAGATCGATCTGAGCCTGCGGGCGACCGCTGAGGTGCAGGTAACGCAACGTGATGTCGTCGACAGGGAAGAAGCCGATCGTCGCGCCATACTCTGGCGCCATGTTCGAGAGCGTCGCGCGGTCGGGCAGCGGCAGGCTGCTGAGGCCTGTGCCGAAGAACTCGACGAACTTTCCGACGACGCCGTGCGCGCGCAGCATCTCGACGACGGTGAGCACGAGGTCCGTGGCCGTCGTGCCCTCCGCGAGCTCGCCGGAGAGCTTAAACCCCACAACCTCGGGCAGCAGCATCGTGATGGGTTGCCCCAGCATCGCCGCCTCAGCCTCGATGCCTCCGACGCCCCAGCCGACGACGCCGAGCGCGTTGACCATGGGGGTGTGCGAGTCCGTGCCCACGAGCGTATCGGGGTACGCCTCAAGACCGCCGTCCTTGGTCTCGGCGGAGAAGATGCCGTGCGCCAAGAACTCAAGGTTCACTTGATGGACAATGCCGGTTGACGGTGGAACAACTCGAAAATTCTTGAACGCGGTCGCGCCCCAACGCAGCATCTTGAAGCGCTCTTCGTTGCGCCGATACTCCAGCTTGGCGTTGAGCGACACGGCGTCTTTGCTGCCCCAGTAGTCGATCTGCACCGAGTGGTCGATGACCAAGTCTGCTGGCTGCAGCGGGTTGATCTTGTTGGGATCGCCGCCCATGGCCACCATCGCGTCACGCATGGCGGCGAGGTCGACGACGGCCGGGACGCCCGTGAAGTCCTGCAACAGGACACGGGCGACGCGAAACGCGATCTCAAGCTCAGGGTGCGCGCTGGGCTGCCAACCGGCGACCGCTTTGATGTCGTCGGCGCTGACCGAGACGCCATCCTCGTTTCGCAACAGGTTCTCGAGAAGCACCCGGGTCGAGTACGGCAGCGTCGAGGTGTCGAAACCAGCGTCGGCGAGGGTGCCGAGGCGATGGTAGGCGTAGGATTGGTCGCCCACCTTGAGAATGTCGGCGGTCTGAAAGGAATTGTGGCTCATGGCTCGGGCTCCTGGTTGGGAGTTTGGGCGCACAGCGTACAAAGTGAGTGCGCGCGCATGGATTGCCCGGATTACCGTGTGGAGTCAAGCTTGCGGCGCGTCTGAACGGCGCGTGACGCCGGTAGTTGTTGCGCTGGCTTTGCATTCCGACGCTGGCTGATTGAAACTGTCGTCCCCAACCGGAGGCACCGTGCGTCGTTTCGCCATGATCCCAGACCGAATCGCGTCGCTGTCTCTCGTGCAGTTAGACGCTTGGCGCAGCAAGAGGGTCGGACGCGTGGCAGCGGCGTCGCTCGTCGTCGCCCTGAGCGTGCCGTCTCTGAGCCTGATTTCTCGGCCTGCTAGCGCGGTAGCGGCGGCTGGATCGACACCTCTGGCCACGGCGGCACCGAAGCCTGCGCCGCCCGCGATGACCGCCCCGCCGGCGATGACCGCCCCGGACGTCGTGCGACCGGCCGCGGGCAAGGGCGTGGCGACGAAGGTCGTCGAGCGTTTTCGCGGTGGCGGTGCGCGGCGGGTCGAGCATCGTCGGAACGGGGACTTGGTCGATGTCACCCACCTCTACCGCAGCGGCAAGACCCAGCACGTGATGGCTTATGGCCCCGGTGACGAGACCGCTCGCGTGACCACCTACTTCGAGTCCGGCACGCCGAATCGCAGCTTCACCCTCGTCAAGGGTGTGCCAGACGGTGAGCTGGTGACGTATGACGAAGAGGGCTTGCGCCGCAGCGTGATGCCCTACGCCAAGGGCAAGCCGAACGGGCTCGAGAAGCGGTTCGACGCCAACGGTCGGCTGGCGGCGACGAGCGTTTGGGAGAACGGGCTGCGCGAGGGCCCCTTCACGACGTGGTATCCGACCGCTCCGCCGGAGCGCGAGACCGTCATCCAATACACGGCGGGTGTTCCCGCAAGCAAGGGCAGCGCTTGGCATAGAAGCGGTAACCTCAAGGCGATGTTCAGCCTGATCTCGGGGCTGAAGCACGGCGAGGAGCTGCGGTACGCCGACAACGACAAGCGCCAGATCGACGCCATCTTTCGCTACCAGTACGGGCTGCTGCACGGACGCGCGGAGACCTTCTGGGAGCCCAATCGCAAACGCACCGATGTGAACTATGTCGGCGGCAAAGCGGTCGGGCTGGAGCGACACTGGCACTTCAACGGTAAGAAGGCGTTTGAGGTGCAGCGGGTGCGTGGCGAACGCCAGGGTGCGGCGCGGATGTGGGACGAGAAGGGCGTGCTCGTCGCGATCCTGCAGTACCGAGCCGGTGTGCTGCACGGCAACGAGTTTCGGTTTTATCGGGAGTCGGGTGCGGTGCGGGCGGTCTTCGTCTGGCAGGACGGCAAACTGCAGGGCACGGCGCGGGTCTGGCGCGACGCCGGTGTGGTGAACAAGTACGGCACGCTGCTGGCGATGCTGCCGCTGCAAAATGGTCAGATTCACGGCACGGAGGTGCGGTTTCACGAGGACGGCAAGACGATGTGGATGGAGGTCGCGCGGCAGCACGGGGTCGTCGACGGCGATGTGAAGGTGTACCGAAAGGACGGCACCCGCGAGCGCGTCATGGGCTACGTCGCCGGTAAGCAGCATGGGCGCACGCTGATCTTCGACATGAAGGGCGACAAGGTGATCGGCGAGTATCACTTCACCGAAGACAAGCCGAGCGGCATGGCGCGACGCTGGTACGTCGGCGGGGCGCCGAGGCAGGAGTGGCCCTGGGCGGAGACGGGAGCAGGTGTCGAACGGCAATGGCACGCGCCGACCAAGGGTCACGCCACCGGCGAGCTGCAGTGGACGGTGCCGATCGTAGCTGGCAAGCGCCAAGGCGTGCAGACCGTCTACGCCGAGCAAGGCTGGAAATGGGCGGAGCGCAGCTGGAACGCCGGCGAGATGACGGGGGAAGAGCGCCGCTTCTACAAGTCGGGCCGCCTGATGGGCGTGTATCCGCTGGTAGACGGCAAGTGGCAGGGCAAAGCCAAGATCTACGCTAAGCGCGGCGGTTGGCTGTGGAGCGAGCAGCCGTACGACAACCATCAACTGCACGGCACGGAGACGCGATTTGCCCGTAATGGCAGCCGATTCGCGCTGTACACCTGGCAACACGGCGTGCTGAAGAGTCGTCGCTATCTGCAGCGCCGCGGCGGTGGTAAGCGCCTCAAGAACGGCTGCGTCGTCTTCTACTACGCCGGCACGGAGAACCTGCGCCGCGAGTCTTGCCCGACGATCGACAAGAACGTGAAGTTGGAGGTCGAGTACTACCCGAACGGCGCGAAGCGGGTCGAGGCGCCGTTGCGGGGCGGCAAGCGCCATGGCGAGGCCACGTTCTATCGGGATGATGGGCGCCTACATGCGCGCGTGACGTTCGCGGACGGTCAGCGCTCAGGCTCCGAGGTCCGCTACTTCGCGACGGGTGAGAAGCAGCTGGAGATCCCATTCAAGGACGACAAGCCAGTCGGCTACGTGCGCAGCTATTTTCGGGACGGCACCGTGCAGAGCCGATACCCAGCCGGGCAGCTGCCGACCGGCACGGAGATTCAGTATCACCGCAATGGCGCGGTGCGGATGACTGTGCCCATGGTCAAGGGCGAGCGCGACGGCTACGCCCGAGTGCAGGGTCCCTATGGCCGCGGCGTGGTCCGCTTGTCGTATCGCAAGGGCGAGCGCCATGGCCTAGAGGTGCATTATCACCCGAACGGCAAGCCCCGCATGGTGGTGCCGGTGAATCATGGCCAGCGAACCGGCCGCGCCGTGATCTACACCAGCGCAGGGCAACGATGGGCCGAGGTGCCGTATCAAGCGGGGTCACGCCACGGGACCGAGCGCAGGTTTGGTCCGTCCGGCGACCACGTGATTGAAGAGCGCGATTACCGCAACGACGTGCCTGTTGAGCGGCGGTCGTACATCACCACCCTCCGAGGCGCGGAACCACCGCCTGCGCCTGCGCCGCGTTGAGGTCTCATGAGCGACAATGCCGATATAGCTGGTTTCTTGCGGGACAATCCGGCCTGGAAGCATCGCGACAACACCCTCGCGCGCACGTTTCGATTCGACGATTTTGTGCAGGCGTTTGGCTGGATGAGCAGCGTCGCGCTGGTCGCCGAGCGCATGGGCCACCACCCGGACTGGCGCAACGTGTGGGCGACGGTTGAGGTCAAGCTGAGCACGCACGACGCGGGCGACGTGGTGACCCAGCGCGACCTCGACCTCGCGACGGAGATGGGCCGGATCGCGGGGCCGGATAAGTCCCCCGACTCGTGACGGACCCCAGCCCACAGCCGGACAGCTCACCCCGAATTAAGCTCGTCGACGCGATCTTCAACCGTCGCATGCTCGCGTGTATCTTCTGCGGCTTTGCCTCGGGCATGCCGCTCTACGTGCTCTACCAGCTGGTGCCGGCGTGGCTCCGCGACGCGCACGTGGATCTCAAGACGATCGGACTCTTCAGCCTGGTCAGCTTTCCGTACACCTGGAAGTTTCTCTGGTCGCCGCTCATGGACCGCATCGTGCCGCCCTTCTTGGGTCGGCGACGTGGCTGGGCCGCGCTGATGCAGGTCGGTCTGTTGGGGGCGCTCGCGGCCTTCAGTTTTCTCGACCCAACCGAAGATATCGGGCTTATCGCGCTGGTTGTCAGCATCGTGGCGCTGCTCTCAGCGAGCCAAGACATCGTGCTGGATGCCTATCGCCGCGAGCTGCTGCCGGACGCCGAGCTCGGCGTGGGCAACTCGTTCTTCGTCAACGCCTACCGCGTCTCCAGCCTTGTCCCCGGCTCCCTCGCCCTGATCCTGTCGGACACCTTGCCCTGGAGCACCGTGCACCTCATCGTCGCGAGCTTCATGCTCGTCGGCGTCGCGACGAGCGTCTTCATGCCCGAGCCGGAGGTGAGCATGCCGCCGCCGCGCAGTTTCGCCCGGGCGGTAGTCGAGCCGTTTCAGGAGTTTTTCGCTCGGGACGGCGTGAAGAGCGCGCTGCTGATCCTCACCTTCATGTTGCTCTACAAGCTGGGCGACAGCATGGCGACGGCCCTGGCGACGCCATTTTACCTCGACCTGGGCTTCACGAAGACTGAGATCGGCACCGTGGCGAAGGTCGCGAGCCTCTGGGCGTCTATTGGCGGTGGCATCGCCGGTGGCGTCCTCATGATTCGGATCGGCATCAACCGCTCGCTGTGGATTTTTGGTGTGGTCCAGATCAGCTCGATCCTTGGTTTTGCGGCGTTGGCGGAGATCGGTCATAGCATCCCGGCGCTCTTCATGGCCGTCAGCTTCGAGTATCTCGGCGTGGGTCTGGGCACCGCAGCGTTCGTTGCGTTCATCGCGCGCAGCACCGACAAGCGCTACACGGCCACGCAGTTCGCCTTGCTCACGAGCCTCACGGGTGTGCCGCGGACCTTCGCCAACGCGTCGACGGGCTGGCTCATCGAGGCGGTTGGGTACACACAGTTTTTTCTGTTCTGCACATTGATTGCGCTTCCAGGCATGATTCTCCTACGTTGGGTCGCGCCTTGGGGGCCAGATCCGATCCGCAGGCTGTGATCACGCGCTTGGAGACACGTATGAAGCGATCGGAAACAGGGATGAGTCGTCGCGATGTGCTCATTGCCACCCTCACCGGCGGCGGACTCGTCGGCGCCACGTCGCTCGGGTTGTTGCCCGCGTTTGCGGCGCCAAAGCCGCCGGCCAATCAGAGCGTGCCCCCCGCAAAACCAGGCGAAAAGGCAGCTCGGAAGCCGCGGGCTGCGCCGACCGCGAAGCCCGCTGGGCGGCCGACTGTGGCGGTGCTGTACTTCGACTACGCCGGCAAGGATGAGGAGCTCGCCGTGCTCAAGAAGGGGTTGGCGCAGATGCTGATCAGTGACCTATCCAGGAATGAGCGGATTCAGTTGGTTGAGCGCGCGCGCCTGGAGTCGGTGCTGGCGGAGCTGAAGTTGGGTGGGTCACGCAAGGTCGACTCGAAGACCGCGGCCCAGATCGGCAAGCTCCTTGGCGCTGAGTATCTCGTGCTGGGCAGCTATTTCTCGCTGCTTGGCAGCCTGCGGATCGACGCGCGCCTTGTGGCGGTGCAGACCGGGCGGATCATCCTCAGCACCGGCGCCAGCGGCAAGGTGGATGAGTTTTTGACGATCCAGACCACCGTCGCGAGCGCGCTGGCGCTCGACCTCGCCAAGCGGTTGCCGCGTCGGGAGGCCGCCGCCGCGAGGGCTGGTAGCGCGCGTGGCGTGGGCGGGGTGCGTCCTGGGGCAGCGGGGGCCTCGCACCGGCGTCCAAGCCGACCACGACGCCCGAAGCGACTGCGAACGCAGACCGCGGTGCAGTTCGCGAAGGCGCTCGACGCGAAGGACCGTGGCGACAAGGTGGCGGCGAAGGCGCTGCTGACGCGCGTGGTCAAAGAGCAACCGGATTTTGGCATGGCACGCCAGGAGCTCGCGGCGTTTGTTCAGTAGCGGCGTTCGCTACTTTGGCACCGGGATTCCGGCCGCCTCGGGGCATTTTCGGCCCGCGCGCGGGTGGCCAAGCTTGGCTGCGGTGCACCACGCGCGCTGCGCCTCGGCGGGGTCAGCTTTCAGCTTGTAGGCCATGCCTAGCACGTACCACGTCGCTGCGTCCTTTGGCGCCCGACGGGTCGCCTCGGTGAGCGCGGCGACGGCCTCCGGGTAGTGTTTGGCGCCGAGGTGGGCCTGGCCGATGCCAGTCATCACGCCGGGGCGCTGCGGCTCGCGGCGGCGCACCTCCTCGAAGGTGGCGAGCGCGGCGGCTGCGTCGCCACTGCTCAGCTGGGCCAGGCCGAGATTGTAGCGCGCACGCTGGAAGCCGGGCGCGAGCGTGACCGCTTCGGCCAGCAGCTCGCGCGCCACCTTGGCGCGCATCGACAGCAGGTGCACTGTGCCCTCCACCTCCCACGCCAGCGCCATCGCCGGGCATGCCGCGCGGGCGGCCTTGGTGAGCCCGATGATGTCCGGGTCCGAGTCGCCGGCGACCAGCTTCGCGCGGGCCAGGGTCGCCTGAGTCTCGGCGGCTTTGGCGTTGTCGCCCTGGAGCGCCGCCAGTTTGGCGACGGCTTCGGTGTCTTGTGGGCGCTTGCCGCGCGGCCGACCGCCATTGAGCAGCTGCACTGCGGCGATGAGCGAGTCGACGGTGCCCGCGTCGGTGACGCGACAGCCCTCCGGCGTCACCGGGTCGCCCGCTGCGGCGCGAGCGTCACGCAGTCCGGCGCGGTTCGCCTCGGCGGCCGCCGGCGGCACCGGCACAACGGCGGGTGGTGATTGCGTGGCGTCGGCGGACGCAGCCACGAGCGTCGGGTCACGCGTCGTGGTCGCAGCTGAATCGGGGGAGCCAGCGCCGCGAGCTAGAACGAACACGAGGGCTGCGACGACCGTCAGCACGGCGACGATGGCGATGATGGCGATGAGGCGTATCGGTGAACCGCCGCTGGGCGTTTTGGCTGGCGCCGAGATCGCGGTCGGATCTGCGACGGGCGCCACGCCGGTGGCGGTCGCGTTATTCGAGCTCGTATCAGTCACGTCAGGCGCTGCGGACGCAGGCGCTGCGGACGTAGGCGCCGCTGCGCCAGCGGCGGGTCCGGACGCAGGCGGCCGCACGGTGCCCAGCGTCACGTCGGGCCGTGGCGCCTCCATGGTCGCTGCCTGGGTGTCGAGCACAGCGCGCGACGCCACGCCAGTGTCCTGTGAAGACAGGCCCGGCTGATCCGCCGCGATCGTCGCGCCGCCCGTGTCCACCAGCCCCGCTGCGAGCTCTGCGACCGGGCCGCCCGAGAACGCCGCGGCGGTTTGCATCAGCGGATCTGCGTCGGGATCGACCGTCACCGATCTCGCCGTCGGCACCTGCGCCCCTGGGTCGCGGTGTGCTGCCTGAGCGCGTGCCATCGCCGTGGCGTCGTGCAGCCGCGGCGCTGGTCGCAGCATCCCATCTGCCTCCACGAGCGTGTCCGACTCCGTCACCCGTTTGATCGCCGCGATCACCTCCGCGGCCGTCTGCGGCCGGTCGGCAGGCGACTTCGCTAGCAGGCCGAGAATCAGGGCCTCGAGCCGCTCCGGGACCCGCCCCTTGACGATCAGCGACGGCGGCTTGGGCGCGTCGTGCGCGTGCATGAACAGCACGCGGATCGGGGTCGTCGCGGTGAAAGGCACAGCACCTGTGGCCATCTGGTACAGCAGCACGCCGAGCGAGTACAGGTCGCTGCGATGGTCGACTGGCTTGCCGAGGGCTTGTTCCGGGGACATGTAGAGCGGCGTGCCGATGAGCGTGCCCGTCCGTGTGAGCGCGGGTTCGTCGTCGACACCGCTCTCGGCAAATCGCGCGATACCGAAGTCGAGGACGCGCACTTGGTCTCGTTCGTCGTAGCGATCGATCAGCATCACGTTCTCAGGCTTGAGATCGCGATGGACGATGCCTTCAGCGTGGGCCGCTCCCAGCGCGCGCGCGATCTGCTCGCCGATGCGCAGCAGCCGCGCAGTGTCGAGCGCGCCCGCCTCTCGCAGCACTTGGTGCAGCGTTTTGCCGGGCAGCATCTCCATGGCTAGGAAGAGTCGGCCATCGCTGCTCTCGCCGAAGTCGTACACCCGGATCGTGTTGGGATGCTCGACTTTGGAGGAGGCCTTCATCTCGCGAACGAAGCGCTGCACGGCTGACGCGCTGTCACTCAGCTCGGGATTCAGGACTTTTAGCGCCACCTCTCGGGACATCGACAGCTGCGTGGCGACGTAGACGCAGCCCATCCCGCCGGCGCCAAGCCGACGCTCGATGCGGTATCTGTCCGCGAAGACAGTGCCCAGAAGTGGGTCGCGCTCTGTAGCCATACGTTCCTCCGACGCACGACGGTCGCATGCGGTCATCAGGCTCGCAAGGCGCCGCGGCCGCGTGCCCTCGTGGCACGCCGACGCTGCCTACTTCGTCGGCATCAACCTGGCCTACAAATCATGCGCGGGCGTCACAGATCGTACGCGTGCGCGATGCGATGCACCTGGGCGCACGGGCGACACAGGGCGCTGGCGAGGCCGGAGTTGCGACGGGTGCGGCCTGCGACGGCCTTGAAGACCGGGCCGCTCTTGTCCTCATCGCACTGCAGGCATGGGTTCAGGCTGCCGTCGGCGAGATGATACGGGGCGCTTAGCGCCTTCAAGCAGACGTCCAAACATCGCACCCGGGTGTTGCGCGTGTTGTAGGCCCAGATCCAGGCACACGGCGCGGTGAAGCCGATCTTTCGCAGGCAAGCGACGTTGCCAGCGAGGTCGTCGAAGTGTTCAAGGCCACAGGCGCGCACCGGCTGCGTCAGGTCAGTCTCTCGCGCGTAGACGGCGAGGTCGGCCAGCGTGGAGCACAGCCCGCAACGACCCTGGTGTGTCAACGTCGCGCCTGACTTCGCCAGCGTGTCAGCGTCCGCAGCACTCTCAAGCGTGTGTCCGCCGCCTGGCTCTTTTCGAACACCGCACACCCCCGGCGCGACAGTCGGCGGCACGTCGGCGGTGTACGGATCGGTCGTGGGCGTCGCCATAGCGGGGAACTTCGTCGCCGACCACGCAGCGAGGGTCGCGGGTGAAGGCGGCACGAACGAAAACGACGCGCCGCCGCAGTCGCACTGTGGGCTGCAGAGCGTCGTGTCGAGGCCAGTCTTCGCCGTCGGTTGACCGAAGTACCCCGTGCACACCGCCGGTCGCCCAGCGTCTGCCGCGTCGGTCGAGGTGTCGCCTTGCGTTGTCGCGGAGCCGCTATCCGCCCCAGTTCTCGGCTCAGAAGCGCCGGCGCAACCGGCTGCGATCAACGCCATCCCCCCGGCGCATAGGACCCAGGCGGCTCGTCCGAGGCTCGGCGAGGGGTTGGCTTGTGGTGGGGCTATCATGGCGGCACTCCTCTGATCGACGCTCACTTCGCGCATCGAAACCCAACGAAGCTGGACCGTTGATCTTCGCGCGTCGCCGCCCGTGCGGTGCGCGTGACCAACCGCGGGTCGGTGCGCCAAGCGCCGCCGCGTATGGTGCGCAGCGTCGGTCGCGGTCGCTCCAACACCAGCGGCGACGGGCCGAGCGGCGCCTTGTTGAGCACGGCAGCGACGGCGGCTTGGCCTGCGGACTCCGTGTCAAAGCAAGCCAGCCAGCGCTTCTCAAACACGGTCCACGGCAGCGCGTCGAGGTTGCGCTCGCCGTAGCGCACGTGGCGATAGGCGTGAATACACCAGGGTTTGGCGTCGGCGGGCGCGCGGCGGATGTTGGCTTTCGGCACAACCTTGAGGCCCCGCGCGAGGTTCTCCAGGGCCGAGCGGTCGAGCCACCCGTCCGCCGTCCACTCCCAGACGCCGCCGAGCATGTCGTACAGGCCAAACTTGTTAGGGCGTCTTGTGCCGGCGCTGGGCGGTTTGCCGGCGCTGTTGCCCAGATACCACGCGACGTCGTCGATGCGACCGTATCGCGGGTCTGCGCTGCCGCCCGCAGCAGCGAACGCCCACTCGGCTTCGGTGGGCAGGCGGGCGCCGATCTTTCGACAGAAGGCGTCGGCGTCCGTCCACGACACCCGTTCGACGGCACAGTTGCTACAGTTGAAGAAGCTCGGTTCGCGGTTCAGCACGGCGGCGAAGGCGCGCTGCGTCACCTCCGTCGTCATCATCTGAAAGCCAGCGACACGCACCGCTTGGGCGGGTCGCGGCCGAGCGTCGCTGGCAAATCTCGCGCCTGACGTACCCGTCACGTCCTGACAACGACCGAGGGGCTGGTCGCGGCAGTCGAATCCACGTCGCGCGCTCCAGCGGGGTGCCGCGCCTGGGTGAGGCAAACGCGGCTGGCGCAGCAACCGGGCGACGACGTCGGACCACAGCAGCGCGCGTGTCTTGGTCTCGTCGCCTCCCGCCCGGCGTCGCGCACCTGCCACATAGGCGTTGGTGTCAAAGGCCGCGCGAAACGCCGTCGCGTCGAACGTGCGCAGCAGGGTCAACACCGCTTCGAACGCCTGGGCTGGCGTGCGGTCGGACCAGAGCGCGCGGCTCACCAACTCTTCGACGACTGGCGCGGACAGGCGCCCCGTGATGCCGAGCTTGGCGAGGTCAGCCGCAAAGGCGCGCAGGCCCGCGGCGTCGGTCCTCGGGCACGCCCGCGCTACGGCGGCGACGTCCGCCGCGGTGATGTTAGCCAGATCGACGGACGGGCCAACCGCTCGCCGCGCGGCGTCGTTTTGCTCAGGGACGCCAAGCTGCGCGAGACCGCCCGGCACCCGTGCCCATGCGATGCGAGGCGCCTTCGGTTGTCGCACGTGCGCGCCTGATCGGCGGGGTCGCGCGTCGTAGGCGCATCGAAACCCGACGTCCTCCGCCGAGTAGGTCGCTACTGGCCGCAGCGTGCGCAAGCAGGTGGCAGGAACGCTCGGCGTGTCGAGAAAACTGCACCCGTACGCCTGATTCGGGCCATCGCGGACCCACTCGCGCAGGTTCCCTACCAAGTGCGCGACACCAGCCGGACTCTCGCCGGCAGGGTGGGCGCCGGCCGGCGCGATCCAGCCATAGCGATCCCACGGCAGGCGACCGCTCGCCTCATCCGCCGCGCACCCTTCGGGCTTGGCGCGACCGTAGCCGAGCCACGCGCACACGACGCGGTCGCGCAGGTTGTCGTACGCGCCGCGCCAGCCCTGGGCGTGCCACGGCGCCCTGCCCTCGTCGTTCACGGCGGCCGTCAACAGCTCGGCTGAGCGCGGCAGTCGGCCGCCACGCCATGCGCAATAGCGTGCCGCATCACCCTGTTGGATGCGGTTTTGCGGCAACAGTCCGGGCGTGACGGGGATGCAGTGGGTCGCCTGTTGCGACGAGAACAAGTCGCCGTGGTCAGCGCCCGACGCGTGCGCGCACGCCACGTCAGTGGGCTCGCGGCAGCCGCCAGCGGCGACACAGGTGGCGTAACCGGCGGTGGTGACCTCGTCGCGGTCGAGCCAGAACGCCGTCGTCACGAGCTTTTCGGACATCGCGTTCGATGCAGGAGCCGGCACCTGTGACCGGCCGCCCTTGGCGTGAATGGCCACCTCGGCCGGTCGGGACGCGCCGGCGACGACGGCGGCCGCCGTCAGGAGCGAGATCTCCAAGCTGTCGCCCGGTGCGTTAGCGAGCGCTTGCCGCACGGCTGCTGCCGAGGCCGCCCCGGGCTTCGGCCAGCCATGACCGAGCACCAGCGCGGTGGCGACCTCGGCACGAAAACGCCAGCGCTGGCCGGGCACACGACCGTCGGCATCGGCGGCCTCGGCTTGTGCCCACGCAGCCGCGAACAAAGGCGCCTTCGCGCACACCGCCAAGAGGCGTGGCGCCCAGCTTGTGAGGCCACCTCGCGCGTCGTGCAGCTGGCTGCCGAGCAGCGTCAGGTCCCGCAGGCGCGCCACCTGCCGTCCGCTGGCACGCGCGAGCGGGCACGCGGTCCAGAGCGCCGCATAGAGCCCAGATTCGGTGGACAGCTCCCACAGCGCGGCGGTCTGCGGCAGCGCGGCCATGTAGCCCTGCCAGGCGCGCAACGCCGCGGCGCGCCGCTGCGCGGTCGCCAGCGCCAAGGTGTGCGTCGACGGCGCCTCAAAGATCGGTCGAACATGCAGACCTGATTCGGCTCGCGTCGTCCCGCTCTCAGAGACATAGCGCGCTTCATCAGTCGTGGCCCAGCGGTAGTAGCGCGCCGTGCCGAGCACGCGCACATCGCCGCCGCCGGCTCCGGTGGCATAGACGATGGCGCGCACCAAGCCGATTCGGCTGAGGCCGCGGCCGGGTCGGGCGAAGTCGATCAGCTCACCCGTCGCCCAGATGGACGGTCGGCCTGCAAACATCGGCCAAATCGCTAGCGCATGGTCCCCGATCGGCAGCGGTTTGGTCCACAGCGCCACCACCGGATCGACGAGCAGTTGACCGCCCAAGTCCGCCTTGGCGCGCGGCAGGAAATGGGTCGACAACATCGGATGACGCCCGGAAATACGCGCGCCCAGCCCTTGCCCGCGCTGCCGCCACGAGCCAGCAGTTGTCGCTCGCAGGGACCACGTGCGGGTGTCGGTGCGTTGGAGGCGATCCTGATCACGCCAACGCACGGTAAGTTTGGACGAGCCGACTGGCGCCGACCGGTCGAGAGCGACCTGCCAGACCGCGACCTCCGCGCCCGCCTCTAACTCGCGGGGCACGAGCTGCCACGTTTGGGTCCGCAGGGTCACGGTGACCTGGCTGACGTTCGGCGCAGCAAACCGCACCTGCAGCAAGAACGGCAGTCGATTGTTGCGGCCCACGTGCTCGACCAAGGCGACCTTCAGCGTGTGCGCATGAAGGGCGCCTCGGCGCTGAAGGCCCGGTTCGATTCCCTTCCCCAGTCGATGTAAGTGTGTGGCCACAAAGGCGTTCGCTGCCGCACGCTGCTCACCGTCGAGGAACGCCGACTCCAGCGCACGCGCGCCAGCCTTCGTGCGGAGCGCGGCGCCGAGCAACAACCCGAGGCCCACCGCCTCCGCGCGGCGGTCTGCGGTCGGTTGGGGTTGAACGGGGGCCACGATGGCGCGCAGGCGTAGGTACGCCGCCACCACCTGGTCGGGCGCCAAGGCGGCGAGGGGTGACTCGCTGATTGCGACAGTGCCGCTGACGGTGGCCTGACTGAGCCGCGCCGCGGTGACAGGGTTGCTCGCGGCGAGCGCGCACACCAGTTGAACGCGGGCCGATGACACCTTGGCCTGCCCGACATCGACGGTGTGGCCGGTGCCGCCGCCCGGGAGATCGGCGAGGCACAAGGCCCAGAGCGCGTCGATGGCGCCCGGCTCAAGCGTCAGCGCCGCGAGCGCCGCCGCCCGGGCCTTGGTCTTGTCGCCACGACTGCTATGCACCTTGTGATTCGACCAATGTTCGACCGCGCTGGTGGGCCGCAAAATCAGGCCGCCCGCGCGCTCCACGGCCGTCGTTCGCTGCTCCAGCGCCGCCACCCGCTTACCGAGCTTCTCGAGTCGTTGTCGCGCTCGGGCAAACGCCGGATCCGCGGCGATAGCCGCCTCAAACGCAGCCTTCGCCGCTGGTTTGTTGCCACGGTCGTGTGCGTCAAGCCCCTTCGCGTAGGCATGGAGCGCCTTCCAGGATTGGGTCGGCGCCTTGTTGATGCGCATCCGCTGGAGCGGCGACAGACGCACCCCGAAGCCAACCAGGAGCTTGCGGGCGAGCTCGGCTTCGACGGCGAAGAACTTGGCTTGTGGCCCGGCGGCGCTGGCCGCCACCATGACCTCGCCCGATTCCACGTTCACGATCCGCGCATCGAGCCGGAGCGTCGGAGCCCACGCTGTGATGGCGCCCACCAGCATCAGCTCCGCACCCAGGAGCTTGCCGGCACGCTGCGCGGTCTTCGGGTCGATGAATGTTGAGGTGCCGAGCTTCAACTCAGCGAGCACCGCGGCGATGCGCTCTCGCTCGACCAGGCGCAGCTCGGTGCTGACCGAGAGGTCGGTCGTCAACATGTCGGCCAAACCCTTGCTCACGGCGTCGAAGCGGGTGTCACCGGTCTTGTTGGCGAATGGGCTGACCGCAAGCGAGAGGCCGCCGCTGGCCCAACTGGTGGCGGGCGCTACCTGCGTGGCGAGCATCATGGAGAGGGCAACGAGCTGAATCAGGGGACGTTTTGTACGCGGCGAGCAGATGTTCATGGCCAAATCCTAGCACCGAAAGCTGCGTATGCCCCGCGCCGCGCCCGATCACGGTGGCGCTTGTCGCGTGAGGACGTGTCGCCGCTGTAAGGCCGGGATTATGGCTCCGGAGCGCACGCACAACGACCTGTCGCGCCGCAGCCACACGCCCAACCGTCGCCCTGCGCGCACGTCACGCCACCGCTGCACGGATAGCCCGGTTGTACGCCGGCCGCCGGAACCCCTGGGCCGGGAACTGTGATGAATCCGGCCAACCCCTTGTTGCCGGGTTGCAGTCCGCCATACCCCACACGCACCGCGTAGATGCCAGGTTTCGTTGGGGTCCATGGGCCGGTGACGGTGCAGCTAGCGCCCGAATCGTACGCAGGACTGAGCGTCTCGGCGCCGACCTGTAGGTGCCACCACAGCGCGCCGATGTAGAACCAGCCACCTTGCACGAGCACCTTCACCGGGGCGCCCACCGCCGCTTCTGTCGGCGCGACGCGTAGATCGCCTGGCGCGAAGCCCATCGCTTGGGCGGCCACGCAGGCCGGGACGAGATCGTCGGTTTGGCAGGTCGACGACGCGGCGCCAGGGTCGCAGACGCTGTCGACCGGGCAACTCTTGGCGGTGCAGGTCGCGCCACACCCCAGCGCCGGCGTAGCGACACACGGCCCATGCAGCCAGACCTGCTTCGGTGCGCAGGCGCAGCCCTGCGACGCATCGCCGACGTCGGCCACCCCTGTGTCGCCGCTCATCAAGGTATCTGGTGTCTGGACGTCAGTTCTCACATCCACGGCGAAGGTGTCTGCGAAAGCGCTGTCGGCGAGAGCGCTGTCGGCGGAAGCGGTGTCGTCGCCGACGACGGCGCCGTCGGGTGTGTCCGACGTGGCTGTATCCGCCCGCACCGGGGTCGGAAACACGGACTCTACGCTGCATCCTCCGAGCAGGAGGACACAGAAGACGCACCATCGAGTGTCGGCGCCGATCGACTGTGGGAGCGTCGTCACACGAACCAGGGTCGATGGTCGCCGAGCGGCCTTGAGCTGTGGGCTGCACCTCATTTGAACCTCGCTTCCTGCCGTGGGCAGTCTCGCACGACTGTGGGACAATAATCGAGGTCCGGCCTACCAGCAGCCAGGCGAGGAGTGGCGTCTGTTCAACCTGAGCAAGCGACAGCAGACGATCGCCGCGCTGCTCGTCGGCGGTCCCGCGGCAGCGTCAGCCGTCGCGCTGGTCGATGTGTGGATGGGCCGTCGGGCCCGCGCGCGGATCTTTCCGATCGGCACAGAGTTCGGCCCCTCAGACGGCGCGCTGGTGCTTGGCGCGTTGGTGACGCCTGACGGTCACCCCAGCGCAGCGCTCGAGGACCGGCTCCGAGCGGGTCTCGCGCTGTGGCAGAGCGGCCAGGTGTCGTGCCTGATCCTCAGCGGCAATGACGGCGCGCGCGGTCGCGATGAGGTTGGCCCGATGCTCACGTGGCTGCTGGCCCGGGGCGTACCGCGAACCGCGCTGGTGTGCGACCGCGGCGCGTATCGAACGTTGGATTCGATGGTTCGAGTTCATCATCACCTCGGGCTGCAGCGGGTGATCATCTGCACGCAAGCGGATCATCTGCCGCGCGCCCTGTATCTGGCTGACGCCGTGGGTCTCACAGCGCAGGGGCTGATCGCCGATCGACGCGCGTACGCACATCGACGGCGCTCGCGGATGTACGAGTGGGCGGCGAGGAGCGTCGCGCTGGCCGATGTGACCGTGCGCGGCGAGATCGACCGGCAGCGCCGCCGCGCCGATGCGTCGTACCGCGACATCGATCACCATTGACCCCGGTGTCGCTGTTGAAGCGGGCGCCTGCGCAAGTCGCCGTGGCGTGAGGTAGGTTGCGGTCCCGATTTGGCGTGCCGCTCCCCAGCAGCATGAGGCCCTCGAGATGACCGCGATCCGCTCTGACGTGGTCACGATCCGCGTTGGCATGACCGCGATCCGCGCTGGAGCCTGGCTGCTCCCGGCGATGCTGGTCCTGAGCTGCCTAGCGTGCAGCGCTGAAACAGATGACCCCAGCGACGCTGACGCTGAGACGACAGGGAGCGCTGATGGCGCCGTGGCCGACACGGTCGGCGCCGGAGACGCCGGAGACGCCGGATTTTCGGCCGATTCGCTCGTGCAGAGCGACGGGGGTGACGCTGCGTCGGCCGCGGACACCGTGGTCACACTGGACCCGGCCACGGCTACGAAGATGAGCGAGCTGACCTACGCGACCCCCGACCCGTGGGCGTCGCCGCTAGAGGACTTCTTCAAAGCCGCGACCGCCAAACGCAGCGGTCAGCCGTTCACGACAGCGATTCACGATCTGATGCCCTACGAGGCCTCGATCTTCGTTTCGTCCATGACGGTAGACCAGGCAGTCTCGCGAACACCCGGCTTTGACGCAGGCGAAGGTGGGTGGCGCTAGTGGAGGGTGAGAGGGTGGAGGGTGAGAGGGCGCAGCGGCGACAACGGCGCGACCGTCTCGATCGCGGCGCAGTTCTGGAACAATGGCGAGGGCGACGCGCGCTGGGAGCATCTGCTGCCTACCGATGCAGGGCTCCTGGTTTTCGGCTATCGGCGCGACGCGCAGAAGCTGCTGGCTGAGCTGCCACATGGCGTCGTCGGAAAGTCGGCGGATGGCACGCTCGCGGTGTTGCCGCTCGCGCCGACCCATGGGTTGAAGAGCGTGTTGGTCGTCGGATGCTGGCCGGTGAGCGCCGGTGGGGGGGGTGGTGACGGGCGTGAATGTGCTGAAATCGCCCCAAAAACTCGAGTCCTGGCGTGTTGACGGCAGCGGCGCGACGCAGCTCAACCTCGGGGGCAACGCCGTGGTGCACGTGTATGTGGAGGGGGGCGAAGTGGTCATCCTCGGGCAGGCGGGAGACCTCTGGCCGACGAAGAAGACCGGCGATACGTGGACCGTGCGCGCGTGGCTGAGCGCTGATCTGTCGACCTGGAAGCAGGTTTTGGAGTTCCCTTCCGGCGACGCGGTGACGGCCATCGCTTGGTGGCGCGGGCATCTTTTCATCGGTTCCGAGCAAGGTCAGGTCTGGCGCGCCGAGGGGGCTTGGCCCAGGAAATGAGCGCTTGACGCCATCTTGCCGTGGCGTTATTGGCGCACGTCCGTTCAATCGAGGTGTCCATGATCACGCAGCCCACCGCCCCCCTGTTCGTACACGACCGCGCGCTTGTCGGGGCACGTCGGTTGTGCCTGTCGCTGGCGACGATCCTGTGGCTCGGCTCGGCCTCTCCGGCGAGCGCAGAGACGGCGTTCGAGGCGAAGGGGATCGCGCCGGCGGCGCCTGTCACCCCGGTGACCGCGCCGGCGAACATCGCGCTGCCGCCGACGGTTATCGCCGCGGCACAGGCTTGGCGTGAGGCTGTGAACGACACCCCCAAGCTGGTCAGCCTGTTTGTGGAAAACAAGGGCGCTGGATTCACGGACATCACCAAGACGCTGAAGGCGCGCCTGCGGGTCCTGGGTGACAAGACCTTCTCGAATCGGGAGTGGCGCAACTATTGGACGATGCAGGCGCGCACCGCCGATGGGCTCGCCAAGGCGGTTGTGGCGGCGAAGCTGCCGCTTGGCGACGCCTGGGCCAGTGGCCTGAAAGCGTGGGTGGCGCTCGCTCACGATAAGGAGACGAACCAAGACATCTACCTCGACGCCATCGAACGTGAGCGCGACGCGCTCGAGGAGCGACTGGAAGCGACGATGGAACCCGAGGAGCACAAGCCGACGAACGGCGCTGCGGCCAAGGCGCGCGCCGCCGAAGATCCCAACCCCTACATGAAGCGCACCTTGCACCTAGCCGATCTTGAGCGGCGTATCGAGCTGCAGACGGCCAAGCGCGCGGTCGCGCAGACCGACCTCAAGCTCATTAACGCGCAGCTCTCGAGCGCCAAGATCTTGCACGGCGCCCTGGCCAAGGACGTCGCCCTGGCCCGCCGGGAACTCGAGGTCGCGCGCGCCGAGCAGTCCGCGGCGACGCCGGCCCCGTGGCGGGATCTGTGGCGGGTTTTGGTGCAGCGCGCCGAGCCGAAGGTCGTCGCCCTCAAGAAGGAGGCCGACCTGGAGGCGGCTCACCAACGCGCGAGTGACGTAGAGGCCGGGTTGACGACGTCGCAGATCAAGTTCCGAACGCTTCGCATCTCGCAGCTCTCTGTGAAATTGGAGCGGGACAGCGGCGCGCGGTCGTGGTTTGCCGCCACTCGCGACACATTCATCGACTGGATCACCAACCGGGCATGGCGCATCCTCATCGGGCTGATCCTGGTGTGGATTGGGCTGCGCGTGGCGCTGCGTCTGGTGCAGCGCGGCGCAGACGCCTGGATTCGACGAGCCGAGGGCGATCCCGACGACACCGCTGACGATGATCTGCGCGCCGTCACCCTAGCCACGGTGTTCTCGGGGGTCTCCCGGATCGCGCTCTACATCATCGCGGCGTTGCTGGCGCTCGACGGCATTGGCGTGGA
>CALENB010000096.1 GCA_937910235.1 uncultured Myxococcales bacterium | reverse complement strand
GCGCGTACGCGCAGCAGGCCTGCGCTGTTGCGCAGCTTGCCGTCGAGAAACGCCATCGCGAGCTGCACCCCGACGCGGCCCACGCCGGCGATGGCCTGTTGCGCGACGCGCTCACCCTGCACGGCGTCCACAGGCGTCAGCGTCGCCACCGGTCGACCGAACTGGCCGGTGATGAAGAGCGGAATCCCAGCGCGGGCCAATGGCACGATGAGATCGGTGCTCAGGCCGATGCCATGGCCCGCGACGGTGACAGCTTGCAGGCGATCCAGTCGACAAACCCGCTGTTGTTTGCGACCCCGGGTGATGATCAGCTTGTTGCCACGCAGGGCGAGCTGACTGCCCGAGCTGGCGATCGCGACCTCGCCCTGGGCGACGCGACTGCGCTCGCGGCTCCGCGCGGTCGCCTGCTGCCGGCGACGTTGATTTGTGGTGAGCGAGCCCTGCTTCTGCGGTGCGCCGTGACGAGCGGGTGTAGTCTGATTCGTCACGCCTTGTTTCGCCATCGCGCCGCCGGCTGAGGCTGGGCTCGGTCGGCGCTGGCCAGAGCGTCTCTTCAGCGTATCGCGAAAAGCCCGCAACCTCGGATCGCCGCGGCCAGCGGCCAAGGGCGGCAAGCCGGCGAGCCATCGCTTGGGCGAGACGGCGCCGATGGCCGCACCCTTGGCGCGGCGCTCGCGTTCGACTCGGCCGGCGGCGGCGGCGACGCGCAGATCCAGCCACAGCAGGCTGGTGTGCAGCTCGCGGCGACGGTAGTGCTGCCGCCAGCCGTCGACGAGGTCGAAGAGCCGCGCCTGGGCGGCGTCGAGCGGGAGCCAGCGCGCGGCGTGCGCCCAACGATCGAGCTTGCTCTGCATCTCGCGGCGCTTGCGCTCGGAGATCTCGAGGGTGTGTCCGTCGTGCCGCACACCGAGGAAGCCAAAGCCAGCGGCGACCGCTATTGTCCCGCTCTTCTCGGCGTTTAGCGCGAGACCGAGGCGCTCAGTGAGGAACGTCGCCGCGGCGTCCTGCAGCGCCTTCGCGCGCGCTTCGCCGCGCGTCAGCAGCACAAAATCGTCGGCGTAACGCACGTAGCCTTCGTGTGCGCCCAGGCGTTCGGCCATGTGGTCGTCAAAGTCCGTCAGGTACAGGTTGGCGAGCTCAGGCGCCAGCACGGAGCCCGTGGGCACCCCGGCGCGAACCTGGACGAAGCGGCCGTTCGGCGTCAGCTGTCCGGCCTCCAGCAGCAGCCGCAACACACGTAGGATCCGCGCATCTGGCACGAGCGCTGCGCAGCGCGCCATCAGCCGCTCTTGGTCGATGCTGTCGAAGAATCGCCGGATGTCACAGCGAGCGACGTGGGTGCAGCCATCGGCGCGGATCAGATGCGCCACGCGCCCGGTGGCACGCCCCACGCCGCGCCCGTGGCGGTAGGCGTAGCTGTGAGTGGAGGCGAGCGCTTCGATCCGGGGAGCGAGCCACCTGCGGACGGTCGTCTGCACGACGCGGTCAGCGACGGTCGGGATCGACAGCCGCCGCGTGCCACCGTTCGACTTGGGAATGTCCACCGCCCGTCCCGGGCTCGGCGCCCAGCGCTCCGCGGCGAGGTCGGCGGCGAGGCGACGCAGGCTCGTGTCGGCGTGAACCGCGAAGCAGCGTACGTCTTCACCATCCACGCCCGCGCCATGAGCCCGACGCGCGACTTGCTGCCACGCGGCATGAAGCGCTTCGATGTCACTCACGGCGCGCCACGGCGCGTCACTCGTTCGGCAATCGCTGGTTCGGGCATCGCTGGTTCGGGCATCGCCCACCGACGCCACGGGCGGTTGCGGGTCGGGTCGTCTGTGTGGGAAGTCGCCGTCCATCATACGACCTCCACGCGCGTCTGGCTCGGTTTCGCGGCGCCGAGGTCGCGCTGCCGTTCGCGCCAGTCGCGCGCCATGGGCACCAGACGCACGCGATCATGTGCGGGGGCGATGAGCTTTCGGAGCTCAGCGATCAGGGCGTCAACCGCGCGTTGGTCGCGCAGCTCGACCTCAAAGACGCTGAGGTTGACGGCTTCGCCCAGCTCGCTCAGGCGGTCATGCACCCGTTTGCGGCCTCTGGCGTGAGCGATGTCATAGGCGACGACGTAGCGCATCGGAGGACCTCGATCGCCGAGGAAACCTCTCGGCTACTGAGGTAGACGCAGCGATAGGCTGCGATCTGATCCCGAATTGTCCGTGAGCAGCAGGTTCAGTCCCGGGCCGGCAGCAGGTACGACACGATCGGCGCAAAAGTGAGCCTGTCGTGGTTGCCGCGCTGCGGGGGTACGCCAGAGTAGACGCGCGCCGAGGTACCCGCAGCCGCGTCCGCTAGCACCGCGCTCATGAGTTGTGATCCCGGCAGCAGCTCGACGTTGCAGTTGACCCGTGCGGCCATCCAGGCGTGCAGCGCGCCTCGCACGGTCGCCCAATCCAGCTTCCGCTCGTCGTGAGCGACGACCGTGATGGGGACGCCACTGAACGACGGCGCTCTGTCGAGGTCGGGTGCTCTTCCGTCGCTAATGTCGGTCAGCACGCAGATCTCCGACGGTAGATACGATTGCGCCAAGTGCTCAGCGAGCGCGACATTGCGCTGGTTCCAACACATCACGAGCGGCCGGCGCCGGTCGGCACCTACGACCGCTTCGCGATCGATAAGCGCTCCGTTCAGCTGCTTCCATGTATGCCTCTTGGCAAGATCTGGGACCAAGTGAGCTTCGAAGAGCTGTGAGCGCTTCGCGTGGTAAATCAGGCGTCCCGAGTCACTGTTCAGATAGTCGAGCCAAGCGTTCGTGTCACCCTTGGCGGGTTCGGTGGCCATGGAGACCAGCACCTCACTCATCTGCGCGCGCAGGGTGGAGCCAGCGACGAACCTGGGCAGGGTGCTCACCTCGACCCCTGCTGGAACATGGCTGCCGTGCGTGACTACCAGCTGGCTGTCCTTCAGTCCGAAGGTCTTGAGCACATGAGCCTTGCCACCCACCTGGATGGCCTGGAGACGTCCGGCGTGCACTTTCCCCGACATCACCAAACCAGGGCGCGATCTCCCGCCGTGGATCAGTGAAACGAGGCCAGTCGCCAAGGGCAGCGCGCACGAATCGCCGGAGAAAAGCAGGTCGGCCGTAGCGAGGCTGTAGCCCTCGTGCGCCTGCAAGCGCTTGAGCACGTATTGATGTGCGATAGGGAGCGCGTCTTGGCCGTCGGTGGCGAGGACTTGCCTCACATACTCGGCGGTCCGCAGCACATCCGGCGGCAGCGCCACGTCATCCACTTCGTCGCTGCCTCGCTCCTTCTTGGACCATCTGACGGGCAATGAATAGCCCGGCGGCAGGTGTTCGACCCGCACGCCTCCTGTGCCAGACTCGTCCTTCGCGTTGTCGTAGAGCAGCAGGCATGTGCCTGTTTCGCTTAGCCCACTTTCATGGCCGGTCAGGTCTCGAGCCAGGAGAAAATCAGCGAGCGGGCCGAGCCGTTTGGCCAGCCTGTTTTGCCGGCTCGCTAGCTCGAGCCAGGCCAGCGTAACTGACGTCATTTTTGCTCCTCGTAGCTAGGTTGAGAGCGGCCAAGCCTCGACCTGCTCACTATTGGCTGGTCGGACGAAGAGCGTGTCCCAGCCGACGCCCTTGTTCGGAGAGGACAGCAGCTCTGACCCGGAAAACCGCGCGCTGCGCTCGCCGGCTATCATTTCTACCTGTTTCCACACCCCACCCAAACCGAGCGATTCGGCATGCGGCGCGCCGCCGAGGATCACGACAACCTCATCATCAGCGGCGAGCTGCAGCCCGACCCCTTCAGCGTCCGCAAAGGCATCGCCGTCCGGCTGCTGCCACGTCAGCGTCATCGTCGTTCTGCTATCACCGGCGGCCGCTGACATCTGCGCAAACGGTCGCGCTGCGCGGTGTTGGGACACCCGGGTGGACGCAGCGTGCCGGACGCGTGATTTTTTGTAAGGCCGTTCGAGCGCCGCCGGTGGTGCTCGCGTCGGCGAGGGCTGCGAGGGGGCCGCCGCGAGCTGGTCGGGGTCGAGCTGAGCCCTCCCCGCTCGCAGCGCCGTCAAGATCGCCTGCGTAGACGGTGCCTGCGAAGCGAGGCCATACGCCGCGCGCGCCCACCACGTGTCGAGGTCGGGCTCGATGAGGTCGGAGTCCATCGCCTCCATCGGCAGGACGCTCATGGCCAGCTCGATGCCGAGCGCTTCCAAGTGTTCGTCCAGCTCCCACAGCGCGCCATCCACCTCAGGTGTGTTGAGGTCTTCGCCGCTCACGTGCAGGGCAACGCGGGTCTGCCAGATGAGTCCGAGCGCGTTGCGGTCCTCTCCAGATACGACCGCCTGTGCTCCCTCAGCCTCGGCGGCGGTGACCGCGCGTGCGATGAGGTCCGTGGTCACCTCTGCGTCGAGCGCGTCGATGAGCGCCACCGCCCGCTGAACCCGTTCGGAGGCTTGGGGCCAAGCGGCGAGCTGCTCCGCGGCGTTGAGGAGCTCGATCAGACGCTCAGACGGCGTCGTCTCGCGCACCTTCGCGCTAACGACCACCAGCCCACCTGTCGGCGACAACACGTCGTCGAACCACGCGAGCGCGAGAGCCGATGGGCCTGCCAGCGGCTCGTCTCGATCCGATCTTACCGCCAATAGCTGCCCTTGCTCGCCACGCTCGATACGCACGACGCAGCCGTCGCCGAGATGCGGCGCCGGGAAGGCGACGAGCGTCTCCCCGTGCGTCGACGACCCCTGCGCCGAGGCGGGCGTGCAGCTCAGATAGAAGACGCCCTGGTAGGTGGGCAGCGGGAGCACCATCGCGGCGTAGCGCTTGCGAAGGTCCGCATCTGACGCTAGCCAACCGCGAATGCGTTTGGCGTTGTCCGCGGCCACGAGGCCGAAAACCCAAGCTCGCAGCGTCGCTGTCTGCGCCGTGTCGCCAGTCGGCAAGGTCTGAGGCGGCGCCAGATTGAGCCACGTCCAAGGCGGCTTCGTCGCCTTCGTTTCCGTCGCCACGCCGTACAGCCAACCATCGGCGCGTGGCCGAATCGAACGCTGCATCACGTCGGACCAAGCCGTCAGTTCGGCGGCGACCGAGGTGTGGGCGGCGCCCATCCGGTCGAGCGCGGCGTCGGCACAAACGAGCCGCTCCACTGCGGAGAGCCACACCAAAACAACGTCTGGATCTGCCCACACCGCCGGTGTTTCACGCGGCAGCGCGAGCTGGATGCCTTTGGCCAACCACGCTTGATCAAGCAGCGCTAGACGCACAGCTCCAGCCTGTTCGGACGATCCCAGGTCGCGCTCGGCGAGCACCTCAAGTAACCCTTCTGGGCTCAAGAGCTCCCAACGCCCTGTGTTTACGATCGCCATAGCGTTCTCCGTTGACGGTGTCATGTCCGCTCCTGATCATAGACGCCGTCCGCCTCGTCGATCTGACATGGGACCATGAGGGGCAATCGTACGAGCTCCCGCCAGCGATTGTCCGAGATGACGGACGCAGCCGTGGAGGGTCGGTCGGTCAACTGAATGGGCATGACGGCTACGAGTCCAGCGAGGCTTGTCTGCCGCGTCTCCAGCAGGGCCACAGCTTCGCCGCTGCCCGCGAGCGTGACGCTCTCAATCTCACCACACGCGATCCCCGTCGCCTGGACGCTACCTGTTTCGAAAGCGGCGCGAAGCACCAGCTGATCCCCGTGGCGACAAGCGACCGCCTGCACAGCAGCGAGCGGTCTGCGACCTGGTTCGCCCGCCGCTTCTCCCCGTGTCGTGTACGTCGAGCCAGCGACCCACCACTGCGCCGGGGCGGTATCCGGCGCGTCGCTCTGCACCCGCGCCTGCAACGCGCTCCCGTTCGCGCCCATGTTGAGGCGACGGAACGTGACACGAACCTGCGCGCCCACTGCGATCCCCTGGTCGAGACCGTGCAGCATGGCTGACGAGCTCAGCAGGCTGAGGTGCTCGCCGACCAGCAAGGACGCGACGACGTCTCGCGGCGGCACCTCCTGAGCCACCGTCGGCGGTAGCGCGCAGCCACAGGTCGTGCCCATCGCCGCGATCCGAATCGCGCCGTTGCCGATGGAGGCCGCCTCCAATCTTCCGATCTCGTGGACCGCGCCCGGTAGATGAATCTGCTCGGCGTTGTTGACCTCGAGCCCTTCGTCTTCCCCGAACGTCGTCGGTGTCAGCTGAATCGCACCAGCCAGCCGCTCGTCGAGCCTCGCGACGCCGCGAACGCTCTGTTGCGTGACGCCGACCTGCGACAGCACATGGGGCGCATGCGTTGTGGCCAGGAGGATGTCCTGCAGCGAGGTCAATTTGGGCAGGGTCACGTCCATTGCGCTCGCCATCGTGCCCGCTACGACCGGAGCGCTCCATGCGGTGTCCAGAGGTCTGATTTCACGATTGGATTGCCGCGGTGGGGCGAACTTCCTCTGCCAACGTTGGTGTGCGTTCAACCGCCAACTTGCGAGCTGCTCACTATCGGCGTTCGGCGCTCCCATTCGAACCTTCAGACGGGTCTGAAAGTCAGCCCGCAGGCCTTTGTCGCCGCTCCAGAGCACAACGCACTCAAACGGACCACAGTGCTCCGGACACGGGGCTTCGCTCAGCAGCCGAATCATCGCAACATCCGCCGCCTCAGGCATCGTCGTGGTCAGGCAGATCTCGCGTGATACGGCCTGGTTGGGCGCTGCTAGTTCCAGTGCATGTGCGCTGGCGGCGGCGAATTTTGAGAGCGCCGCTTCCGTCAGATCGAGATCGGCGACAGTCTTCTGGTTCATCGCGATGACGACCACGACATCGGGCTCCGGGCTACCGGCCGGCGCGTTGGTGGACCGCGCCGGTGGCGTAAGATTCAGATCGGGTTGCCAAGCGAGGTCGCGCCGTTGAATCCAAACCGGCCGCGCCAGCGCGGTGCCTCGCGGTGCGGCGCGGTCATAGACATTATCAAGGTCAATGAATAGCAGTGTCGACACGTTAGCCCTCCTGTGTCAGCGGGGGCACCAGCTTCTTCAAGCTCGGTAACGCGCGGCTGTTGTAGCTGTAGATGTTGTTTCGCGCTTTCGTGAACAACGCGGCCCGGCGCGCTGGCGTCGCGGCTTCGCGTCCTCCTGGCTCACCCGCTAGGGCCGCTTCAAACAACTCATTGATCAGCTCCGGGAGGTCCCGCTCCTTGAGGACGTGCTGCTCTAGGAACCAACGCTGTCTCGCGCCCAACTTCGCAAATCCGGCCATGACGCGCGACATCTGCGCGGTGTCCGGCTTGTTGAATATGCCGGCGCTTGGGTCGGTACCGGCAGACGTCGCCGCCTGTTTGGCCACCGCGTCCATGGCCGCGTCGGGGTGGTCGTCGTCTTCCCGGGGTGGACCCTCGTTGCGCCTCCGCATGCGACAGTAGTCGGCGAAGGCGCTCTGCCCCGCCGCTCTTCTAACGTAGTGCAGCGGCTCGCTCATCTCCTCGCCCGAACGAGCCGCCCGTCCAAATCGACGTAGGCACCGAAAGGCAATCGATAGAACGGTGTGTTCGGCTCCTTCGTGCGTTTCCGAGATGCCTGCCTTGTACAAACTGGGCCAGATGAGCGGCCGCATCGCCGCTATCAACTCATCTCTGCACCGCGGGCTGCGCAGGTCTTGTTTCCAGCGTGCGAGGGCGGCGTAGAACGCAGCGTCCTTTTCTGGGTGACCGGGCATCATGTCTCCATCGGCGAGTTGGACGACGCAGCCTGGATCAACGGCAGTGGGAACACAACAGCATCGCGCGAGGTGGCGCATCGCCTGTTTCGTGCTGTCGTTTGCCTGTCAGATGTCTGCCCAAAGTGGCCGAACAACAACCCACGCCACGTCCGCAAGCCTGGCATCGTCTTCGGCTCGTCAACGCTGTCTCTCGAGACGCGCCCGAACTCGGTGGTCCAGGTCGGGCAGATTCAAGACCGCTTCGGTCGACGCCGCTCGGTGCAACGCGTCGCATGCCAGACGCTCCTGCAACTGCAATGCCCGCTTGGTGGCCTTCTTCTTCGCCTTCTTCTTCGCCTTCTTCTTCCGTTTCTCGCGTTTTTTCTTCTGCTGCCCCTCGTCCGCTGACATTGCACCCAGCGCCAACACACCGACTACCAACCAAGGATTCATCGCAGCCTCCGTGACGAGCCGCCGTGCCCCGGCGGTTGATATTGCAGCCCAAGCAGACGCGCCGCCGCCGGCCTTGGTCCGCAAGCAAACCTCCGGGCCGAGGCGTCCAGCGCGTCGCACAGACGCAGCTGTATCGCCACCTCGGGTTCGCGCGCGATCATGCGCAGCACCTGAGCATGTGCCTCGGTGTACTCGGCGCTCGCCAACTCAATACCTTCGGCCTCCCGCTCCAAAATCCGCAGCGCCGCGCGTAGACGATGCTTGTCCTGCCGGGTCCGTTCTTTGGCCGTCCCCGCGCCGATCCAAGCCCCCACCAAAGCGCTACCGAGGCAGCTGGTCGCCAGTGTTGCGAGGCTCATCGCTCGCTCCAAGGACCGGAAGAATCATCGTGCTGCGCTGCTACCAAGGCGTCAGCGAGTCGAAGCCGAACCGCAGCGTCAGGCTCCGCGATGGTCATCCGCTCAATGCGATCGCCGAACGAGCGGCGCTCCTCAAGCGCGAGCCGCGCGGTCGTATGGTGCGCCTCAGAAGCACGCACGTGGGCCCGGGCGCTGTGTTTAACGCGCTTGGTGATCTCCCGCTCGGTCTGCACGCTTGACCACGCCTGGATGCCGTCGCTGACGAGTCCACCGGCGAGACCAAGCGCGAGGTCGTGGCGGTCCGTCTTGCTGCGCCACAGGCCTGTAGAAGCGCCGTGACCTCGGGCGTCAGATAAGACGCCACCGAGCAGCTCAGAATCGACCGGCGATGACGATGAGCGACCTGAACCATCGGGCATGGCGAGGTCGGTGGCCGTCAATCTGGACTTTTTGCGACGTTGTCGACTCATGGGGCGCTCCTTCTCGTAGGTCGGATCCTGCGCATGTCTACTTCAATAGACGCGAAGCCCCGCCGAGATCTGACACGCGCTTCATCGATGATCGCCGGGTCTGAAAGACTTAGTAGATCGCGCGACATGGTCCACTATCCAGCACCCACACCCGCAGCAGCCACCAGCGTCATCTCAAGAGGCGATCCGAACTCCAAATTGTTTGACATGTTTAGTAAATAACTCGGGGGCTCACCGAGTTGAAGGTCAAACTCAAGCACAGCAACATCGCAGTCGCGAGCGTAATGAGGGCGACCCAGCTGAAGTTGATGGGTTCGTGTCGTCGCCGCCGTCTGTCCCAGCCCAAGTCCGTTCGCGGCTCAGCACGGCGTGAATATCCTCTGAATCGCCACGATCAGATGCGCTCATGGCGCAGAGATTCGCGGCAGCAGACAGTGATCACGTGCTATCGTGCACGCCCGCCTGCAACCACAATACGCCACGCCGTTTCGTCACACCCCAGTTCACCGGACCAGCACATGCCCAGACTCTCGGAGCTGCTCCAATGGCATGCCGTCGGTGACGCAGATTTGCCCGTGCTTGAGCTCATCGTGCGCGCAGACGCCGGCCTACGGCTCATCACCGCGGCGGCTGTGGCCAGTGCCACCGCCGAGGGTTTTCTCGGCGGACCGGTCCGCCAGACCCTGCATCACTTGCTAGGTGGTCGCCGCAGCCAGACCGGGTTCTGGCAGTTTGCGTTGCGCCTGGTATTGGACCGTGCTCAACGTACCGACAGTCCGCTCTCGGCCTGGGCCCAACTGGCGGTAGGTCACCCTTCCGATTGGTTGTCCGACTACGAGAAGGCCCTGCGTCACACGGGTCGAGCGCCGCCGGAGCAAGCGACCGCGGCCCTCGCCAGGTCGCTCGCTGAGCGTGGGCGGCGACTCGCAGACGAGCTCACAGCAGCTTGGGATCCTGTGGTCTCCGGCGACGGGCTCGACACGTTGGTCGAGGGCGCCCCAGTCGCGCCCCTGCTGCTCTTGAATGGAGAGACGACGCTCGTCTGGGAGGGCACAAGGCGTCGCGGCGAGATCGCGTACCGCGCGCTTCAGCGCGGCCACGCCAACCAAGTCTGTAGCCGGCCCGCGCTAGCCACACCGCTCTTCGATCAGTGGCTGATGCATGCGCCCTTGGACCATCCGCTGCGCCATTGGACCGGCGCAGGAACGGCTGCGATCGGCTCCTGGGTGGGGCTTAGGGTCTGGCCCACGCCAGCGATGGGCGCGCTGCAATTGGCCGGCGAAGTGGTCGATCGCGCGCGCACAGCCGACCGACCGGCCCTCCTGCTCTGCCTCGGCAGCCTCGACGATCCGGCATTTCGGCTAGCGACGGAACTTGGAGGGACCGACCCCTCGGAGCTCCCGGCGCTGCTCGGGCGGTGGGCGGGCGCGCCGCCGGTCGTCATCTTTGTGCCGTGGGGCCTCACATCGCCGCGGTCGCTGCTCGAATTGGCGGACACTGTTGGAGCGCTCGCCGAGATCGGCGTCGTTACCGGCGCGCACGAACCGGGGTTGTGGCCCCATGCGCTACGCCGGGCGTGCCTTGTCGAGACCGAGGCCAATGTGAGCACGCCGGCCGCTGTTTTGGCGCAGGGCTCCCCGCACGAGTCGGACGCGTGGCTTCGCGCGGCGGCGGAACGTTTCGAGACACACACCGAGCTCGGCCTGACTCAGTTCCTTCAGATCGTCGATGGTGTGCACGATCCTTTGCGCTCCAATGTCGACGCTGAGTTGACGATGAACTGGCTGGAGCGTGGCGACTTGTCTGTCGATGCCAGAGGACGGATTCGTCTGCGTCACGCCGGCTGGCGCGCCTTCGCGGACGGGTGTCGTGGACGCCCTTGTCCAGACACCCACCGCGACGCTTGGACGGCTGGGCAGCAACGCAGCGGTGGAAGTGTCTTATGAGCGCGCTTCCGCTTCCGCTTCCAATCCAGCTCCCGATCGCCCGACTGCGCAACAGTCGCGCGCCGGAGGTGCGGCTGCGCCACGGCGCTGACGCGCTCCACGCGGTGATCAAATACGTCGCCCTCATCCGGCTCGCGGACTGGGAACGCTTGCAGTACCCGATGCCCGAGCGAGCCATTGAAGACACACTTGAGAAGGTGCTCGCCGGTCCGGCCGCAAACCACTGGTGGGCGCTCGGCGTGCGGCTCGACGCACTTGCCGGTGCTTGGGCGCCGCACACGCCAGCGTGGCGGGGGCTTGGCTCGTGCGCCGACCTAGCCAACACGGGTCGACGCTTTCGTCATCACTCAGCGCACGCGCCGGCTGATCCGGAGCTCGCCGACGCGCTTGAGGACGCGCTCGACCGCGCGCTTGCCGCTGCGCAGCCGCTGTTGGCCCTGCCGCTGCTGCACGTCGCCTCCGATGGTCGTGAAGTGCGTCTGGGCGATCGCGTGCCAAACAGAGTCGACGGAGAGCTCAAGGTGGATTGCGCTGTGGGGCGGTTGGTCCTCGCTCCCTGGATCCTGACGCTTGACTCGAGTCCAACCGCCGCCAAGGAACCTGACGTCTTCCTCTACGAGCGGCTGACCGGAACCGCGGCGCTTTACAGCTCGACCAGTGAGCTGCGACAGGTGTCGGCAGGGCTGGCGTCGTTGGACGCGCTTGGGGTTTGGCTGCGTGAGCAAAGACGCGAGGCGGCGAGGCGTGCGCTGGTCGGCAGCGCGCTGGTCGCGCAACCCGCCAGAGCACAGGAACTTGGTCGAGCCGCGCTCGCGCGAGCGTCTCAGCATGTTCGCGCTGGCGCGCCAGTGCATGTGGACCGGCCCGAACTCGTGACCGGACTCGACGCACCCTGGGGAGACGGCGCTCGTGTGATCGTGCTTCATGGCGCCTCGGGCGTGGGCAAGTCGCGCGAAGCCATCGCCTGGCTGGAACGGGAGCAGGCACGTGGGCGGCTGGCGGTTGTCCTGCCCGGGGTGCAATGGGGGCCGAAGGACGCGCTTGAAGACCGCGTCGCCACCGCGCTCACGGGACAACCCATCCCACTTGAGCTGTCCCAACTCGTCGACATGGACACGCCGCTCTCGCTGGCCGTCGACGCGGTCAACGAAGCCGTGGACCCCGACGCCGCGCTGGCCGGCCTTCGACTGGCGCTGGCCACGCTCCCGAGTGGCACGCGCCTATTGGTGACGGTTCGCACCGCGCTGCTCGGCGCTTGCATGCGCGCCCTGTCGGGGGACCGACAGGCGATCGTCGTCGGTGGCGCCATGGAGCTGGGCCCACTCTCGCGGAACCAGGCGCGGCAACTGTGGTCACAGGCGGAGGCACGCGGCGCGACGACCTGGGAACGCCTTGACGGTCCCACGCGCCGCATGCTGCAGCTCCCGCTCTTCGGCGCCTTAGCCGTCGAGCTCGGTGTGCTGGGGACCCAGGCGCGGCTGTCGCTAGACGGTGTGATTGAAGCGTTTGTGGCGTCCCGTTCGAACGCGCGGTCACGACTCCTGCTGCGGCATGTCGCTGCCCGAATGTGGCAGTCGACCACCGACCGAGTCGACCTGGCTGGCGAGCCGGATTCCTGGCTAGAAAGCGCGGTTCTGGGGGACGGCCGACTCGCGCCAGCGTGGCGTGAGCTGGTGTCGGACGGGCTGCTCTTCGCCCCGGACGACACGACGATTCGTTTTGGCCACGATCGCATCGCCCACTGGAGTCTGTCCCATGAAGCGGCGCTGGCGCTGAAGCAGACCGCCGCGCTCACCCTGGCCGACCGGGTCGCAGCCTACCCCGTCCTGCGTTCCGCGCTTGGGACAGCGCAGGCGCGGCGAGAGGTCCACGCGCCAGCGATCCGGCAGCTCCTGGCGTCGACCAACCGCAACCATCGGCGGGTTGGTTTCGCCGCCGTTGAGGCGCTCGCGCTCTACGATCCGCAGCGTGTGGCGTTCGTATTCGCGACTTGGTGGGTGGACCGAAAGCTGCGCCCTGTGCTGGTCGAGGCAGCAGCGCGCGCGCGTATCGCTGAGCCGTTGGGTTGGGGTTTGCTACATCCACCCTCTGCGGAGACGGCCCTGCGCCACGTGAGTCGGCTCGCGCTTGTGGATCCAGACCTGCTCGTCGAGGCGATTCGCGAGGCGCTAGCCAAGCTGCCCCGCTGGCCAATGTGGCGACCGCGAGCCATGATCAGCGTCAGCGTGGCGCTCCTCTCTGCGCGGGCGAGCGCGTCCGGTCGGTTGGCGGCGCACCCGGCGCTCATGGAGGCGACCGAAGCGTTGGCACGACGCACGCTTGGTGGTCTGGGCTCGGTGCGGGGGTTCCTCACTCGCCATGTGGCGATCGGCATCCTCTCGCTGCTGTTTCCGCTCAGCCGGCTGTCGCCACCGGAGAACTGGCCGGCCTTCGCGTTCGAGCTGCAACGCGGCCTGACCTTGCCTGCAGACCAGCGCCGCGATCTCACGCCGTTGCTCGACCTGATGGAGGGTCAAGGCGACCTTGCGGCGGTCACGGATTTGCTCAAGGCGATAGCCGGCAGCGGCGAGGTCGTTGAGATCGCCGTCGCAGAGCGAGCGCTCATCGCTGCGTCCAACAGAGAGGCCCAACTTCCCGCCCTGGGTGACGTCTGCCTAGCGATCGCCGCCGCCGCGAGGCTCCCCGACGGCACCCCAACCATGGCCGCACAGTCGCCGCTCTACGTGCTCTCGACGTGGCTATTTCGACACCCCGCACATCCTCGGTGGTGCGAGCTCCGCGATTGTTTTGACGCCCTGCAGCAAGCCTGGCTGGCCTGTGCGCCTGACCGCAGGTGGACAGCGGCCTCGGGACGACGTGCGAAAGCCCTGTTCCTCGCAGCCCGCCTTGGCTTGGATGAACTCGACGGGCGCACGACGGGTGCTGAGCTGGCGCATACGCTTTGGTCACAGGCGCTAACAGACCGCGATCGGCAGCTCGCGGTGGATGTGATTGATGACCTGCACATCGTGGTAGCGACAAGCGGTACCCCGGCCCGGGCGCTGCGTGGTCTGCGTGCCGTCTTGGAAGCGACCGAGCTGCCACCGTGGCTAGAGGAGCCGCTTGCGCCGCTGCTGGGCTCGATTAGAGCGCGGGATCCGGCGCTACTTGACGACGCGCTGCGCGGCGACCGCGGCGCGCGCCCGACGCTGCGCGGCTGGCTCGACCGCGCGCCAACGCAGGAGCCGCCGGGCTTCGACTTGGCCATCAACTTCGATGAGCTGCTCGTCACACGCCCCGCGCTGACCGGTATCGTGGCGGGCGTGCTTCGTCAGGGCCTGCAGATGCCCTCGTTGCGCCGCTTCATCCTCCACGTGTTCAAGGTCGCCGCAAACCGCCTGACGGGTCAGCGGCTATTCGGAGAGGTCCCGCTGTGACTGCAAGCAACAAGCAGCGCTTGCTTTGGGCTGTATTGGCAGCGTGTCTGACGATGTTTGGCATGACGCTCTTCACTAGCGGCGCCGCCGCAGTTCGGGACTTCGCGCACCTGGATTTCTACGACTACTGGCTCGCGGCTCGGGCGCTGCTGGTTGGCCAGTCCCCCTACGACGGCGTGTGGGCCGACGCGATGGCGACGACTGAGGGGCTCCCTTTCGTTCAGGGCTCGAACTACATCTATGCGCCATGGCTCGCCGTCGTACTGCGACCGTTGGCGATGATGGATCCTTCGATCGCCGCTGGCCTGTGGTTCGCGCTCTCGGCGGTGACCATGATGGTGATCGTGGTGAGGACCACGGCTGATTCCCAGTGGGCCGCGTTGCCCCTGCTGTTGTTTCCACCTGTACTTTTTTCCCTGTTTGTCGGTCAGATCAACCTGTTGCTGCTAGGAGCGGTGGTGGCTGGTTTTGCACTTCGCGAGCGTCGGCCAGCGCTGGCTGGCGTGTTATTCGCCCTCGCCGCTGCCACGAAAGTCGGCCCGGTGCTGCTATTGGCCGTAATGGCGGCGCACCGGCGCTGGCGGCTGCTCGGCGCCGCGCTTGGCACGCTCGCGCTGCTCGCGGTGGTTGGCATCGTCGGTGCGCCGGGCGCAACGACGACGTGGATCGACACAGTGTTGCCCTCGACGATGGCCATGGCGCCGCATCATGGCCACCCGGCCAACCAGTCCGTGTATGCGCTGCTGATCCGGATGTGTGCGCCCAATCAGTGGACGACACCCTGGGTCCACGCCCCGGCCCTCGTGCCATGGCTCGCACGCGGCGTCGCGGTCGCGATGCTCGCGCTGCTGGCCCTACGAATCGGCCGGCGTGCGAGTGAGGGGCGGCAGAGTGAGCCCGTCGACGCGGCGAGCGCCATCACCGCCATCGTCATCCTGAGCCCGCTCTCGTGGGAGTCCAGCTACGCGCTCCTGTTGGCGCCGCTGTTGTGGCTGTGGCGACGGACGCAGCTAAGGCCAGCGCTCGTCGGCGCGTGGCTGCTCGTCGCAGCTCAGCGAGGGCTCGACGATTTTGCCAATCATCCGGAGAATCATCCGTTGTTGTCGGCAGCGCCGCCGCTGTCGGCGCTCGCCTTACTCGGCGCGGTGGTTGTGTTTGCGGTTTGTGTTCGCGAAGACCGAAGCGGGCTAGCCGGCGCCGACCGTCTAAAGACGGCTCCTGGCGACTCGGACAGCTAGCACCACGAGCCGGGGCCGACAGCAGCTCCCAACCGCCGCCTCAACGCTGCTCAACGCCGAAGCGCGAACGGCTTTGTTCCCGCCAGATATCCGCCCACTCATCATCGATGGCGACGCTCGGCGGCCGTGTAGCCATCACAAACGGCGGCAGTGGACGCCGCGCCTGTTGGGTCTGCACCACCGCGTGATAGGCCGGCAGTTGCGTCAACATCCGGGCCAGCTCAGGTGCCGCCATGGAGCCAGCCAGCTGCGCGGCATCTCGGGCACCTACGCGAAACATTGCCGTGGTGCCGACGTTGCCGAAGACGGCGCCCTCGACCTGCGTACTGAGCTGTCCCAGGTGCTGATGCGCCAGGGTCAGCCGCATGCCGTACTTACGTACCTCCGCCAGCGCCTCACCAATCGCGCTGGTCATGAGGTTCTGAAACTCATCCACGATGACATGAAAAGGCGACGCCGCCGCTTCGGCACGACTGCGCTGCATCGCCGTCATCACCAACTGCGAGAGCACCACGCGGCCCAACAGGTTTCCGGCTGCGGCGCCCACAGGGCCTTTGCGCAGGCTGACGAGCACGATGCTGCGATTTCGAACAAGGTCGGGAAAGTCGACACTCGAGCGCTCAGCGGCGAGCATCGGACGTAGGTAGCGGTTGTAGATCAGGGCGTTGAGCTTGCTGGTGATATACGGCGCCATGTTGCGCAGAGACGAGTCGTTGCCGCCCGTCACGTTGTTGAACTCCTCCCATTTTCGCTTCAACACCGGGTCGCGCAGTTTCGCGATCACGCGGTCGCGGAATTCCTCGTCGATGAGCAGGCGCTCAAGGTCGGTGAGCGCGACGGGTCCGTTGGCGGCGTCCATCAGCGACAGCAGGCCGACCCGGAAGTAGGTCTCGAACATGGGACCGGCAACCTGTGCCATGTTGTAGAGATCTGAGATCATGGCCATGACGAAGTCGACGACCCGCGAGCGCAGCTCCGGTTGACCGGAGGGGTAGCTCAAAGGGTTGATGCACACCGGGGCCTCGATCTCTGTGGGGTCGATCACCACGACGTCGCGGCCTTGGACGAGATCTGGCGTCAAACGCACCAGCAGCTCGTCGACGAGCTCACCGTGGGGATCGATCACGCAGAGGCCGTGACCCGCCTCGATACGCTGCAATGCGATTTGCAGCAGCAGGGCGCTCTTGCCCATCCCGGTCATGCCGACGATGTGGGTGTGCAGCGCAGCGTCACTGTCGGGCTGTCGATAGACGCTGCCATCGACGAGATCGCCCATGACCGCGCCGGTGGTGGCGAGTCGGCCAGGCAAGGGCAGCGGTAGGCACGGCAACAGCTGCTCGTCGCCCACGCCGGGCAGCCGAAAGACGGTCATCGCGTGCAACGGCGTGACCAAGCGACTCGTGCGGGTGCGGCGCTCTCCCAAGGCCGGTCGTGCCCACGGCAGCATAGCGCCGTGCATGAGGTTCCAGAGGGCCTTGCGACGGGCGTCATCGCCGGACGGCTGCTCGAAGTGAAACGTGCCGTGACTCGCGACGTTGTTGGTGACGGTGCCTTGGTCGAAGGCGCCGATCAGCCCTTGGCGGCCGAAAATACGGGCGCCAAGCAGGTCGGCGAGGCCCTCCCTCAGCTGACCCTGCACCGCCAGATGCACCCGCGCTTCGAAGGCCAACGCCTCGCCACTGGCGACCGGCTGGCCGGCGTCACGCATGGTGTTGCGCTCATCGGAGGTGGTGCGCGTGGATCGCAGCGAGACGACGTAGCGTGCCCGGCCACCCTGCAGGCGTAGGGTGTCGACGATGGTGTCGAGGTCGCCGATGCTGCTGCGCCAGGACGCAAAGCTCGCCTTGTCGGTGCCCTCGCGAACGGCTTGGGTGAAGTACTCGCCGACCTGCCAGTCGTCGCTTGGCTGCGAGGTCTCCAAGCTGCCGGTCGTCATGGTGCCGGTCGCCACGTCCGGGTGAAGCGTGTCGACGGAGAGCCACGACTTGTTCGAGTGGAGGACTAGTAGGAGACGGCTACGGACGACGCCCAACTCGCGCTCGACGTCCGAGGCGAGGCCGGCGGCATGGGCTTGTAGCGCCACGCTGACCTGGTTGTTGTGTAGCTGCACGCTCAGCTGCCAGGTCACGGCTGGACCGACGGCGAGGTGATGCAGCAGCTCGGCCCAGCTGGCGAGGGCGTTGCTGGGGCGGGTGGTGAGTCGCAGCGGCACCGTGAAGTGCGCGGTCATCGGCGCGGCTTCACCGCGGCCGTTCGGGCTATCGCAGGTCTCGGTTACTTGCGGCGCCGCGTGGTTGCTTGTCGCGCTAGGTGAGCTTGGCGGCGCGGTTCGCAGGGCGTAGGCGAGTAGATCTGTGCCGCCAGCGACCCAGAGGCCGGTCTCGGCGGCGCGCGTGGGTCGGCGGGTGGAGCGGTCATTCAGGCGTAGCCAGGGCGCGGGGACCGGCGTGGAGCTGGCGGAGGACTCCTGCTGGGCGCCGCGATTGTGGTCGTGGCCGCGCTCGATGGCTGGGGTGAGGTGGTTCTCTCGGCGGGTGGGGGACGACATCGGTGGGCTCCGTGGGCTTGGTTAGGCTTCGCGGAGGTAGACGCGGTGGCAGGGGGGTGATCTGACATGAACGGCTGAGGTTTGGGTGACGGTGGCCGGCGGCGGTCGCCGATAGCATGCGTGGGTTGGCGTAGGGACGATGGTTGGCGGGGCGTCGACGAGGTAGCAGACGGCTCGCGTGCCGCTGGAATCGGGGAGTCGCACGGCCAAGCCAAAGTGGGTGGCCGAAACGCCAGTGGGGTCCGCCACTGGTCGTCAGGTCTCGATTGGCCCGACCATCGCCGACCTCAGCCTCTGCTATAGGAGGGGCGATTCAGTAGGCCGCACTCGACGGCCAGTCTCGGCGGGCATAGATCTACTTGGATGAACGTCAGATCCACGCTCGGCGGGACGTCCAATGGACGTCGAGGGGAGCTTTCTTCCCCTCCAAGGAGTGTCAGATGTCAAACGCAACCCTACATCGTGTCCCGATCTTCCGCCTGCTGCTCGTGGAGGACGACCTTGGCCGGGTCGCTGACTTCAAGAAATGGTTGCCTAGATACGTGCGGCTCGTGATAGCGGCGAGTGCAGGTCAAGCCATGGGCATCTTGGAACGAGATCACGGCAGTGTCTACGCCGGCGTACTCCTAGACTACGACCTCTATCTCCAGGCGCTCACCGAGGTAGATCGACATTTCAACGGTGGCCATGTGGTGGAGGCGATGATCGAACACATGAAGCCTTGTGACGTGTTGATCCACTCGATGAACGCCACCGGTGGCGGGCTGATGGAGACACGCCTGAGTGGTGGGGGCTTCCCGGTTCGGCGCGTGCCGTTTGCCGATCTCAACGAGGAGAAGTTCCTAGCGTGGCTCGCGGAAGTACGGCAGGAGTTCCTCGAGGAACACGGCGCTTGAGTTGAGCGGGGTTCGTGGCACTAAACACAATCACGTCAGCGGCATCCGCCATCCCGAGCGCGCCCGAGCCCCTGGGCGCACCCGCCGCCTTTGCAACACCGGAGACCACAATGTACCAGCACGTCCCATGCAAGCGTTCGGCCGCTTCCGTCTCGCGCCGCGCCTGCGTCGTAGCCTTCAGCGCCATCGTAGGCCGTCGACAGCTGCGGTGTCTGGCGGCGATGGTGATGTTGGCGGGCACTGCAAGCTGCAGCGAGCAAACACCTCAGCCGCCTCCAGACGAGGGTCTACCGATGATCGGGCCCTTCGAGCTCTCTAGTATGTGTCAGGACTTC
Source organism: uncultured Myxococcales bacterium (assembly GCA_937910235.1). Taxonomy (GTDB): domain Bacteria; phylum Myxococcota_A; class UBA9042; order UBA9042; family UBA9042; genus UBA9042. The sequence goes on along the minus strand of CALENB010000096.1, from coordinate 4,437 downwards.
AGGCGGTCGCCACGGGCTTCAGCTGGCGATCGTGACGAACTGCGGGGCGCCGTCCCAGCGTCGGCGCCGCTAGGTTCTGTCATACCCAGCGTCGCTGCGGTGCTCAAGCGCGTGTCGTTGCCGTTGCCCATCGATCTCGACCGACCGAACGAACATCAGCCATACGCCGTATTTAACAATGGCGAATGCCCATCTTATTGCGATGTTGGCGGCGAGACGGAGGAGCGATGCGGCGGTCTGCACCTGATCGACGCTGTCATCGTCGACGCAGATGGTGACGGCGCGCTAGATCTGGTCGCCCTCGTCGCAGTTGGCGGCGGCGGTAGCATCGTCGAACAACGCTTGTTGGCGTGGCGTTGGCACAGGGCGACGAGCCGTTTCGCGTTCATGGCAGACGTCGCGCCAAGCGCCTCACTATGTAACGATAATGACTGGTTATCGACGCTCAAAGTCACGCGAGACGGCTGCGTTATCGCGGCGGGAATATGCGGAAAGACGTGCCACGGCTGTGATGGGCTGCCGTGCCGCTACACCTTCAGTTGGTCTGGATCTGGCTTTGCCGAGGTCGCTTTCGCCGCCGAACGCCGACCGATCTTGGCGCGCTGGGAATGGCCGCGCCACCACGGGGTGTTGCGCTGCGGGACCGGAATTCAAAGGCGTCCCACAGCCAACAACGACGCTGCGCGACGGTTGTAGACACGTCGTGAGTGGGCTACACAGAATAGCTGAGGTTTAATTAAATTTGTAGTCAAGTCGCGTCGCCCCTCGACGTGAGGGTCGCCAGATCGGTCGAGGCGGCTGGTCGCGCAAGTCGACCACCGCCGGTCTTTGGGATGTGTTTATGCCCCCTATGCATCCAATGATTCAACTTGAAGCCTGCAGCGGCGCGGAGCCACTCAGCGCAGATTTGGTCGTCTTTGACTTCGACGACCTCGCTGATTTCACCTGCAATATAGCCGATCTGCTTCAGAACCCACCGGATGTCGTCACGCTCGACTTGCGCCCGATGACACATCGGCCCTTCACCGTTTTGGACGCGCTAGATCGTATCTGCGCCACCCACCACAGACAACGATCGACGGTGCGCGTCCTCTGTCTCCTCAACGAAGGGCTGGCCTACGACAAAGCAATCCAGCGGCTCCGCGCCAAGGCGTTCTCACCGGCCACGCGGACGTTTCAGCGCATCGAAGTACGGATCGTGGTCAACGACCTCACACGCATCCGCGCCGACGCGATTGTGAACGCATCCAACTGCCAACTACGCCTCGGTGCGGGAGTCTCGGGTGCGATCCGCCGCGCGGCCGCCATGCCGGAAGCGCTGCAGGCGGAGATGACCCGCCGCGGACCAATTGAAGCCGGCGCCGTCGTCGCGACCGGCTCGTACGGCCTACCGATGACCAACCTGCTGCTGCATGCCTCGACGGCCTCAGGCAGCCCGGAGGTCATCTCCCGCTCATTGCAGCGCAGCCTTGAGCTCGCCGACGAGCTAGACGTGGAGAGCCTCGCGATGCCGGCGCTCGGCACGGGCACCGGTGGTCTGACGGTCTCGGTCTGCGCGGAGCTGCTCCGGGCGGCCGTCGAGAACCGTGCGAACACCACTGGGTCACTCAAGCGGCTTGTGTGTGTGCTGTACGACGCGGACAGCGCTTTGGAGTTCGTCAGGGTCTTTGAGGCGACGTCCTCAGATCGCGAAGACTAGTGAGTGGGCTCACTTATCCCTTCACAAAATAGCGTGGGCGACGAGGTGAAGAACGCGCTCGACCACGAATTACCCTGGATTGCCGCTTTGGCGTCTTGTACGCGGCGTCGTGCTATAGCTTCGCCAATCCGGCAGCCGACATTGGTCGCGCGCGAGCAATACGCAGGTAGGAAGGCAACGAGTCGTGGCCCCGACAGGGCGATCGCAAAGGACTTCAGGTCGCCTCATCTCTGGGATCCATCTCAAGCCCCGTGAGCATGGCGAGTGCGCAGATAAAGATCGCCGCATAATCAGATACATGGTCTCGATCGACCGCTTGATTCATCGAACCCGTACAGTGTCGCCCAATTTTGGCGTCACCCACATGGATCGTGCCACATAATCTCAGACTAAGGGACATGCTGAGACCAAGCGAATCAACGCCATGTCTCGAAAGCTCTTGATACACACGAGTTGTCTGCGCAGCGTTTCTTTCGACCGCAAGTCGAACAATCGACTCCAAGGTGACTGGGCTTGGGTCTGGAGCAGCCATCTTGAGGTACTCGCAGAGGATCCTGATCACTTCAATAGATCCGTTCGCTTCCCTGACTCGCAGTGCTAGGTACTCGGTAAATGCTGAATATTCTGGGAACTCTCTCTTAGCCTCGTCAAGAAGGCGGCCACCTTTCTTGAAGATATGAGAAACTTCTCTCATTGCGGACTCCTATCCTCAAAGACTACGGGCCAATCCAAGCGCGAACAACGGGGGGGGACCGCGGGCACAGGGCTACGACTCGGTCGCAAAAACCCCGGGAACCCGGCCCCAAAGGTGCGCCGCCGCTCGTCATGCATGAACTCCTGCACCAAGCTCTTGACGCTGTGGGCTGCGCCTTCGTGCTCATGCTCGCGCCGTGCAGGCGACCACGGACCGGGCCACGGGCGACTTCGCCACCGGCAAGGCGTACGACGCATGAGCGGTAGGACATCTGACGTAAGTCGGCGCTGCGAACGCTCGTCCGTCGTTATTTCGCGGACGAGCGGCGGCGGCTCAGCGGCGGTAAATCAGCGCGACTGGACGCTGGCGCCCGTGGCTACGATCACCTCGATGTCATGTTCATGGCGCTCCAAGAGCGCGAGCGCCCGCTGAAGACCACGGCCCATCGCTGGCTTGCGCGCCGAGCGTTTGTTACCGCCGATGAGCGGCAGCGCGGCCTGGTTGAGACCGGCCATGCCGGCGAGGCGCACCGCCGACGAGGTGCAGATCGTGATCACACGGTCTGGATAACCCTCACCGTCCTCGGCCTCGGACCACAGGCAGGTGAAGACCACGAAGCGATCGTCTGGCAGCGCCACCGGTCCGATGCTCTCACCCCAAGCAACGACAGGGATGGGGATATCGAGCCACGAACTGCCTGCTGACGGCGCCGTAGATGACCGCGCCGACCCTGATGGTGACGACGAAGGCGTCAGCGTCGAATAGATCGACTTCGGCGATGGCGTCGTCGAGTAGCTTGGTAGCGTCCATGATTGTCATCCTGTAGCGCGCAACCTCTGCGGTTGGCTTCCGTGTGGGCTGTGTTTGCCCAGGAGAGGTGCGCCCGGGTCCATGAATCGCCGCCGAGCCAGCGCGTAACGGAGTCGACCCAGCGGGACGCGGATTGAGAACGCGTACCACCGTCAAGATCGAAGAAATGACTGTCCGTGGCTCGATCAAGACGCGGTCAGTGTTTGGCGGTCGCATCACCGTCAAGCGCCCCCGCCCTCACAGCTTGCAGCGCCTGCGCAACCGCAAAGACGCAATCATCGCGCGCCAAAATTGAAGCTGACTTCGGTGGTTTGTCGACTTCCGTCGCCATTTTCCGTGATTCAAGCGCCCGCAGCACCTCCGCCCGTGCGGGCATGAGCACATGCGCAATCGCAGCAGGCATGAGTCTTCCACACAGCCCACCAACGAGCTCCGGCAGGCAGACCGCGGCGGTCGATTCACTTGCGACAAGGCTGGCCATGCTCCGCAACTGTCCGGTATCCGCAGACAACAGCGTTGCGCAGGATGACACGCCATTTTTGGCCACAGCGCGGCCGAGCGCACGCGTCCACAACAGGGATCTCAATTCAGGTTGGCCGACACAATACCGGTCAGCGCCAGCGCGCCGCCACATTGCTGCGACTGAATGGAGTCTGTCGCACGCGCCCTCGTCGGAGATCTTCCTGGCTCGCGCCGAGCGCTTGCATTGAGTCAGGGACCAGCACATATCGAGCGCGTTCGATCGGATTTTGTTGGCCGGCGAGGTTGTTGAGACATCATCGAGCCACGACAACAAACTGTCCGAACCGCCTGGCGGCTGGGCGACCCGGCGAAGTTGGGCCAGCAAGAGGTGCTGAAGGACCTGAAACCGGCCCCACTCGGGCCGAGTTCTGCCGTCATTGTCGGTCGACTCGATGCGCACTTGGTTGGCTGCCTTGATCGCGTGAAACGTCGAGAGGAACTCGTAAGTCCGACCGTCTTCACTGATTTGGTCCAGGCCATTGTGTTGAATCCACGACCAGAATCGATCCACGCCATTCGAGTCAAGACGGTAGTTGTTGCGGATGTCTCGCTTGGTCTCGTCGACGGTCAGCGCTGGAATCTCAAAAACTTCATCAAAGGGCTTGCCGAATGCGACCTCCATACCAGGGAACGCCCCTGAGAAGACAACGATATTGACACTCGGACTATGGAGGACGACGGTCTCAACAAGTTGGTGTATGGCCTGCCTGTT
>CALENB010000095.1 GCA_937910235.1 uncultured Myxococcales bacterium | reverse complement strand
CAAGTTCCCGAGCAAAGTAGGCATCTATGAGTCCACGATCTGGCTGATTCCGTGGCCAATCAGCGTGAATCCGACAAACGGCAGGATGAACTGCCAGCCGATGGCGCCGGCGTGGGCGAGCACGACCCAGACCGAGCGCTTGTCACGACGAGCGCGGGCCATGCGGTCGGCCTTGGCACGGACGGCTGCGACGAGCGCGTCATCTTCGCGCCTGTCGTCCTCGGCGCCTTCACGCGGCGCTTCGACGCCGTGGTCCTGGTCGGGTGCGGTCATGCGCCCTCCCGCAACAATCGACGCAGCGCCTCACGCGCGAGATCTCGGACGACCCCTCGGTGCACCTCCGCTCGGTCGCGACGACGCTGCGACTGGCGAGCGAGCGCGTCGGCGAGGTCGTCCAATTCGCGAGCGACGGTCGCTTCAAGCGTGATCACGCGACAAACTCGGTGTTTCAGCTCCAGCATGCCCCCGGCCAGCGCGACAAAGCCCTCCCCCTCGGCGTCGCGAAACGCCAACAACCCCGGCGGCAGCACGGCGATAACGTCGGCGCGCGACGGCAGGACTCCAAACCAGCCGCTGCGGTCCTCCGCGCGGATCGCGTTGACCTCCTGACGCAGCAACACCCCCTCGGGTGTCCGGACTTCCAGGATCAGGGTCGGGAGGCTCATCGCACGAGCCGGTCGAGATCAGCGACGCCGCCGAGCATATAGAGACGCTGTTCGTCGATATCGTCGAACTCACCGGTGAGGATCCGCTCGCACCCCGTGATGGTCTCAGGGAGAGGGACCCGCGCGCCTTTTCGGCCGGTAAATGGCTCCGAGACGATGAAGGGCTGCGTCAGGAACCGCTCCAGACGACGCGCACGCGCAACGGCGCGCCGGTCCTCGGGCGAGAGCTCGTCCAGACCCAGCATCGCGATCACATCTTCCAGCTCCTTGTAGCGGGAGAGCGTCCGCACGACGGCCTCAGCGGTCTGCGCGTGGCGCTCACCCACCACGTCGGCTGCCAGCAGTCGGGACTGCGAACGCAGCGGATCGACCGCAGGATAGAGACCGGCCGCGGCGCGTGCGCGCGAGAGCACAACCCGCGCGTCCAGATGGCCCATCACCGTCGCTGCGCCCGGATCGTTGAGGTCATCCGCGGGCACATACACCGCCTGGATGCTCGTGATTGTACCGTCGGCCGTGCTGGAGATGCGCTCTTCGACCTCGGCGAGCTCCGTCGCCAGGGTCGGCTGATAGCCCACCCGTGACGGCAGCCGGCCGAGCATGGCGCTCGTCTCCATCCCAGCCTGCACAAACCGAAAGATGTTATCGACCAGCAGCAACACCTCGCGGCCTTGGACGTCACGAAACCACTCCGAGACCGTCAAGGCGGCGTGGATCACACGCAGGCGGGCGCCCGGGGGAGCGTCCATCTGACCAAAGACCATGACGGTGCGCTCCATGAGGCCGCTCTCACTGAACTCATTCCACAGCTCGTGGCCCTCGCGAATCCGCTCGCCGACGCCCGCGAACACCGGCACACCGGCGTAGCGATCGGCGATTGTGGAGATGAACTCCATCAGCAGCACGGTCTTGCCGACTCCGGCGCCGCCAAACAGGCCGGTTTTCCCGCCACGGGCGAAGGGACAGAGCAAGTCGATGACCTTGATGCCTGTCTGCAGCGGCTCAAGCCCTGGCAGGTGGCGATGCAGCGCTGGCGGGTTACGATGCAGGCTCCTCCGCTCACGGGTCTGCAGCGGTGCGCCTCCGTCGAGCGGGGTGCCGATACAGTCGATCACGCGCCCGAAGAGCTGCTCGCCCACGGGAATATCGAGAGGACGACCTGTCCGCTCCACCTGCTGACCACGGCGAAGCCCGGCCGTCGGCGACAGGGCCAGGGCGCGGACTAGGCCCGGCTCCGAATGCCCATGGACCTCCAAGAACAGCTCGGATCCCGGCCCTAGCTCGATTCGCAGCGCCTCCCGATACGCTGGCTCTTCAGTCGGCGGAAATCTGACGTCGACGACGCTGCCTTCGACCGTCTCGATAATGCCAAACACGTTGATTCTCCGGGGCCGTAGCTGCGTGCGCGGACAAATTCAGGTCGCGCTCAAGTCCACCACTTCCAGGTAGTCCGGCGCCCGCGCGTCGATGTGCAGCGTCTCGCGAAGCTTCACACGCAGCGCGTCAGCGGCCACCGCTTCTCCGTGGACCAGCAACACCCCACGCGGCGGCGGGCTGGCGCGACCCAACCAGGCGACCAGCCCGGGCTCATCCGCGTGCGCCGAGAACACGTGGAGCTGTGCCACCTCAGCGCGAATCGGTACGTATTCGCCATGGATTTTGATCTCGGCGGCGCCACCGACGAGCGATGCGCCACGCGTGCCCGGCGCTTGGTAGCCAGTGAGCAAGATCGTATTGCGGGGGTCCGACGCGAAGGCGCGAAGATGATGCAGCACCCGCCCGCCGGTGAGCATCCCGCTCGCAGACACGATAATCATCGGCCCCGAGCGCTCATTGAGGCGCTTGGACTCTTCAACGCTGCGAACAAAAGTGACGCCGCGGCAGAGCGTGCGTGTCGCCGTTTCGCTGAGGCGGTGCAGCTCGTGGTGGCGCAGGTAGAGCTCGGTGACATCGGTGGCCATGGGGCTGTTGACGAACACCTCGGTTGTGGGCGCGAGGCCTCGGTCGAAGACTTGCTGCAGAGCGTGCATCACCGCCTGAGTGCGACCGACCGCGAACGCAGGAATCAGCAGCACCCCCTGCCGCGCGACCGTCTTTCGCACGATCGCCGCGAGGGCTTCCACCGGATCCGTGTCGTCGTGCGTCCGGCCGCCATACGTCGACTCCATGATCACCCAGTCTACATTGGCTGGCGGTCGCGGTGGCGGCATGACGCTGTCG
>CALENB010000094.1 GCA_937910235.1 uncultured Myxococcales bacterium | reverse complement strand
GTGGGGGTGGTGGTCTCGGTTCCGCATGCGGTGGTCATCGCCACGATCGCAAAGAGAGCCGCGAACTGGACGGTCGCCTTCTTCATTGTGTCACTCCTGGAGGACGCGACAGGTGCGTCCAGCTTCTTCAGACCACCCACTGCGGGTGTCAGTTTTTGTTCAAGCGCGGCTGTCTACCCTCGATTCGGCTAGAGCGCAAGGTCTACCCGTTGTTTTACGCGCTCCGCCGGCCGGCGCCAGTTTTAGCGACGGCACGCGTGTTTTGCGTGGGTGCACGACGACCGTCATCAGCGAGCAAACGCGTGATCCCAGCACCCCAGTTGCCAACCCTGCCGCTCGCCGCGAGGGGGGCGACACGCGGTCTCTCCGCCACAGCTGCGCGACCCGAGGTGTCTTCGTACACCTGAAGAATGCGCTCGAAGGTCTGTCCCCACGAGAAGTGCTGATTGGCAAACGTGTGCGCGCGAGCGCCCAGCAACTGAGCACGGCCGGGGCGCAGCAGCTCCAGCCACGCGTCCGCGATACCGGCCGCGTCGCCGTCTCGCACGGTGATGCCTGCGCGCGAGTCCTGGAGCATCTCGCCGACGGACAGCTCTTCGCTGCCAATGAGGGCGTTGCCCGCGGCCATGGCCTCTGCCGCGGAGAGCCCAAACGTCTCTGTCGGCGACAGCGCAGCCACCACATCAACGGACGCCAGCAGCCGCGCCATGTCTTCCCGCTGCGGCAAGTAACCGACGTAGTGCACGTCGCCTGGATAGCGGGCGACCAGATCCTCCACCAGGGCCACGTCGGGACCACGCCCGGCAAACACGAGGACCGCGCGCTGGTCGGTCATCGCGCGCAGACGCTCATAGGCATCGACGAACGCGCCGAGGTTCTTCTCCTCACATAACCGGTGGGGGAAGGCCATCACCACATCGCTGTCGCTGACGCCCCACGACTCACGCAACGCGGGATCGCGGCGCGTTGGCGTGAACAGCTGCAGATCGACACCCAGCGGCGTGACCGACACGTCAGACACGCCTTTCTCTTCAAGCGTCTGACGCACGCAGCTGGCGGCCGCTAGCGTTGCATCAAAGCGGCCGTAGGTGCGTTGCGCCCACCACCAGCCAAGACGCTCGGCAGCCTTGCCCAGCGCCGGAGAGCGGCGGGAGAGCGGGCGACTCGCGTACGCGACGGGGTAGTGAGCGTGCCAGAAGCCGACGATCGCGCAGTCCAGGCCGCGGGCAGCCCACCGCACCAAATCGGGCAAGACGTACGGGCTGCCAACCTCGATCACATCGGGCTGCAGCCGCAGGAACAAGCGCCGCAGGCGGATCGGGTTGAGGATGAAGCGATAGCCGGTGCCCAGCGCGTTGGCGGCTGGCACATGGTGGATCGTCGCCCGACCGTAGTGCTCCACCTCGTCTCGGTCACTCGGCACGATCACGTGATAGTCGAGCCGCGGGTCGTCGCTCAGCGCCTGCAACTTCTCAAGGTGATAGCGGCGCACGCCGCCGCCGGTCGATGAGAAGAAGTTGTTGATGTCTACAACGCATAGTGGCGACCGCATGAAACCTGCCTCCTGACCTGTGGAGCAGCTGTGCTCCATCTCACTCGACCCCCGGTGGGGTCGCCAGACCACGCATCTAACTCCGCGTAATTACCAATGGATCTACCATCGCGATCACGGTGCGCAAGAAATTGCGCCACTGAGCTGGAGCACGCGTGCTCCGAACATGGGCCGCTTGCGGCCGGCGAGTGAGATGCGGTCTTCTGAGAGAACTCGCTAGAAACCCTTAGTTTCCAGCCGGATAGGTGCAACGTTGTCGGTGCGCCTCAGCCCTTGTGTGGTGCACGGCCCGTGCCACATGCTGTGGTTGACCGTCATCGCGGCGGAAGGGAGGCGACCATGGGCGAGCGGCGGACCATCGGGGCGGGTAGCGAGATTCAGGTTGGTGCGCCCGCGCAACCGATGCCGGTGTCGGTGGAGTTGGCCCTTCGTGACGTGGTCCAGGACCGAAGCGAGATCGCCTTTGCCTGCGTACCGGTCATCGCGTTCCCAGGGCAGCCGCCGAGTGAAGTGCTTGTCGTCTTTCTGCGCCGCGGGGTTGGGCCGGAGGCGATTTTGGGACCGCTCGCCGAGGCCGTGCAGCGATCGGTGGCCGCCGCGATGGCCGCGAATCCTGGCGCGCGTGTCGTCGAGTTGGCGGTGCTACCCGTATCTCTGGGCCATCCGCTCGACGGATTGGCGCAGGCGGTGCTGCAGAGTGACACGGTGCTCCACGTCGCCGACGCCGCGGCGTATGCGGCAGCGCGGCGGGCGCCACGGCCGCTTTGGCTGCGCATCCTTTGGCCGTGGGGCAGCTGATTGACGGGTCGTCGGACCGTTCGCCTCCGGGCGGATTCAACCCCCACCAACAAACGTGACGATCTCGATCTCGTCGCCGTCGTCCAGTCCCACCGTGGCGTGATCACAGCGGCGGATGACCACGCGGTTTCGTTCGACCGCGATGCGCTTCGGGTCGATGTGAAGCGCGCCGAGCAGCGCAGTGATCGTCGTGCCACGCTGCACGGTCATGGTGTCGCCATTGAGCTGAATGGTGATGGTCTCGTTCATCGCGCGGACTCCCGATTCGTGGCGGCGGTGGCGAGGCCAACGATGGGCCACACCACCAAGAGGATCTGTGTATAGCCGAGAAAATAGTCGACTAGGCTGTGCAGGCCGAATCCCACCAGGGCGATCGCGGCCGCGGTGGAGATGCGACTCGCCCCGGCCGCCATCATCAGGTTCGGCCGCATGCACGCCGCGACGCTGCCGATGAGCAGGCCCAACACGAGCAGGCCGAGCAGGCCGAGATCGGCCGCGGTCTCCAGGATCACCGAGTGGGCGCGCGCGCGACCGTCCCAGGCCGCTGCCGGAACCAGCCGGCCATACGACATGCGATACCGATCGGCGCCATGACCGAGCCACGGCCGCTCCGTCAGCAAGCGAAGGGCGGCCTGCCAGTAGTGCCGCCGCGCCAGCTCAAGCGGCCGGTGTTGCAGGTGGATATCTGACGTCGCGCGCAGCTTGACGCTTGGATCGATGGGCCCAGAGTCCGGTCCCTGCTGCACCGTACACGTGGTTCGACCCACCTCCGTGCCGACGGCGCTGAGCCAGATCACCCCCTTTCGTCGGATGTCGACAACCAGGGACCAGGGGCCTGGCTTGTCGGGTAGATGCACGTCGAGCACGGTCTCGAACCTGTCGCCGCGCCGCAGCGCAGGCAGCTTGCGATAGCGAAACGCCCGAGCGACGGGCTCGCCCTCTCTTGGCCAGATCAGATAGCCGACCTCGCCGGGCGCGTGACGATCGGAGATCGGCCACTCCCCGACATTGGTCAGCGTGAGCGGCACCTGCACCTCGCCGGCGGCCGGGCCCTCGCATGGGCCGCCAAACTCGTAGCGAACTCGGTACTCCCGCTTGCCCATCCCGAGTCGCGCGCGCATGTCGGGGTTGGCCAGGAAGGCGATGGACAGCAGGCCGGCAAACACGAAGGCGGCCCGCGCCAGTCGAGGCTCGGTCCGCGTGCGACGCGCGGTCGCCGCCAGCACGAGACTGGCGAGCACCCCGGCGAGCAGGCCTGCGCGCGAGTAGGTCAGGCTGAGCATGGCGCCACCAGCGGCGGTCCAGAGCAGCAGCGCCCAACGCCGCTGCGGAGGCAGGCCGGTTAACCACGGCGCCACCAACAGAAAAGGCAGCGCCAGCTCGAGATACGCCGCGAGGGTGTTGGCGTGATAAAATACGGTCGAGAGCCGCGGCTCTCCCAGCATCCAGGTGGGTTCGTCGCGAAACAGCTGCAGCACGGGTTCGAATGTGCGCCCGAGCCCGCGTTCGGCGATGGCTAGCGCCGTGATCATGGCGAGACCGGCAAGCAGCCCGAACGTCACGATTCTGCGGAAGCGGCCCAAGTGCCCGAGCGCTGAGCACGTCACCGCCAGGGCGACCCCGCCGGTGACTCGCAGGCCGAATTTCAGGGAGTACAGCGGGTCGTTCGACCACAGCGCGCTGGCGAGATGCAGCGCCGCCCACGCCGCGAGCGCGATCATCAAGGGGTGGGTCAGACGTCGCGCGAGGTGTCCTTCGCGTCGGAGCCCCCAGACCGCCATCGCCCCACACAGGATCGCGACGCTCGCCAGCAGCTCCACGGACGAGACCGTCAACCCGGCGATCCGGACGGTCGCATGGCGTAGCTCAAGCGGTCCCAAGCCGACCACGGCGGCCATGGACCACGCGGCCGCTTGGAGGCGACGCTGTGTCCCGGACGAGACGGAGTCTGGCCATGGCACGTCGATCATGGCTGGTGCTCCCGAATGCGACGCGCGAGATCACGCTGCACCAGCGGGGCGATGGCGACAAACAGACAGAGCTCGGTGACGGCGGTGGCGATCGCCGCACCAGCGCCTCCCCATCGCGGAATCCACCAGGCGTTGAGTCCGACGTTGACCGCGATGAGGCTCAGTGAGATCCACATCTGTTGTCGCACCAGGCCGAGGGCGACCAGCATGTGCGTCTCGAGGTAGTTGAGAAACATCAGGACGACGCTTGGCGCGAGGGCGCGGAGCACTGGCGCGGCGTTGTCGAAGCGATCGCCGTACAGCAGCGCGATGATGAGCTCCGGCGCGATCACCAGCACCATGGCCCCCGCGCCGCCAGCGAGCAGCAACCAGCGCAGCGCGGCCTTGTGCAGGGCGAGCGCGCGCTTGGGTTGCCGAATCACGGCATCGCTGAGGGCTGGAAACGTCGCCGCAAGCAGGATCGACGGTACGATCGCCAGCACCTCCAGCAGCTTGTAGCCCGCGGTGTAGAGGCCGGTCTCGGTGTCGCCGTGGATGGCTCGAATCATCGGCACATCGACCTTGTAGTAGAGCAGACTCGCGACGATCGCGATGCCGAGCGGCAACACCTCGCGCCGGAACCGCGCCGCCATCGCCCGACTCAGCCGCAGCCGCGGCGCGGCGATCCGCGCCGCCATACGCCAGGCGAAACCAGCGGCGATCACGTTGGAGACAGCCAGCGCGGCGACGTACAGCAGCATCGCCGAGTCGGGCGTCGCCGCGCGCCAAAACAACCAGACTGCACCGAGCGCAGCGCCGCCGAATCCGACCTGAATACCAGCCTGCGCGGTCGTCGCGCGTGCCTCCAGTGAGAGATCCTGGACGCCGCGAAAGACGTGCAACGCCGCCTCCAACGCGGTCTGCGCCAGCGCGATCACGCCGCACAGGGCGAGCGCCGCGGCGACCATGGGCTCGGAGCGGTGCGCGATCACGATCCCAGAGAACAGCGCGACGTAGCCCAGGGCCAAGGCGGCCTTGAGGCCGAGCACCTCGCCGATGAAGCGGCCGTCGGCCCGGCCAGTGCGGGCGATCTCGCGCGACAAGAACAGCGACAGGCCAAGATCGGTCAGCTGCACGACCATCAACGCGAGGGTCAGGGCGTAGGTGTAGCGACCCCAGGTGTCTGGGCCAAGCATACGCGCGGCGAGGACGACCAGGCCGAGGCGCAGACCCTTCTCGATAGCTGTGCCGAGCAACTTCCAGGCGATATTTCGGCGGATTTTTCCTGTTAGCGCCCAGCTGCTGTCGCTCATGGCGCCGCGCTGCCTCGCGTCGCGGCCGCCAATCGTGCGCCGCGGGCCCGCGCGTCGCTGGCATGCATGGCGGCGACGAGCTCGGCGATCATGCGTTCGAGGAACAGCTGTCGGCGAAAACGCCCAGCATTCGTGCGACATGCCGCAGGATTGACGCCCCGTGCGGCGAGGTCACGAATCGCCGCGGCGAGGCAGCCCGGGGTGGGCTCGTAGAAGTAGACGCCTGTTTCACCGTCGACGACGCTCTCAAGCGCGCCGCCGCGGCCATACGCCACCACGGGAATACCACACGCCTGCGCCTCCAACGGCACGATGCCGAAGTCCTCTTCGCCGGGAAACACCAACAACTCTGCGCCGCGATAGCAGTCTGTCAGCTCGGATTCTGGAACACGGCCACGCAGCGTGACGTTCGGCGGCGCCAACCTGCGCAAGCGCTCCAGCTCTGGGCCATCGCCGACCACGACGAGCCGTCGCTCCGGAAGTTCGGCGTACGCGGCCACGGCGAGATCCACACGTTTGTAGGGCACGAGGCCCGACAAGACGAGGTCGTACCCAGCTGGATGGCGTTCGATGTGACTAAATCGATCGGTCTCCACGGGCGGCGGCACGACGGCGGCGTCGCGACCATAGAAGCGCTTGATCTTCCCCGCTGTATTGTCGCTGTTCGCCACGAACGCATCGACGCGATCGAGCGTCGAGAGGTCATAGCCGCGGAGCCAGCGCGCCGCTGCGCCCAGCACCGGCGCAGCCATCGCCAGCGCTGAGTTGGTGCCACGCAGGTAGTCGTCCGTGCGATCCCACGCGTACCGGACCGGGGTGTGGCTGTAGCAGACGTGCACAGCGCCAGGGCCCGGAATCACGGCTTTGGCGACGCAGTGGCTCGACGACAGGATCAAGTCGCAATCCAACACCGGCACCCGCTCGATCGCGCTCGGATACAGCGGCAGCAGCCAGCGGTGATGACGATGCGCGCCCGGGACGCGGTCTGCGAAGCTCGGCGCGTGCTGCATCGCCTCGATGCGTGGCGTCGCGACGCCGGGCCGGCGAACCAGCGTGTGGATGGTGGCGTTTGGAAACAGCTCACAGAAGGCGTCGAGCACTCGCTCGCCGCCGCGCAGCGTCACCAGCCAGTCGTGCACCAACGCGACACGGAGGCTCCGCAACCAGGCTAGATCAGCCGCTAGTCCAGCGGCGTCGCGGCGATCGGCGGCCGCGTCGCTGGCTGGGGCGGCGGGACGGTCGGCACGTGGGGTTTGGCTGGGCGGCTTGCGAATGATCGACACGGGGCTCCTACGAGGCTGGTCTTCCGGCGCGACAGCATACGGCTGCACCCCCGCCGCCCGCAACTTGCAGCCGCGCTTGTTCATCTGCGCGATTCGCGCCAGGGTCTGGCCACGACCCCGCTGTTGGGGCGTGTGGGAGGGTGTTCATGCGCGCAATCGTCTCCGACCCGCGACTTTCGCTGGACGCCGCCTCGCTGGTCGACGTTGACGACCCCTGGCAGGTTGGCGGTCACACGTTCTCGTCGCGGCTGCTGGTTGGCACCGGGCGGTACGCCACCGTCGCCCAGGCGCGTCGCGCGATCGACGAGAGCGGCGCAGAGCTGGTCACCGTCGCGCTGCGCCGCGTCGATCTAACCGCGAACGCGCCAAGTGTGCTCGACGCCGTCGATCTGGACCGCCACACCCTGCTGCCGAACACCGCAGGCTGCTACACCGCCGAAGACGCCATCCGCACCGCACATTTAGCGCGAGAGGCGGGCATGGGGAACCTGCTCAAGCTTGAGGTGATCGGCTGCGCAAAGACGCTGTATCCGGACAATGAGGAGACGCTGCGGGCCGCCGGGCGGCTGGCTGAGGCGGGGTTCGTGGTGTTCGCCTACTGCGGCGATGACGTGGTCGTGTGTCGCCGCCTCGAGGACGCTGGGGTCGCCGCGGTGATGCCGCTGGCCGCCCCGATTGGGAGCGGTCTCGGTATCCGCAATCCGCACAACTTGCGCCTGATCCTCGAGGAGGTCTCCGTGCCGGTGATCGTCGATGCTGGCGTTGGCACCGCGTCGGATGCGGCGATCGCCCTGGAGTTGGGGTGCACGGCGGTGCTGATGAACAGCGCGATCGCGGCCGCGGACGATCCCATCGCCATGGCTCGGGCGATGCGCTTCGCTGTGCAGGCGGGTCGTCTCGCCGCCCGCGCGGGCCGCATGCCTCGGAAGCGCTACGCGACGGCCTCCTCTCCACTCGATGGGTTGCTCGTTTGAACGCGCGCGCCGTCGGTCGTCAGCAGACCGGCATGTTGTTTGCGCTGTGGTCGGGCGATTTGGCGGCGGCGCGGCGGCTGTTGGCGCTGGCGGGTGCATGCGCGCCACGGGTCGTGATCGTGGTGCGTCTGCCGGGTGCGAACGCAGCTGAGATCGTCGCGGCCGCGAACGCCGTGGCGCCGCTGGTCGTCGCCGCGGACGGCAGGCTGGGCGTGAACGTCGGCGGCACAGAGCGCGGCTGCACCCCGGACTACCTGCTCGCCAGCCTCGCGCCGTTGGCCGTCGACTGGCTGCAGATCCCCGAGCGTGCCGGGCCGCTGTCCGCATTTGCTGGTTCAGGCGCTCGCGTGCTGGGTTCGTGTCACGATGAGGCCGGGCTGGCGGCGCGCATCGCCGAGGGCGCGGACGCCTGCACCCTGTCACCCATCTGGCCGACTCGGTCGAAGGTGGGCCATCGCGGCCTCGGCCAGGCGGCGCTCGCGTCGGCGTGCAATCGATGGCCACGCTTGATCGTCGCGCTTGGCGGAGTGGACGGCCCGCACGCTCGGCTCGCGTTCGCGGCCGGAGCAGCCGGTATCGCAGCGCTCTCCGCGCCTTGGGGCCTGGAGGCCGCCGAATTGGTCGATGCGCTGCCAACGGTTTCACGGTGATCCCAGCAGTACAGCGCGACACGGCCTCGCGTCCGCTTGACGATGAAAGGTTCGTTGCCGACCATGGGGAGCGATCCGGAGGTAGGATGTTCAGCGTCACGATCCGAGAGAAGAGTGGGCAGGTGTACACCTTTCACTTCGATAAACCTGAGATCATGGTCGGCCGGGTCAAGGGCAACGATGTCATTTTGCCCAAGCAGAACATATCCAAGCGCCACGCGTTGGTACGCGTCCACGGCGCGCGATTTATCGTCGAGGATCTAGGCAGCACAAACGGCACCTACGTGAACGGTCACCGTATCGCTACGCCCGTTGAAGTCGGTTCGGAAGACAAGGTCTACCTCGGTGACTTTGTCATGCAGTACTACGATCTCGGGCAACCGTCACACGCCGCCGATCCCGACTTTCAAGTCGATCTGACCGTAGATGCAGGCGAACCCAGCCGCGCCGGATTCCTCTCGGAAGCCGCCGCGTTGGACGCGACTGTGATGCACGAGGGCCCTCTGGGTGACGGCGCCGACATCGATTTTGGCGGCACCGCGGCCTTCGGTCGCGGCGACGACCTGGATCTGGGTGGCGCTGCCCACGCTTCGTTTGACGATGGCGGTCTCGATGGCGCTTTCGGCCACGACGGCTTTGACGCGCTACCGGTCGCCGCGGCGTTTGAGGCGCCCGAAGAGGCCACCCTCGCCCAGCTCGGTGACGCAGCCAGCCATGCGCGGCGCGAAATTGACGCGCATCGCCGAGCTGCCAGCGCGGGTGTTACGTCGGGCGAGGCCGTGGCGTCGACCGACCCGTTTGCCGTCGATCCGCTGGACGACCGCATGACCGGGCCCATTCACGGCCTGACGGGTGCCCTCGAAGCTGCGGCCACGCCAGCGCTCGACGTGGGTGTCGACTTGGATTTTTCCCTGCCGGTCGTCGAACCCGAGCTGGCCCTGACCAAAGAGGAAGAATCGGAGTGGCACGGGGCGCCCGTCTTCGCCACGGCCAGCCGCGCACCGGTCGCGGCGAGCGGGCACTATCCGGCGCTGGCGATGTTGTATAGCGAGGCGGTCGGCGCCCTCGCCAGCGCGCTTCGCGGCGACGCCGCGCAGTTGAGCGACGCCGAGTGGACCCACATGGAGGAGCAGGTCATCGCCTTCGTCGATGACCGCGCGGCTGGCGACAAGCTTGGCGGGGATCTGGACGTTGAACGCCTCAAACGCGATCTCATCTACGAGCTCGCTGGCCTGGGGCCGCTAGAGGCGCTGCTCGACGACGCGACGATTGAGACGATTGAGGTGAACTCATTCGACGCTATTTGGCTGTTGCGGCAAGGTGAACGCACGGCGTCCAAGTCGCGATTCAGCAGTCAGGCCGGGCTCACAGCGGCCGCCGAGCGGCTTGTGCGCGCGAGCGGCGTCACAACAGATGACGCCTCAACCTGGGTCGATGGCACGCTGGCTGACGGCACGACGATTCGAGTCGCCTGGCCGCCGATGTGTCCGACCGGCCCTGTGTTGCTCATCCGCAAACCCCGTGGCGACGCTCCGACCCTCGATGACCTCGTCGCGCGCGCCGTCGTCACCGCCAAGGCCGCCGAGCAGCTGAAGACGCTGCTGCTCGCAGGCCGCAGTATCGGCTTAGTTGGCACAGCGGGTGCGGGGCGGCGCACCGTGCTCAACGCCCTGGCGCGGCACATCCCTGGCCACGAACGGATCGTCGTGACAGAGCAGGGCGTGCGTCTCCATCTGGAGCAGCCTCAGGTGGTTCGACTCGACGCGTCCGCGGGAATCGAGACGGTGCTTGGCATCGCCCATCGCCTGCGTCCGGACCGCATCCTGCTGGGCGCATGTGGCGCTGAAGCGTTGATGGCTCTGATTGACCGCACCTGCGATGGCTTCGCTCCCTGGATGGGCCTGCTTCATGGGCACACCGCCGCGGACGCCATCGCGCGGACAATACACGCCCATGCCGTCCGATTCCCTGGCGTCGGCCGTGACACCGCGAGCGCACGAGCAGCCACCGCCTTGGACATCCTCGGCGTGTTCTCCGACGCGCCAGACGGTCCGGTGCTCGACCAAGTGGTCGAAGTGGTGCGTCACGGTGACGAGCTTCGCGCTATCAAGTTCGAAGACTGAGGGCAGGACTGCGAATGTTCACGCTCATCATTGAGGACAAATACGGCGCGATTGTCGACGAGTATTCGTTCGAGGATGGTGAGTTCGTCATCGGCCGCAGTCAGTCCGGCGACATTGTGCTCGCCGCCGACAACGTCTCCCGTCGCCACGCCCGGCTCTTCACGTTGGACGGCCGCTGCTACATCGAAGACCTGAAGGCCGCCAACGGTGTGTGGCTTAACGGCAAGCGGATCTACAACGTCACCGAGCTGCCTCGGAGCGCTCAGGTTCGGATTGGCGACTTCTACCTCCACATCGAAGGCGCTGCGTTTGCGCGGCCGATGGGACCGTCCACGTACGCCCGCCTCGTGCCCGTGCATGGCGGCAACGAGTCCTTTGAGCTCAATCGGGCCACCACGCTCATCGGGCGCGGCAAGGACTGCACGCTGGTCATCAATGACCCGTCTGTGTCGCGTATCCACACCAAGATCACCCAAGACGACGACGGCCGCGTCGTCGTCGAAGATCTGCGCAGCTCGAACGGGACCTACGTCAACGAGCGTCGCGTCGACGTGCAGGACCTGCGTCACGGTGACCGCGTGCGTTTCGGCACCGTCGGCTTTGGCTTCCAAGTCGAAGGCGAGGAGATGCCCGTCGAGGCGCCGCAGGGCGATTGGGCACCGGAGGAGGCACCTGCCGGCCCTGGCGGATTTCGCGCGGCGGCCCCGATCAGCAGCTACGGCGAAGACTACCCGAGCTATTACGACGGTCCAAAGCCAGCCGCGCGGGCGTCGGTGCTGCCGCAGATGGCCGCCGTCGCGGTCATTGTGCTCGCCATCACGGGGCTCGTCGTCATCGTCGGGTTCGCCTACGACCGCTGGATCTCGCCCGCAATCTCTGCTCGACGCGTCGCGCAGCAAGAGTCTGTTCGGAAAGTAACGGAGGCCCGCGACGCGGAGGTCCTGCAGCGCCAACGGGACAAGCGCATGAAGCGGTACGAGCAGCTGCTTGAGCGGGGCCGCGAGGCGATGAACGGACGCCAGTGGGACAAGGCCGAGCAGGCCTACAAAGAGGCGCGCCGACTCGATCCGACCGAGAGCACGCCGACGCAGGCCCTCAATCGCATCTCCGGGGAGAAGAAGGCCGGCGCGCGCTTCGTCAAGGCCGAGGCCGCGTTTGCCAAGAAGTCGTATGGGGAGGCGATCCGGCAGCACCAACTCATCCCCAAGAGCTCGGTGTATCGCGCCGACGCGGACGCGGCGCTCAAGGCGATCGCCGGGGTGCTTGAGCTCGACGGCGACGCCGCTTGCAGAGTGGACGACTCGGTCACCTGCAAGGCGCGCTATAGCCTGGCGCTGTCGACCAAGTTCGCGAGTCAGGAGCTGGAAGACAAGTACGCCGCGCTCCTGAAGAGCGCCGCCGCGCCGCCGCCGAAACCACCGTCGAAGCGCCGTCGCCGTCGCCGTAGTCGTTGAAGGTCGAGGCGGACCTGGGTGAGACCCTAGGCCTGCTGATCCCCGTGCGACGCCGGATTTTTGGGCGTCAGGGACCCGGCGGCGCGCCGCCGCCGCACCTCGATGTGAATCGCGACGGCCTCCAGCGCGCCAGCGGTCAGGCCTGGAATCCGGCCCGCTTGCCCCAAGTCCTTGGGACGAACCCGCTCCAACAGCTCGATCGCTTCGGCGCTCAAGCCGCCGATCGCCCGGTAGTCCATGTCTGCGGCCAGCGTCACCGTCTCCGCGCGCTGCGCCCGCGCGACGCGCAGCTTCTCGCGGTCGACATAGCCGGCGTAGCGCAGCTCCGTGACCAGCTCGTCAATCACCCGCTCCGGTAAAGCCAGGATATTGTCAGGCAGCAACATGCGCACATCGCGCCAAGATAGGTCCGGGCGCTTGAGCAGGTCCGCGAGCCGCACAGGCCCACGCAGTGTGCCCGTGCCCGTGGCCTCCACATGCCCCAGCGTCGCCTCGGTTGGGGTCAGCCGGGCCTCCGCCATCGCCCGTCGGCCCACGTCGAGGTGGGACCTGTGGGCCTCGAAAATGGCCATTTGCCGATCGCCCACCAAGCCAAGCGCACGGCCTGTGGGTGTCAATCGCAGGTCGGCGTTGCCGGTGCGCAGACGCAGCCGATGTTCGGCGCGGCTCGTAAACATGCGGTAGGGCTCGTCGCCTCCGCGCGTCACCAGGTCGTCGACCAGCACGCCGATGTAGCTCTCACTCCTGGGCCACACCGGCTGCGATCTTCCTTGGACCAGCGCCACCGCAGCGAGCCCGGCGACGATCCCTTGCGCGGCGGCCTCTTCGTAGCCGCTCGTGCCGTTGACCTGACCCGCCAGATAGAGCCCCGGCACCGCCGGCAGCGCTAGGCTGGAATCGAGCTGTGTCGGATCGATGGTGTCGTACTCCACGGCGTAGCCGAACCGAACGATCTCGGCCTGCTCCAGCCCCGCGACGGTGCGAACAGCCGCGAGCTGCACATCCGGCGGCAACGACGTCGACAGCCCGCTGAGATAGACCTCCTGCGTCTGCCAGCCCTCCCGCTCAAGGTACAGCACGTGCGATTCGCGCTGTGGATACCGCATCACCTTGTCTTCGATGCTCGGGCAGTAGCGGGGGCCCGCGCCTCCGATTTGCCCGGAAAACAGAGGTGATCGGTGGATCGCCGCCCGGATCACTGCGTGGGTTTCTGGCGTCGTGCTCGCCGCGTGACAGTCCATCTGAGCGAGCGCCGGGCGAGCGCCGTGGCGTGCGAGGGGCGTGGGATCCTTCTCGCCTGGATCGACCGTCAACTGCGCCCAGTCGATCGTGCGGTGGTCGAGGCGCGGGCAAGTGCCTGTCTTGTGACGCCGCGTGCGCACACCCGCGTCCCGCAGCTGCTGACCGAGGTCGTTGGCGGCGCCCTCTCCGGCCCGGCCGCCAGCCTCCTGCGCCTCGCCCGTGTGACAGACCGCCGCCAGGAATGTCCCTGCCGTGAGCACGACAGTGCGGGCGCTATAGGCGACGCCGTGACCAGAGATCACGCCCCGAACGGCGCCGGTGTCATCGAGCCAGAGCTGAGCGACCGTACCCTGCTTGATGTCGAGGCTAGGCTGATTCTCAAGCACCATGCGCATGGCGGTCGCATACGCCAGCTTGTCGCATTGCACGCGCAGGGCGTGCACAGCTGGGCCGCGAGATCGATTGAGCCACTTGTAGTGCACGCCAGCTCTGTCGGTGACTCGGGCCATCTCGCCGCCGAGCGCGTCGATCTCAGCCACGAGGTGGGACTTGCCGACGCCACCGATCGCGGGGTTGCAGCTCATCCAACCGATGCGATCGACGCTCTGCGTGACCAAAAGCGTGCGGCTACCGCATCGCGAGGCGGCCAGCGCCGCCTCACAGCCTGCGTGTCCACCGCCGACGACCAACACGTCCCACGCGCCAGGGTGATGCCAGGGGCTCACTTCGACTTCTGGGTCGGCGCGCGCTTGTTGTCCGTCGTAGATTCGGCGGGCGTCTCGGCCTTCGCGTCGCCAGCGCCGGGCTTCCCAGGCGGCGTCGGCGTTTGGGCGCCCGGCTTCTTGACGCCCTGCTGCTTGGCGCCCGGCTTCTTGGCGCCTGGCTGCTTTGCGCCCGGCTTCTTGGCGCCCGGCTTCTTTGCGCCCGGCTTCTTGGCGCCCGGCTTCTTTGCGCCCGGCTTCTTGGCGTCGGCCGCCTTGGCGTGTGGCTTCTTGGCGTCCGGCTTCTTGGCGCTACCGGCGGGTGCAGCCTTGTCCGCCGCGGCCTTGTCCGCGGCCGTATCCGCCGCGGCCTTATCCGCCGCGGCCTTATCCGCCGCGGCCTTGTCCGCGGCCTTATCCGCCGTGGCCTTATCCGCCGTGGCCTTATCCGCCGTGGCCTTATCCGCTGCGGCCTTATCCGCCGCAGCTCTGCGCGCGGCCTCCGCCTTGGCCTCGGCCTCCTTCGACTCGTTGGCGTCGCGGGCTGCCCGAGCGTTCTGAATCGCGGCCTCTTCCGCTTTTCGTTTGGCCTCCGCGGCCGCTTGTGCCTCCGCCTCCGCCTTGGCTTGGGCGGCCGCCTCGGCGGCCTTCTTCTCTTCGGCAGCGCGCTTGAGCTGCCCGGAAGTACGGGTCGGGAGCGCGGTCTTGCCCGGCGTGCAGCGCTGCTTCTGGCTCTTGAGCAACGCCTTCGCATCGCGTGCGGCCGTGCCCCGCTTCATGAGCGACACCACGTAGCCCAAGATCTCCCTCGCGCGCTTGCACTTACCCTCCGCCTCAAGCGAAGCCGTGATCCCGAGCAGCGCCGCGCCGACCTCCGCGACGGGCTTGCCGTCGAGGCCATCATGGACGGCTTGGTAGATGACGACCGCTTCGCCAAACCGATGCTCTTCATAAGCGATCCGCGCCTGCACGAGCCCGCAGCGCCCCGCCTGCTTCGTGCCAGCGAAACGTTTGCGGCACTCCTTCGAGATCGCCTCTGCCACGCGCACTTCGCCCCATCCGAAACGATCTTCCGCCAGCTTGACCCAGTCGTTCGCGTGCTCCGGCAAGTTGCGAGGCAAAGCCAAGATCGTGATGCCGGCGCGGTCACGAAGGTCGGCGATGAGCCTGCCGACGCGCCGATCCACGTTCTCCAACGTCGCGTGGTCCGCCTTTGCGGCGCGCGTGACGTCAGCGAGACGGTGGGTGAGCACCTCGTCTGCACCCTTCTGGCGGCGGACGGCGTCCTCGAGGTCGTCGAGCTTGGTGGTCATGACGGCGCCGTTGCGGCGCAGAAAATCGGAGCTGCTCTCGATCTCAGATCGGAGGCGCGTCATCCGTTTTTGGTCGCGGTCGTAGCGCTGAGAACGCGCATCGCGGTCGCGTTCGAGCTTGATAATCCGGGCTTCGAGCGCCGTCACGTGGCTGGTCGTGGCGCACCCACCCACGGTCGCGATGGTCAGCAACCCACACAACGACCGCGCGATCGTACGCAAGTCGCGCTCGTTGGTACGCCCGAGCGCAGCCCATCCTCGACCGCCCATCGTGTCTACCGAGCCTTGAACTGCGCGCGTCGGTTCTCCGACCAGCACGTTTCAGTCGAGTCCGTGCAGACGGGTTGTGCCTTGCCGTACGACACGGTGCGGACCTTGATGCCGCGCGACACGCTCTGGAGGTACCGCTTCACCGCACGCGCGCGTCGGTTGCCAAGCTCCAAGTTGTACGCGTCGGTGCCCCGCTCGTCGCAGTGTCCTTCGATGGTGACGCTCTTGATCTTGCGCTCCTTGAAGCAACGCGCATTCGCCGAGATCGAGCCCTGCGCCGCCTTGCTCAAGTTGGCTCGGTTGAAATCAAAGTTGACGGCCACTAGCTCGCATTCGCCCGAGGCGTTCACGCACTTGCCCGCCTTACAGGTCAACTTGTCGCCGCAGTCGCTGTCCTTGGCGCAGCCTGCTGCGTCGGGGCTGGCGCACGCGCCCTGCTCGTTGCAGACCTTTCCGCCGGTGCAGTCCGCGTCGCTGGCGCACTCGCTCACGCACCGGTTACCGCTGCACTTCTTGCCGCTCGAACAGTCGAGCGCGTTCGCGCAGCAGTCCTTTTTGCGCGCGCACTGGCCGCTCTCGCAAGCCACGCAGGCGTCGGTCGCCGCGTTGGCGCAATGAGACGTGAGGCGGCACTGCACGCACTTCTTCTCCATGCAATATTCACCCTTCGGCTTGCAGGTTTCGTCTCCGTCGCAGTTGGGATACGTCGGACCGCAGGCACCCAGAAACAGGGTGGCGGCAACGAGTAGTGGCGCGAGGTGCGAGCGAAGAGTATGGGCGAGCATGTTCGACTCCAGAATTCGGTAATCGGCCACGCATCGGTGCTCACCCCACGGGATGAGCACCGATGCGAACGGATCGGCCGCGCGACACGGTTGGGTCGCGCACCCCACCTAAATGGACGCAGCGGCGGTCGGCGCGTCGTCTCAGGGCAGAGCGTTTGGCACTACTTATCTTAGCGGCACTTGCCGCCACGACACCGGCCGCCGCCGCAGTCGGTGTCCGTCGCACAGCAACCAGCAACCTTCACGCAGGCGTTGGCCTCGCAGCGACCGCATGGGCCCATCGACGCGCACTGACCATGATCGCGGCACTGCTTGCAGCTCCCGCTCACACAAACCTGCCCGTGGGACGCGCAATGCATGTCGGCGTCGCAGCCCGGGTAGGCGGGCGCGGCTGCTGGCGTGGGCGCAGGCTGCGCTTTTGCGGCTTTCTTGGAGCCACCGCAGCCTGAAAGAGTCAGGGCACCAGCGATGAAAGCGCCGGCGGCAATGATGTGCATGACCTTCATAATGGCTTCTCTCCTGGGCGGTGTGCCGCCCGATTCTTGTCTGGGCCGAGGACTCATATCCGCGGCATCTGGGTAAAAAGGGGCGTCACAGGCTGTCGTGCCCATGCGTGACGAGGGGCCGTTGGCGAGGCTAGGGGTACCGCCGATTCACGGCCAATGTCAATGGTCTGCGGCGGACAGTTAGCGACCGCCTGTCAATGGCGCGGCTCGGGGTCCTCGCGCGCTTTCCTGGCGGCCACCCGCGTGTCATGCTGCCGCCTCTCTCGTCGCCTAGGTGTTGATCGAAATGACTCCCTCCGACGCCCCTGCCGCGGTCGCCCGCCTCGATGGGGTCACAAAATACTTCGGTGACACTGCGGCGCTGCGCGGCATCAGTCTAGCGCTGCCACACGGCGTGGTCGGCCTATTAGGGCCTAACGGCGCCGGCAAATCGACGCTCATGCGCCTGCTGCTGGGGCTCGACACGGTCGACTCGGGGACCGTCGAGCTGCTTGGCTGGCCATTGCCCGAAGCGTCGCTGCAGGCCCGCGCCGAGATCGGGTTCATGCCCGAAGACGACAGCTTGTTTCCCGGCCTGAACGGCATCGAGCAGGTGGTGCACGCCGCGCGGCTCTGCGGGCTCGGGCCCACCGACGCGTTCGCGCGCGCGCACGAGATGCTGGACTTGGTTGGGCTGAGTGACGCGCGGTATCGCAGCGCCTCGGGCTTTTCGCTGGGTATGCGACAGCGGCTGCGGCTCGCCATGGCGCTCGTGCACGGGCCTCGATTGGTGTTGTTGGATGAGCCGACGTCCGGGCTCGATCCCGCTGGTCGAGCCGAGATGCTCGACCTAATCCGTGAGGTTGGACAGGCCGGCACCGCGGTGCTGTTGTCGACGCACGTGCTCGGCGATGTCGAGGAGGTCTGCGATCACGTCGTCCTCCTGACCCGCGGAAAGCTTGGATTTTCGGGCCCCACGAGTCGCTTTCGTGCTGGTGCCGCAGGCCGGCAGGCGGCGTATGCCGTCGGCGCGGCGGCCAGCGAGGTAGGGCCAGACAGCGTGGTAGGGCCAGACGGCGTGGTAGGGCCAGACGGCGTGGTAACACAAGATGGCGCGGCAGGGCCGGGCGGCGGCGTCGTCGTGAGTCATTACGTCGTCGATGTGATCGGCGACGCGGCGGCCCTCGCGACCGAGCTGCGCCGGACCCAGCACAGCGTGAAGGTCGACGCCGACCGCCTGCAGATCACGTTTCCCACCGGCGATACGGCCGCGCTCTGGCAGGCGGCGGTGACCTGCGGCGTCGGGATTCGTTCCTTCCGCCCGCAGCAAGAGGCCATGGCCGACGCTTTTGTGCGCCATCTGCGACTCGATGATCCGACGCGGCGCGCCGGTGAGGGGGCGCCATGACGACGCAACGCCCGGGCGACGAGGCCGCCTCCTTTGTTCGTCCCGCTGGGTTCTCCGCCTGGGGTGGCGGCCATGCGTCCGATTCGGAGCGGCTACGCGGTCTGGTCGCGGTCTTTCTTCGTGACCTGCGCCATGGACTGCTGCGCATCGCGCTATGGCTTGCGTTCCTGCTGCCGCCCGCTGGCCTGTCGATCTACGTCTGGGTCCGCAGCCAAGTCGAGGCCTTCGCGGTACCAGCGACCGAGCAGGCCGAGTTTGCCTTGCAGAACCTCGGCCTCAGCTTCCGCGTCGGACTCGCCTGGGCGTTGTTGTTGCAGGCTGGCCTAGTGGCGCCCACGATCGCCCGTGACATTCGCTACGGCGCGCTCCTGCTCTACTTCTCTCGGCCGGTACGGCGGCGTCACTACCTCGTCGGACGCACGCTCGCCGGCTCGCTCATGGTCGCCGCCGGGCTCTTCATCCCGCTGTTCATCTTGATCGCCGTGCAGGCGATGGCCCTTGGCTTGCAGCCCGGTGGGGGCGGTCCAGCGGCCGCGCCGTGGGCGTTCTGGCCGCTCGCTATGGCTGCGGCCATCGTCGCGTCAGCGCTCGGCGCCCTGTTCACGACCGTGGTCGGCCTCGCTTGCGGGGTGATCGCGCGCAGCCCCGGGCTGGTCCCGCTGTTCTACGGCGGCGGCGTGCTCGGCAGCGTCGGGCTCAGTTGGGTTGGACAGCTGATCTGGAAGCGCAACAGCCTCGCGCGGTCGGTGGACCTGCACCATGCGTTGGAGGCACCGCTGACCTTCGCGCTGCAGCTGATCGACCCGGGGCCCGCGCCCGAGTTTGTGCTGCTCGACGCCGGCGCGGGCTTGGCGCTGTGGGTGGTGCTGGCGGTCGCTGGTTGGCTGACGCTTGAGCGATTCATCGCCGATCCGCCGCTCGGCCGGGGGCGCTCATGAGCGACGCCGTCCAAGAAGTGCTGCGGCTTGAGCGCTGCACCCGCAGATTCGGCGCACGCGTCGCGCTCCTTGACGCGAATCTCACGCTGCAGCCCGGGCTCGTCGGCCTTTTGGGGCCAAATGGCGCCGGCAAGACGACGTTCTTGCGCCTCGCCGCTGGCTTGATCCGACCGACCTCTGGCCGCCTCACTTGGCTAGGTGGCCACCAGCGCTGGGATCCCGCGCTCGCCAATCAGATCGCGATGTCGTCGGACGGCGACCAGCTGCCAGTGCAGGACACGGCGTCGGAGTTCGTCTCCATGTTGCTGCGCTGCGCCGGCCTTGGTGCCGACGACGCCGACCAACGGGCCGCGCACGTGCTGACGCGGCTGGGACTAGACGAGAAGCGCCACGCGCCGATCTCCACCCTGTCGCGCGGTCAGCGTCAGCGCGTCAAGTTGGCGCAAGCGTTTGCGTTGCCGTCCGCCCTGGTGCTGCTCGACGAGCCGCTCAACGGCCTAGATCCCGTGTGGCGCATCGAGGTCGCCGCGTTGATGCGCGAGGCTGCAGCGCGCGGGGCCTGCGTCGTCGTCAGCAGTCACATCTTGGAAGAGGTGGAGGCCATCGCGGAGCGGCTGGTCTTGCTGTACCGCGGCCGCGTCGTCGCGGCGGGCACGCAGGGCGACATCCGAGCCCTGCTCCGGACCCGCGGCACCGCCGTGCGCATTCGAACCGACGATCCGCGCGGCCTCGCGCGTGCGCTGTTGCAGGAGACCGACATGAGCGCCCTGCAGTTCGAGCCCGGCGTTCTGCTCGTGCGCGCCGAGCGCCTCGCCGCCGTGCATCAAGCGCTGCCAAGCGCCGTCGTGGCCACAGGCGCGCGTGTGCACCAGGTCGAGACGGAGGGCGATGACCTCGTCAGCCTGTTCGCCGCGCTCGGCGAGGAGATGCGATGAGCCGCGGCGCACGATTTGAGCTCCCCGAGATCGCGCTGCCGTCACCCCCTGGCTGGGTGGCTGCCGTGGCGCTGCATGCCACGCTCCACCTACGCCGGAGCCTGCGCTTACGGCGCATTTGGCCAGCTTTGCTGTTGGTTGGTCTGGTCGTCGCGGCGGGCGCTGGTATCGCGAGGGTCTCCGCCGACGAGCCGCGCGCGCTGATCACGTTTCTCAGCACCCTCGGTGTCCGCGCCATCGGCCTGATCGCGCTCGGGTTCGGCACGCGCGCGCTCCGGGCGGACGCAGACCACGGCGCGCTCTCGGCGTTTCTGCTGCGACCTCGTGCCGCAGTGGCGCTCCCGCTCGGGCGCTTCTTGGCGACCGCCTTCATCGTCATGTGTTTTGCTGTCCTGCTCGTGGCGAGCGTGCAAGCCGCAGCGTTTGCGGTCGCGCTCCCGATCGCATGGGAGCGCCTCCCCTTTGTGCTCGTCGGTGTCATGCTCGGCGCGCTGAGCTACACGGCGCTGTACCTGTTTTTTGCGGCCATGGTGCGCCCAGCCGCGGCGCTTGGCCTAGCCTGGCTGGTCTTGGTGGATCTCGGGCTCGGCAGCGTCTCGGGCGTTCTGGGTCGTCTGACGCCCGGTCCATCCGTCGCGACGATCGTCGGTTTCGACGCCGACCTGTCCCTATGGGGCACGGCTGGTCTCGAGGTCTGGTTTGCGGCTGGCGGCCTCGTCCTGCTCAGTTGCCTGTGTGTCGCCGGGACCCTCTGGCGTTTTCGCGGAGACGCTCCCGCTTGAGCAGCACGCAGTCCACGATTGGTCGCCTCGCGTCTGGTTGACGTCGCGACGATTCCTGTGGCTTCTTGCGCGCCGCATGGAGGTGCGTGGGCTCTGGTGAGCTCCCCGGTCTTCAAAACCGGTGTGAGGCGTGACGAGCGTCTCAGGGGGGTTCGATTCCCCTGCACTTCCGCCATCGTCCACCGCACTGCGCGCGGCGGGTTGGGGCTGAGATGACAGCGGGCCGTAGCTGATCCGCTGCTCTGGCAAGAGAGCGTCGCAGCCGCCACCAGGAGCCTCCATGAGTCAGTCCTCGCCTCGGGTGACGGTCGTAGCGGCCGAGATCATCGACCAATACGGCAGATACTTGATCGCTCAGCGTAACGCGCACGCCGTGATGCCGCTGCTGTGGGAGTTCCCTGGCGGGCGCGTACGTGCGGGCGAGTCGGAGCAGGAGGCGTTGGCGCGCTGTTTGCTCGCGACGCTCGGCGTCGAGATCGTCTGCGACGAGGCCCGGCTGGCGGTCGACCGCAAGTACGACCTCTACGACGTGCGCTTGGTCGCGTGGTCCGCGCGGATCGTCGGTGGCGAGCTGACCTGCCGCTACGTGAACGACTTCCACTGGGTCTACCCGGAAGACTTCAGCAACTATGCGTTTCCGCCGGCCGATCAGGCCACGATTGATCAGCTGCTGGGGTTCACCGCGAAGGGATAGGGTGGCTGGTCGGCGCGGTGCCGCCGCCGTCCCCTGCGGGCGCGCCGCTCAGCCGGCCACGCTCCGGTGCTAGCGCGCAGCGGTGATTGTACGGGCTATTTCAGGGGATTGTAGCCACAGACGCCCTGGGTACCGAGCGACACGTAGTCTGTCGAACTTGTCATGCAGTCGGGCATCTTCGGGTTCCAACTCGCACATTCAGCGCTGCTCTTGCAGACGCGGCCACAGACCTTCACCGGCGCCGCGCTGGTGCGCTTGGTGTTGCCGCCAGACTTACTCTTCTCGAACACGGACTTGTACGTCACGCCGTTCGGTGCACCGTCATCGGTGCCGCATGGCGTCGTTAGGCTGCTGGTCCCGCCCGTGCAGGCGTTGTTCTTTGAGCAGTACGAGATCGAGTCGTCATACCCGGCGAGGTGGCCACCTTTCACACAGTTCCCATACAGGCAGTCCGCGTGGCTCGTGCAGGCTTTGCCGTGCTCGGCGCCGCTCGCTTTCTTCACAGGCGGGCAACTCCACCAGGGGTCGATTGGGCCCGCGTCGACGCCCGCGCTGCTGCCGTCAAAACCGGCCC
Source organism: uncultured Myxococcales bacterium (assembly GCA_937910235.1). Classification (GTDB taxonomy): domain Bacteria; phylum Myxococcota_A; class UBA9042; order UBA9042; family UBA9042; genus UBA9042. The sequence goes on along the minus strand of CALENB010000094.1, from coordinate 515 downwards.
CGCCGGCATCCGTGCCGCCAGTTGACCCTGCATCCTTACCGGTTCCGGCCGTGTCGGCTCCGGTCGCAACATCTGTCCCTGCGCCGCTGTCCGTGCCGCCGATGACCCCAGCGTCACCCGCCTTTTGGCAGAACTTGTTGCCCTGGCTGTCTTGCATCAGCGTCTCACCGACCGCGCAGGTCACCCCCACGCCGTTGCTCGTCGCCGGATCGGCCCCGCACGCGATCGCCAAGCTCACGACGACCAGCAGCGCCAGCGGAAGCGCGCCGCTGAACGTCGACGTTGTCTCACTATACTGACCAGTTGGGCTGGATGGGTATCGGCACTGCTTCATCTAACGCTCCTGGAACTGCACGCGATACGCGCCGTCATGTCGCCTCTCACTTTCGGGCTGGCTGCAGTGTGGCGAACCCCCCAGAACTCGTCAACGCATCGTCTGCGGCGTGGTTGAGGCTGACGCGTCGAGGACGTCTCTGCGTTGACCGACACGGTTCAAGATGGTAAGCCGCGCGCGC
>CALENB010000093.1 GCA_937910235.1 uncultured Myxococcales bacterium | reverse complement strand
GTGCGAACACGGCGCGTCTCGATCAGGCGATCGAGGTCCGTGCGAGCGATGACACCGCTGCGCACCAGCTCACGCACCGAGCGAACGGGCTCGACGGACGGAGGCGGCTGATAGCCATCCTTGACGGAGCGCAGGAACGCCATCTGGTCTTCGGTGAAGTCGTCGGCGCCCTCCAACCCCTCAAAAATGGCCTTGATAGCGCGCAGCGGCAGAAACGCTTCGGTGCGCAGCCGCTGCACAAGCTGCAGGCGCTTGAGGTGCTCCGGCCCGTAGCTCGCCGTGTTGCGTCCCGTCTTCATGCCGGGCGGCAGCAGCCCTTGCTGGATGTAGAAGTGGATCGCGTGACGGCCAAGCCCAGACCGACCGACCAAGTCGCGCATCTTGAGCGTCCAGCCTCGGTCCGCATCGGCCATTAGTCGTACTCCAGGACGATGATGGGGCTGGTGGGGCGGCCGACGCAGGTCAGAATGAGGCCCTCCGCGCGCTCGCCGTCGGTGAGGCACGCGTCTTCCGGTACGGCCACCGAGCCGGTCACAAGCACACACGCGCACGCGCCGCAGCCGCCAACGGCGCACGAGTGGGGCAGGAGCACCCCCGCGTCTTCCGCGGCAGCGAGGATGCTGAGGCCTGCGGCGACGCTGAAGTGTGTCTCGACGCCGTCAAGGCGGACCGTCACCGCGGCGGTGAATGAGGCTGGCGAGAGAGAGGCCGCGGCGCTGGGCGCGCTGAGAGGCTGGTTTTCTGGGCGCGGAGCCCGTGTCGTCGGCCAACGCGCGCCATCGCGTGTGTGAAAGGGCGGCGGGGTAGCGCCGCGAAGTCCACCGACGACCATCGTCCAGTCGCGCCGTGCTGCGCGTAAACGTGCGATGAGTGGATGGGCCATAGGCACCTCGACATCGACGGCCTTCGGATGAACCGCCTGTGCAGAGTGTAGAGTATTACTCTGCACTCTGCAAGATGAGAGGGGGTCGGATGACTACACTTAACACTTGCAAGCAAGTGTTAAGTGTAGTCATCCGACCCCCAACGCACCTTGTTATGCAGACAAACATCTGCATAATACGACTATGCGCTACGCCCCCCTCCACGTCAAAAGCCACTTCAGCTTCCTAGAAGGCGCCTGCGCACCCGACGAGCTCGTCGAGACCGCCCACCACATGGGTCTCACCTCCCTCGCCCTCACCGACCGCAACGGTGTGCAAGGCGTCGTGCGCGCCTGGCTAAAAGCCCGAGAACTCGGCCTGCGCCTCCGCATCGGCAGCCAAATCACGGTCGCGCACCGGCAATCCTCCAACCAGCGCGCCATCGACGCAGATCTGTTCGCCAACGATCCACGCCTCCCCACCAGCCGCGTCTCCGAGCTGGCCTCCTCGGTGGTGTTGCTCTGCGAGAGCCGGGCCGGGTACGCCAACCTGTGCCGGCTCATCACCAGAGGGCGGCGGCGGGCGCCGAAGGGCAGCTGCCTGGTGTCGTGGGAGGAGGTCTGCGAACACGCCGGCGGGCTCATCGTGCTGTGGGGTGGCAACGAGGGCCTGATCTCGACCGCGGTTGAGGCGCCAGAGAGCGTCGCCTCAGACCTGCGCGAGGCGTTCTCAGACCGGCTGTACGCCTTGCTGACCCGCCACCGCCTCGCCGACGAGCGCCGCACCGAGATGATCCTGCGCCAAAGGGCCGAATCTTGGGGCTTGCCGCTGGTCGCCGCCACCGAGGTGCTCTACGCCAACCCAGCCCAGCGGCCGCTGCAAGACGTGATGACCTGCATCCGCCACGGCGTCACCGTTCACGACGCCGGCCGGCTGCTGTGCGGCAACACGGAGCACGACCTCAAGTCACCGCATTTATTTGCCCAGCTCTTTGCAGACATCCCTGACGCCGTGCACCGCACGTTGGACATCGCCGAGCGCTGTGACTTCGACATGAGCGAGCTGCGCTATCGCTATCCGACCGAACATCTACCGGATGGCAGCACCTCTGCAGACCACTTGCGGAACTTGACGTATGAAGGCGCAATGCGTCGATATAACGGCGTCATTCCAGCAGACGCGAAGCAGCAAATAGACCGAGAACTCAGCCTGATCGAGGAGCTCGACTATCCCGGCTACTTCCTCACCATGCACGAGATCGTCGCGTGGTGTAACGAGCAGGGCATCCTCTGCCAGGGCCGTGGATCCGCCGCGAACTCGGCCGTGTGTTATTGCCTCGGTGTCACGGCGGTCGACCCTGTGCGCATGGGCTTGCTTTTCGAACGTTTCATCTCACGGGAGAGGGCTGAACCTCCGGATATTGATTTGGATATCTCGCACGAGCGTCGTGAAGAGGTCATCCAACACGTCTACCAGCGCTACGGTCGCAGTCACGCCGCCATGGTCGCCAACGTCATCCGGTATCGTGGTCGCTCAGCGGTGCGTGAGGTGGGCAAGGCGCTCGGCATCCCGCAGACCAGCCTCGACCGGCTCTCGAAGATGGTCGACCACTACACCGGCCCCACCGCCGAGGCTTTTGAGCGCGCCGGCATGGATCCCGACCAGCCGGCCCATCAGCACCTGCTGCGGTTGAGCAATGAGATCCTGGACACACCACGCCATCTCTCCATTCATCCAGGCGGTTTTCTACTAGGACATGAACCTGTACATGACTTAGTGCCGATCGAGAATGGCGCGATGGCGGACCGCACCATCATCCAGTGGGACAAAGACGATGTGGAGGCGCTGGGTCTCTTTAAGGTTGATTTGCTCGGCCTGGGCGCGCTCAGCCATCTGGCCCGGTGCTTCAAGCTGCTGCGCCAGCATCGCGGCGTGAACCTGACCATGGCGACCCTGCCACCCAACGATCCGCAGACCTTCGACATGTGCTGTGAGGGCGACACGGTGGGGGTCTTTCAGATCGAGAGTCGCGCTCAGATGGCCATGCTGCCGCGGCTGCGTCCACGGACGTATTACGACCTCGTCATCGAGATCAGCATCGTGCGCCCCGGTCCCATCTCCGGCGGCATGGTGCACCCCTATCTGCGCCGCCGCACGGGCGTTGAGGCCGTCACGTATCCCCATGAGCTGCTGAAGCCGGTGCTGGAGAAGACCCTCGGCGTGCCGCTCTTTCAGGAGCAGGTGATGAAGCTCGCCATGGTCGCCGCCGACTACACCCCCGGCGAGGCGGACCAACTGCGGCGAGACATGGCGGCGTGGAAAAAGGCCGGGCGAATCGAGCAGCATCGCGAGCGGCTGGTGCGGCGCATGGTGGCCAAGGGCATCGCCGAGGAGTTCGCGGTGCGGGTCTTTGAGCAGATCCGGGGCTTTGGCGAGTACGGGTTCCCTGAGAGCCACGCCGCCAGTTTTGCGCTGATCAGCTACGCGACGGCTTGGCTGCGGTGCCACTATCCAGCCGCGTTTACGTGTTCGCTGCTGAACTCGCAGCCCATGGGGTTCTACTCCCCAGCCACGCTGATCGACGACGCGCGGCGGCACGGGGTGGTGTTGCGGCCGGTGTGTGCGGTGAGCAGCGCCGATGACTGCACGATGGAGCTGCTGCCACGGGTTGGCGGTCTG
>CALENB010000092.1 GCA_937910235.1 uncultured Myxococcales bacterium | reverse complement strand
GGCGGCGCAGTATGTCGTCCCTAAGAACACAAACCCTGGGTCTATGTGGCTGATCTGCGTGGCGGACAGCAAGAACACGGTGGCTGAGAGCAACGAGGCGAATAATGTCGGAGTGCTGGCCTTCACCGTGAGCAAAGCGGTCGCTGTGGATCTTGTCGCGGTGACCTACACCGCGATCCAAACGACGGTCGGACGTGGTCACTCCGTGTCGGTGACTTACGCTCGCAAGAACGCGGGCAGCGAGAAGTCTCCGAGCTTCTACGATGCGCACGCGCTGTCCAAAGACGGAACAGTCAACGGCGCTGTGGTGCTCGCGTCGGCCGAGAGAACCGGGCTGGCTGCTGGGCAATCGGCTGGGCCCTACTCAACTGGCGTTACAATCCCCAAAACCACCACGCCTGGCGCCTACTGGCTCATGTACTGGGTCGATCAAAAACAGACGGTGGCAGAGACAGATGAGACGAACAACACCAAGGGCGTGAAGATCAAGGTGATCGCGGACGTGGACCTGCAACCCTCAAATGCGACCGCGGCGCCGACCACTGCGGCACCAGGCGGGTCGATTAAGTTCAGCTACACACGCACGAACAACGGCACGGATCCGTCGGGTTCGTTTCTGGACGGATACTATCTCTCCTACGACGACAAGCTCGATACCGGGGACACGTTGTTGGATTCTGGCGCGCGCTCCCTGTCTGGCGGACAAGCGGTGTCCTCGTACATGAACCTCAAGTTGCCTGCTTCAGCCAAACTGGGAAAAGCTTGGCTGCTTTACGTCAATGACTACAAGAACAGCGTGGAAGAGACGTCGGAGACGAACAACATGACGGCGGCGACGATCACGATCGCCCTCGCCTGCGGTGACGGTAAGTGTGATGGTGCCGCGAACGAAACGTGCACCACGTGCGCCAAGGACTGTGGGGCCTGTCCGGCGGCCTCCTGCGCGGGGAAGTGCGGTAAGTTTACCAGCGGCGCCTCATGCCAGTGTGACACCAATTGCACCAAGTACAGCGATTGCTGCACGGACTACACAAAGTTATGTGGGAACGAGTGTGGGAACGGCAAGTGCGACGCCGGCGAGACGTGCAGTAGCTGCCTCAAAGACTGCGGCTGCGCGACAGGGGAGAGCTGCAGCAGCGGTAAATGTATGTGTCCGAGTAACTACTGCCAGGACAATGGCCATGGATCGGGCAAATGGTGCAGCGGCGGCAAATCCATCACCTGTGGCACCTCGGGCAGCTGCAAGGTCGTCGTGTCCTCGTCGACCTGCAGCAACGGCTGCAGCAACGGCACGTGCACAGGATGCACGTCTAATTACTGCGAAACAAATGGTTATGGCTCGGGCAGCCACTGTAACGGCGACGTCCAGACGTCTTGTTCGACCAACGGCAACGGCTGCAAGTACGTGAGCGGCACCACCGGCTGCACAAATGGCTGCAGCGGAACCACCTGCCTCACTTGCAGCTCCAACTACTGCCAGCAGAACGGTTATGGCTCGGGCAACCACTGCAACGGCAACGTCCAGACGTCTTGTTCGACGAACGGTAGCGGCTGCAAATATGTGAGCGGCACCACCGGCTGCACCAACGGCTGCAGCGGAAGCTCGTGTGTCACATGCAGCGGCAATTACTGCCAGAACAACAACAAGAGCTACGGAACCTGGTGCGACGGCAATACACGGCGAACTTGTGGCACAAACAGCTATGGGTGCAAAGTTGTGACCGGTTCATCGAGCTGTGGCAGCTCCGCGGACTGTAAGAACAGCGGTTCGAGCGCCATATGCGATCCTAAGTGTGCGGAGACCAACTACTGGTCAAACATGAGAACGGCGAGCATGAAGGGCATGCCGATCCAACCGGACGGCACCTACATCTATCTGACGGCCTATCTGTATCGTGGCGGATCCTCAAATAAATACGTAAACATGCAGGTCTGCAAAAGTGGCGGCAACTTCGTCAACAACGTGAGCCTGAAGTTCTCTGGCAAGGGAGTGGCGAAGTCCCTGGGAACGACGGCGTGGACTGCGTACAGCAGCACCCAGAAGAAGTATTGCTCGCCTGCCCAAACCGTGACCACCACACCCATCAAGGACAAAGATCAGGCCTACGGTTCGGTCCGCGTCGTGTCGCCGGCGATCTGCAGCGGCAAATGGGACGCCACGTGCTCCAATGGCGTCAAGACCTGCGGCTACTGCTTCTACACGAGCCAGGTGGGTCCAATTACGGCGACCTGCAAGTGGTCGAACTGATGCTCTGGGATGCGCTAAGCCGTGGTGGGCGCTGACGCGCCGGCCGGTGCCTATGGGTCAGCCTAGACTGTCTTGGTGTGAAGCAGCGACATCCGGCTATGGCACGCTGACGGCGCAGCGAAAACCCCTCTCTTCCGGGTTTATCGCGCTGTCCGTGCTGTGCCGAGCCGAGGTCCGCTGGGCAGCGGCGTCCTGCAAGAAGCTGCCACCACGCAGGATGTCGAAGGTCGCCCCGGTCGGCCCTGTGGGGTCTTGGCTTGGCGACACGCCGTAGTAGCCGACGTTATAGCCGTCTGACACCCACTCCGCGACGTTGCCGGCCATGTCGAGCAGGCCGTATGAGCTCGCGCCATTTGGCCACGAGCCGACGTTGGCGAGGCCAAGCGTGCCGCAGCCATTGTACCACTGCGCCCGTTGGCACGGCAGGGTTGGCGACGCTTCACCCCATGGCCACGTCGGCACGGCGGTGGCGCACGGGATGGAAGGGTAGAGCTCACAGCCGCCACGAGCGGCCTTCTCCCATTCGGCCTCGGTCGGCAGGCGTCCGCCGGTAGCCCACCAGCCGCAATACGCGACGGCCTGCGCTTTGGTGACGCAGTTCACAGGTGCCTGCGATGTGGCGCCCGCGGAGCCTGTGCAACCGGTGCCCTGCCCTGCGGCCGTGCACTTGCCGGCGGTGACGCAGGCTTTGTACGCCGTGACTGTGACTTCGGTCGGACCGATAGCGAAGGCGCTGAGGACCACCTTGTGTTGCGGCTTCTCGCCTGGTTTGGTCGCACAGACCTTATCGAGGGCGGGGTTGCAGCCCATCCAGAAGCTGCCGGCTGGCACCAGCACGGCGCCGTTGGGACCCGCGCCTTCGCACATCGACTTGGCGCCGCAGGTCCAGCCGGGTTTGCAGGCGCCGCAGCTGCCGCCGCAGCCGTCGTCACCGCAGGATTTGCCGGCGCACGACGCCACACACGCGCATTTTCCGGCCTCGCAGACGCCCCCTGGGCAGCTGCCGGATTGCGCGTTGTAGACGCAACCCTTGCTGGGTTCGCACGTGTCAGCGGTGCACGGGTTGCTGTCATCGCAGAGGCTGTTGTTGGGTTTGTGGTCGCATCCGCCGGCAGGCGCGCAGCTGTCGACCGTGCAAGAGTGCGCGTCCTGGCAATCGACGGGCACGCAGGGCGCTGGGCCGGTGTCGGTGTCCGCCGCGACGTCGGAGGCGGCGTCGATGTCCACGTCGGGCGCCGAAAGGGTGTCGGGTGTGACCAGGGTGGTGTCAGGCATACCGGACACGTCGTTCTTAGCTGCATCTGGCGACGGGCCGGCGTCTGCGGAGCTCACGTCGCTTGCGAGGCCGTCCGCCATGGCGACGGCGTCGCCAGCGTCGGCGTCGGCCCCTGAGGCGGCGTCCACGTGTTGGCTTGCGAAGATGTCTCGGTCTGGCAGCTCATAGGTGCAGGACGCCGCCACACTGAGCGCGAGCAGCAAGGGCCACAGCGGACGATTCAGCGGCGCGAGACCGCGACGGGTCCAGTTCAAAACCGCACGCTGAGCGACCACTGCGCAGCCCCGTTTCGTAGGCTGAGCGATGCTGTGGTGTAGCGCTCCGAAGACGATGCCCAGAAGTAGGCGCCCAACGCCACCAGCGCCCCGCCGGCGATGAGGGTCGCGCCGCCGGCTCGGTAGTCGCGCTCGACCGCGTCGCGACGCTGCACGGCCTGGTTCCAGGTTACTCCCGTGATGCGGTCGTTCTGGTCGTACTCTGAGAGGTCGCGATCCAAGTCACGAGCCGCCAGCGCCCCCCTGCCGTAGACTGCTGCGCCCACGCCGAGGCCGATCACCCCGAGCGCGCCG
>CALENB010000091.1 GCA_937910235.1 uncultured Myxococcales bacterium | reverse complement strand
GCCTGCTGTTCGGTCGCTGATTTTTTCGTGGTGGACGAAACGATGACCAAGGCCGCGCACGCAAGCCCGGGTGCGCGACGGCCTGCGCGACCGCACGACGGCGTGGCATTGGGCTCGACGACTCCTTCATCAGGAAGTGAGCTGCTGGTTGTGGGATGCCGCGGCAGGGCCGGTGATGCGCTGTGTCATCACACCGACACCAATCGCCCGCGACGTGTCGGTTGAGATCGCGTCCGGTCGCCACGTCGGATCGGCTCTGCAGGCGGTGCTGTGGGCGGAACCGCGACCCCGGCTCGCGTTCAGCGCCTTGGATAGCTACCTTGAGGCTACGTCGTGACGCACTGGGCGTTGGTTTGGAGAGTTGCCTACCATGAACGCCCAGCGCACCTTGGCCTTGCTCGCGCGGGCGCTCCTCACTGTCTCGCTGACGATGTCGTTTGCAGGCCCCGCGGCCGCCTCCGGACCACCACCGGCGATCGTCACCTCGCTGCCAGGCGCGCCGACACGAACCACCGCTGCGCCGCCGAAGCGTCGACCCGAGCCCGTGCATCTCGACGCCGTGGGCGCGGTCGTCGGCGTGCACCTTGGGTTTGCGGCGTGGACGTACTTTGCTTGGTACAAAAAACAGGTCCGGTCCGACCATTTCCTCTGGCGCGACGAGGGATGGTTCGGCCCGGAGACGTACGCCGGTGGCTCGGACAAGCTCGGTCACGCCATGGCAAACTATGCGCTGACGCGCGGCACCGCCCAGCTGCTCGACTCCGCGGGGTTAGGCCCGGCCGCGCGTCTGATCTTGGCCAACCTGCTGACGATGACCTCGTTTGTGGTCGTCGAGATCAAAGACGGCTACCACGACAATTTCGGGTTCTCGTGGGGCGACATCATCGCCAATCTGACGGGCAACGTCATCGGCACCACCATGGAGCTGTGGCCGGCGCTCGATCGGGCGCTGGATCTCAGGCTTGAGTACGTGCCATCGCGGGACTATCTGTCTGCCCTCTCCAGTGACGACGCCAACGTCGGTGAGGACTACTCCGGCATGCGTTTTGCGGCGTACCTGAAGGGGAGCGCGATCGACTGGCGGTTCGCGAAGCTGTATGGGGCAGAGCAGCTGCTGCGTTACGTCAACATCGGCGTCGCCTACCAGACCATCGGCTTTAAACCGATCCGGCGGACGGTGCGGCGGCAGATCATCACGCTCCGTGTCGCGCTCGATGTGCAGGTCTTGATCGATGACTACGTCTACGGCGGACGACGCGCGAACTCCGGGGGGCTCGCCCACTTCGCCTCTGAGATGCTGACGCTCCCCCTGACGAGCCGCGGCCCGAAGCTGTACGAGATCCGTCGTGTCTCTGCGCCGTAGCGTCGCGCTCAAAGCCGCCGGTTGCCCTGTATTTGCGGGCGTCCTGATCGCGCTGGCCGTGAGCTGCTGCGCTGGTTGCGGCGGTCCGCGATTGCGCGGAGGCCTCCAGGCCGCAGCGCCGCCGGGGCCGCAGGAGCTGCGTGTCGTCACCTTCAACGTCGCGCGCGACTTTGGACTCACGACCGGCCAGCACACCCTGCTGTCGCCCTTTGTTGGCACGCCTGCCAACTTGCTCGAGGACCGCGACCTCGCCGGCGCCCATGTCGTCGCCCTGCAGGAGGTCTGCGGACTGGGTGACGGCGCCGAGGTGAATCGTTGGCTCTGGCGCCTGCCCGGCGTGGGCTGGCACGCGCGCTTTGTCCGCCATGATCCGAGGCGTGCCGGCGCGTGTGGGGAGGGTCAGCTCATCGCCGTGCGCGGGTCGATCCTCGCGAGTGGCGTCGTTGCGCTGCCACGGGTGCGCACCGCCGGCCGCGTCGCGACGTGGGTGGAGTTCATGCGGGCGGGGGTGCGGATCCGCGTCTGGAATCTGCACCTCAACGGCCGCGCCTCGACGTTGCAGCCGGAGGCGGCGAGGTTGCGCCAGCTGACCGCCGTGCTCGTCGAGATCGCGGCGTTTCGCGCGCTGCGGCCGCGCGCAGTGGTCGTGCTGTTGGGTGATCTCAATATGCGTTCCGCCCACGAACCTGGGCTAATCGCGCTGTCGCGGAGCCTGCGGTCCGCGGTGACGGGCGGGGTCGCGACGCACCTGTTCGGTTGGCCGCTGGATTGGATCTGGGTGGCGGGCGCGGAGATGCGACGCTGGGCGGTCATCCCGATCCGTGGGTCCGATCACTTCGCCGTGGCGGCGACGTTGCGGCTGTCAGGTGCGTTCGCGCCTCGCTGACGTTACCGCTGCGACGGGGATGTCTGGTTTTTCCGCTGCGACGACCATCGATGCAGGGCGTCGTTGCACGGCGCTGTGGGAGGCGCGCTCTCCCGTCGATCTGCCGGTCGCCACCTCACAGCTGTCGGTCCCGCGCGCGTCTGTGTCGGTGACAACGGGTCCCAGCCTCAATTGCACAAACCGTGCGGCGACCGGGTTCGCGGCGCGGTCGTCCCCTACCCGTCAGGCTTCTCGGCGAGCCGGCCGTGCACATCTGACCACATCTCCGCCAGCGCTTCCTGCCCGTGAACACGCCGGATCAGCGCGTCAAAACGCCGCTCCAAGAATTCAGCGAGGGTGCACGACGACGCATAATCCGTGCGTCCGCTGCCGCTGTGCTCGCCCACCGTCACCGTCGTGCCGTTGATAACGACGTAGTGCTCCGTCGCACCGCGCATGGTCTGCCATCGTGCCATCTGCTCGCCTCCGCGCATGTCGCTTGTCGTCGCGAGGTCGCGACACGGCTGTGTGTCGTGGTGACCGCGGCTACCTGCCGCCCGTCGCGAAACGTCTGGCTCCTATCGGGCAGCGAAACGTCTGGCTCCTATCGGGCAGCTCCTATCGGGCAGCACCTACGGGACAGCCGCGAGGACGACGAGGACGCCGAACCGCGATGCCGCCGGCGAGGTGTATAGCGCGCGCTCCTGGGTCTTGCGATCGGAGCGGGCGTTCCGCGTCTTTTTCTTTCGCGACGCTAGGCGATTCGCGAGCAGACGATTCGCGCGCATGCAGCCATGAGAACGGCCGGCACGAAAAAAAATGAAGTTGACTATATTATATAGTTGACTACAAAAATATTCTACGCATGCTCTGTACATGACAAAGACGACCCCGACCCATGCCCCACCCCCACCCTCAGCCGCCGGCCCGCGCGACCCGGCGGCGCTCCCGCACATCACCTTCGACGGCCTACCGCAGCGGGAGAAGAAGCAGGCCCGCACACGTCTCGGGCTGCTCGATGCCCTCGTCAGCCGTCTCGACGCTCGACCGTTGGAAGACGTGTCCATCAAGGAGCTCGCCGATGAGGTCGGCGTCAGCCAGGGCACCGTGTTCAACCACTTCGCGAACAAGGGGGAGCTGCTTACGTACTTCATCGTGTTGTGGGGCATCGAGGTTGGGTTGTTGGGCCACCGCGTGGTCGCGTCCCACAGCAGTGTGCACGCGGCCTTGGGCGCGCTGTTGTCGTCCACGGCGGCGCAAGTCAGCGCGCACCCAGGCGTGATGCTTGAGATCATCGCCCACCAAGCGAGAATGCCGGAGAAACCGGCGCTTCCGGAGATCTCGCGTGGCGAACGGCTGCTGCGATTCGGTGTGCAACCGGGCGTCCTGACACAGCCTGCGGGCGGGCTCGAGATCGTCTTGCCGCAGCTCCTCAATCGGGCGGTGGCCAGCGGCGAACTCCCCCCACACGCGGATGTATCTCAGCTGACCCTGGCGCTCGCGAGCGTCTTCTTCGGAGTGCCACTCTTGCTCGCGCGGCGTCAGCCTGAGGCCATCGGGCCGTGCTACGACGCACAGCTCGCGCTGCTGTGGGCGGGCGCGCGCGCGCGACCTGGCTAGATTTGGCAGGCCCACCGCACGGCGCGTGCCGCGCAGCTTCGACCGCATGTTCTCACCGTCTCTGACCTTCGATTCTGGCGTCGTCTCTGCCGGCGCCCGGGCATGTCTGTGTCCGTTCATCACCTGCTGGAGCACGCCATGACAACCTCAACACCTCCGCCACGCGCGGTTACGCCCGCCGTTGCGCCGATCGCATCGCCCGTCGTGGCGCCACCCTTGGCGACACGCTTGCCCCCCGGACTCTGGCTGCTGCTCGGCGTCCTCCTCAACGCCGCCGTCGGCATGCGCTGGAACATGGCCGAGTTGGCCTGGGTCGCCGCCGTACCGTGGCTGATCCACCTCCGGCAGACCTCGGGTTGGCGTGCCCGCGCCTGGCTCTTTGCGGCGCTGCAGCTCGCGACCGTGATCCAGGTCAGCAAGATCATCTCCGCGCCCGTCCCCTGGATCTTTGCGCCCTTATTCTCGGTTCCTATGGCGTTCTCGATGGCCCTGGGGCTGTTTGGATTCGAGTTCTTACGACGTCGTCTAGGCGACGGTTGGGGGCTGGCGCTGTTCCCGGCGATTGTGGTCGTCCTGGAGTGGGCTGGCAGCAGCGCATCCGAGTTTGGCTCGTGGGGCGCCGCCGCCTACACACAAATCAACAACTTGCCGTTGCTCCAGACCACCGCATTGGTCGGCTTGTCGGGCATCGCGCTGCTGACCGCCGCGGTGTCGGCTTGGACCGCGTTGGTGCTCAGCAGCCCGGAACCGAGACGCTGGTTACTGACCGGTGGCGTCATCGGATGCCTGGTGCTGGCGGCCCTGGCGTACGGGTCCATCCGTATCTTCACCGTCCAGACCGGCCCCCTCGTCACCGTGGCGGGGGTCGTGAGCGACCTCGTGTTGAGTCCAGGCAAGTTCCCGGATGCCACTGCCGTCCAGACAAACGACGACCAACTCTTCGCCCGGACCGCGTTGGCCGTGCGTCGCGGCGCACGATTGGTCGTCTGGAACGAAGGCGCCACGCTGACGACACCTGCGAACGAGGCGGCCCTTGTCGCCCGTGGTCTGCGCGTAGCCAAACAGTCCGGCGTGGACCTCGTGCTCGCGTACGTCGTGCCGACCAACGATGCCGGGACACGCTTTGAAAATAAGTTCACCTGGCTGGCGCCGGAGGGGGTGATCGAGACGTATCACAAGCGCCATCCCGTCCCAGGCGAGGGCGCGACGCCTGGTGACCATCCGGGCGTGGTGCATCATCGGCCCTATGGCGCGGTGGCGGGCGCGATCTGCTACGACTACGACTTCCCCGGCCTGGGACTGGCGCACGCACGGGCCGGCGCAGGGTTGGTGGTTGTACCGTCGAGCGACTGGCTCGGAATCGACCCCTATCACACCCAAATGGCCCGGATTCGCGGCATTGAAGGCGGCTTCTCGGTCGTTCGACCCGTGCGCGCGGCCACGAGCGGCGCTTATGACGCGTATGGCCGTACGCGGGCGACCCTCAGTTGGTTTGAGGACAACGACCGCGTTCTGCTCGCGCAAGTGCCGGTGGCCCCTGTGATGACCGTGTACGCCCGCATCGGAGATAGTCTGGCGTGGCTGTGTTTGGCGGTGTTGCTCGGCGGGATCGGGTTGGCCCTCGGACAAACGGTGTCAGACACGTCGTCTTTCCTATTTCCCCACGCACACTAGCCGTCATGCGGTATCCCCGATTGGGCCTTGGTCATCGTTTTGTCCACCACGAAAAAAACAGCGACCGAACAGCAGCATCCAGCAGGTCCGGGACGC
>CALENB010000090.1 GCA_937910235.1 uncultured Myxococcales bacterium | reverse complement strand
CTGCTGTTCGGTCGCTGATTTTTTCGTGGTGGACGAAACGATGACCAAGGCCCACGGTGCGGATGGTCTGCGAGAGCGCGCTGACGCTGGCGCTCGAAGGCGACAGGCTGCCGGGCGGAGCGACGTACGTCGACGTGCTCACGCCAGCGACCGCCTTGGGAGAGCCGCTGCTGCGGCGTCTGCGTGCCACAGGGAAGATGTCGTGGCAGGTGGTGGCGCTCTAACCCACGGTCTGGAAACCCAGCCGGTGCGGCACACGACGTTATCTGGCGACGCGCTGTCGCGGGTAGGTCTTGCCGACAACCAGCGTCTCTGCGTACGGGCCACGCCACAGGCCGCCGAAGACCGCTTCCAGCGCGGCGGCGAAGCTCGCGCCCCGCACCAACACGCCGACGTTGCGGCTTGTGTGGAAGTAGCCTTTCGACCAATTGCTGGTCCCTAGCCAGACGCGCTCACCGTCCACCACCATGTATTTGCTGTGGATGACGCGGGCGAACGGGATGAACCCGTCTGGATGCTGCGGGATTGTGACGAACTTGACCGTCAGCCCCGGGACCTGCTGCAGCGTGCTCAGCTCCTTCGCGCTGTGGCTGGATTTGCTCCAGTGCGCCACGAGCACAGACACCGCCACGCCGCGCTTGGCCGCGCGGATCAACGCGTCAAAAAGCGCCGGAAAATCGGACTTATCGCGCGCCTTGCGATGCATCGACAGCAGCTGCACCGACACGCGCTTGGTCGCGCCATCGATCCAGCTCACCAACGCCGGCAACTCCCACGCCATGCCATCGGGCAGCAACCCCGCAGGGCTACCCACGGCGGCGACCTCCACGGGCTGGCCGCGCCAAAGGCCCGCAGAGAAGCGCGGCGCCTGGGGCGGCGTGAGGGTCGGCGGGCGCGGCGCGGCGACCTGCCCGGCGACCGCCCAGTCTGCGTCAAAGGTCGCTTGCAGCGGCGCCACCACCGCGGGCAGGTTGAAGCGAACGCCGAGCTCGTGAATGTGGGCCAGCGATCGCCAGTCGAAGTTTTGGCTGCCGAGCCAAACCACGCTGCGGTCCACCACGAAGAACTTCGCGTGCAGGACGCCGCCCATGTGCGCGGCGACGTCGAAGGTTCGGACTGCGATGTGGGACTGCGTTTTGAGCCGCGCGAGCGTTGCCGGGTACTTCGTGGCGAACGTCGCGTCGACCAGCACGCGCACGGTCACACCACGGCGAGCGGCGCGCTCAACGGCCGCGATGACGGCCTCCATGCGGGAGTTGGGGCGGTTGGCGATGTAGAACTGAGCGATGTCGAGGTGACGCTGAGCGGCGTCAATCATGGCCAGCCACACCGCATCGGCGGCCGGTAGGGGCTGGCCGCCGAGGTCCGCGCCGAGCGGCCGCGTCTCGCCCAGCGCGATGCTCTGTGGCGGCAGGGGCGCGACGCGTGGTGCCGGCGAGGCCGCGACGCGGCTGGACGCGGACGGTGGCGAGGCCGCGCCGCACGCAGTCGGGAGGAGCGCGATCGCGCCGAGGCCGAGCAGCGTCGCCGCGCGTCGTCCGAGGGCCCGACGACGCGACGCGACGGGGCGCCGCGGGACGGGGATTGCGTGGGTGACCAGATGGAGACCGTTTGTCATGCTACACCTCTGCCCCAAGACCGCAGCGACGCTGCGACGCTGCGCCGCAGCCCGGGGGCCCGCTGCGCCCTGAACACGTGTGAAGGGCGACGATCGCACACGCAGCTGGCCACGGCGGCGGCGCCGACCGGAGCGAGGCATTGAGGTGTACATGAAACCAGTCTGGCGCGTCACCGCCGCGCCGCGCACAGGGGATGACGGCGACGCGGCCGCTGCTAGGGTGGCGTCGCAGCTCGGGCTGCGACAGGTGCGGCGCGGCAACCAGTCGCTGGCCTCGCTGACGCGTGTTCATGGCGCTGGCGGTTGGCTGGTGGTGCATCCGCGGACGGGGCTTCACGCGATGACACCGGAGGGCACGGTGTGGCGCTGGCACCCAGGGCTGGCCCGGACCCGTGTCGCCGCTCGGGCCGCAAATCTGCCGGATCCGCTGCTGCAGGCGCTTGCGTTGCCGCGCACGAGACCGTTTCGGCTGCTCGATGCCAACCTGGGCCAAGGCCATGACGCGATGGTCGCTGGCGACGGCGGCGCCGAGGTCGTCGGGCTTGAGGTCGACCCAATCGTGCACGCGATAACGACAGACGGGCTGGCGCGCTGCGACCATCCGGTGCTCGCGGCCGGCGCGGCGCGGGTGCAGACGCGGCTGGGCGACCAGGCGGCGGTGCTGGCCGAGCTCGCGGACAACAGCTTCGACGCAGTGCTGTTCTCGCCGATGTACCTGGAGCCCGAGTTTCACGCCGAGGACTTGGTGCCGCTGCGGCAGGTCGCGGCGCAAGGTTGGCCGAGTGAGGCGACGTTTCAACACGCCCTGCGGGTGGCGCCGCTGGTGGTCGTGAAGGTGGAACCGAACCGACACCCGCCGCTGCCGCAGGTGGCGCGTTGGATCGGCGGGAGGCGACGCGTCGCCTGGGCCATATTGGCGTCGCTCCCTGCGAGCCTGCGATGAGCGCCAGACCACTGAGCAACGCCGCCGCGGCCATCAGCGCCGACCCGGCTGGACAGCTCCTGCAGGTCACGCCGCGCACCATCATCGACGCTTGGCGCTCGCTGGAGTGGATGGCCGGCCTTGGCGTGGTGACGTGGCTGCTCCTGATCGTGGCGGCGCTCTGGGCGCTGAACGCGGCCCGGCAGCAGCTCACCAACCGACACGCGCTCGCGCTGGCCCTCTGGACCGGGCTGCTTGGCAGCTGGGTTTTTCGCACGGCGCGCCACGCAGGCGTCCTGTCAGACGATGAGCTGGTGGATTACGCCCAGGCCGCGCTGGGGGTGTTCACCGCCGCGCGCCCCGTCGAGCTGATCTTCCCCACAGGTTGGACCCAGCTCGTGACCCTGTTGATGGCGCCGATCGTCTACTTGCGCTTGCCCGACGCGGCAGCGGCGACGGCTGTGCACTCGGCTGCTGCTTCGCCGAGCGCGGCGCCGCTCGCCGCGGCGCTGCTCGATGGGGGACCGATGGGGCTGCTGATCGGCCGTTGGCTTGGTAGCGCTTGTCTCGTCGCCCTGGCGGTAGGGGTCGGTCGGGCGATTACCCTCAGGACCGGCGCCGCTGCCGGGATCTTCGCGATTGGCGCCCTCCTCACCTCGGCCTACCTGCAGCCGCTCGCCGCGCAGGCCTCACCACACGTCCCGGCGCTCGCGCTCGCTTGGGCGGCCGTGCTGCTGCTCGCGAGCGGTGAGACCGCCAAGCGCCACCAGGCCGGTTTTGCGGGCCTGCTGATGGGATATGCCATGGGCAGCCACGGCTTGGCCGTGCTCGTGAGCGTCGCCGCCCTGCCGCTCTGGTGGCGCCACCGACGCGCGCTTCATCTCGCCATCCTGGGGACGGCCGCCGGTGTCCTCGTCAGCAACCCGCACCTATGGGACCAGTGGCCCGCCTACCTCGCCAACCTGCGCTTTCGCCTCGCCGAGATCGGCGCCGCCGAGGCCGTCGCCGACGCGCCAAACGCCGACTACGGCGCCATGTTGCTCACGACGCCCATGCTCCTGGTTGGCCTCGCCATGTGGGCCGTGGCGCTGCCCATGGAGCGGCGCCTGCGCAGCTGGGATCGGCTCGGTCCAGCGGCGACGGGCGTCGTGCTCCTCGCGCTCCTCTTCACCATGCAGACACGCTTCGACCGCTACTTCGCCTGGGCGCTGCCTGGCCTGATCTGGGCGGCGTCGCTCGGCTTCGGCGGCGTCATCCGGCGACTGCGCTCAACCAAGCTCGACGCGCTCGCCGCCGGTACGTTCGCGGTGATCTGCTTGGCTTGGTACGCCATCCCAGTGGCACAGGCGCCCTGCCCGAACGGGATCGACGAAGAACGACCCCTCGCAGAGATCGCCGTGCGTCGCTCCGGGGCGCCCATCGTCTTCATCACCCAGGTGCCGCAGCTCAGGCGCGCGGTGGTCGCTGGGCTGCTGCCGCCGGAGTTTGAGGCGGAGGTGCTCAGCGCGGTCTCCCAGCGCGTCGGAGGCCGGGCGCGGATCGAGCTGCGGGCGTATCACGACGGGCGCGCCCTGCCCGGCAGCTTCGCGCGCGTTCTGCCCGGCCACAGCGAGCTGCCCGGCGCGGTGACGGCCACCGAGCGCGCCGAGGTCTGGGATCTGCGCTGCCAACGCGCCCTGCCCCGCTCGGCGCCGCTGCATGTCTCTGGCCGCGCGCCGCTGCAAACCCACCAGCGAGTCGCGCGCTGCGGGATGCTGCTCCGCGCCGCTCGTCTGCCACCAGGCGAGTCGCCAGCCGCAGCCGCGACGAAGCCCGCAGAGAAGCCCGCGGCTACCGAATCGCCGCGGCGCCGTTAATGCGGGTGCGCACCGCCTCGGCGAGCGCGATCAGCGCCGGCGTGCGAACCGCCAGCGGCTCCAGGTGCAAGGTCCACGCCCCGCGGTCGCGAAAGCGCGCACCGGCAGCGTCTGCGTTGCGCGGAGTCAGAGCCGCGCGGTTTGGCCTGCGCGGGTCCACCGCAGCCGCGCGTGGCCGCCACCAGCCACGATCTCTCGCAGGGTCCAGCCCCGTCCCATCGGCATCCCCACGCGCAGATGACCCAGCGCGTCAACGCCGGTTGCCGGCGCCACGCAGTCGAGGGCTGCGCCGAGGTTGTGGTGCGTCGGGGCGGGCGCTGTGGTCGGCCACGCAAGCGCGAGCGCCGCGGCGATGCGGGGTGCGTGGCGACGCGCACCGCTTGGATTTGGGTGACCATCGCGCGGGAAGCTGTCCGTGGTCACGTCCTCGCACGCACCAAACAGCGGCGGCCATTGGGGGTCGGTGACGGCGAGCGGCGCGACAAAGGGCGCGAACGAGTAGACGAGCGGCGGCGCGTGACCGGCTGTCGTCGCCTGCGCCGCGAGTCGGCGCAGAAAGGCCGCGATCACAGCGTCCGATGACGACCGGGCGCGCTTCGTCGGCCGCGTAACGACCCACAAATCGGCGACCCCGCGGCCAACCCCCCACGCGATGAGGCGGTTGCCGAGGCCTCGTTCAGGGCTGCGCGCGGTCTGCAGATCGTTCTCGGCGAGGTGGTTGGGGAGGGTCATACACACCACGATGAGGTCGAGCTGCAGGTGCGTGAGGGCGAGCTCGTGGGACCAAGCGTGGGACGACAGGTTGTTGCCAGGCACGCCCAAGTTGACGACGTCGACAGCGCGGCCAGGTGCCGCTAGGCACAGCGACCTTTTGAATCTGGACCAGGATCGTCTCGTCGTCTGCGAGACCACTGCCAAACACAAACGAGTCGCCGATGACGCCGATCCGCAGGCGTGGCCCGGAGCTGGCGACCGGTGCGGCCGCGCGTCGAAAACCGTCGGGGCCGATTCGGTAGCGCACCCGCGGCAGATTCGGGTTGGGCTCGACCATGACCTGGTTGGGCGGGACGGCCTTGGTCATCGTTTCGTCCACCACGAAAAAATCAGCGACCGAACAGCAGCATCCAGCAGGTCCAAAACGCCGAGCCGTTCCGGCGCACCCAGCGCATGAATTGGGTGCGGCTCTCCGGCGACGACGGCCAGGTCCACGGCGGGGCCACGAC
>CALENB010000089.1 GCA_937910235.1 uncultured Myxococcales bacterium | reverse complement strand
AACGATGATCGAGGCCACTGCAGGCGCCGCTCGAAGATCCCCTGCAGCTGCGCGACCAGCGTCGGGTCTTCGATGACGTCCCCGTGGCACGGGATCAGGCGCGTCGGCGGGTGCGACTGCAGCAACTTCTCGTAGTAGCTCCGAATCTCCGCTTTTTTACCGCCGATCAGCGCCATCGCCATCTTGTTGATGTTCAATCCGGGGCCGCTGCCGGTGAGCTTGAACGCCAGCTTGAACATCGGGTTGCCTGGCCAAGTCGCCATGTTCGTCAGCACCTCGTTGGTGAACCACGTCGTCGCGTCGTCGCGGGTCACAACCACCATCGTGTCGGCCTTCTTCATGCCGCGGGACTCTTCGACGAGGACGTCCGGCGCCAGCAGCTTGCGCAGCTCCGTCAACGACTGCAGCTCTGGCAGATCGGGGTGCTGCTTGGCGATGTGGGTGATCGCGCTGTCGGGGCCGAAGAGCGCCGCGTCTGGATAGCGGGCGTGCCACAGCGGCAGGCCCATGTTGTGAAACGCGCCTGGCGTCAGCAGCACTTTGACGGTGCCAATGTCGTCCAAGGCCGTAAAATCAGCGTCTGGCACGTCCGTGCCCGGACTCAGCGCGAGCAACGCGCCGTCACCGAGATCGATGATCGACGTCTGGATCGGGTTGCCTCTGAACAGGTACGGGCGGACCCATATTCCGATGCCGACCTTCTTCCAAGCGCGCATGGTGACCTCCCAGCGTACGGCAAGTGTGCCTCGCCGAGGTCGACCCGGCAACGCTGGTGGGCGCTGGCGGCGCGACGCGCGCTTGCCCAGATGCGGCGGCCCCGGTAGCTTGAAGGTCTGGAAACACCCCCTAGTTCACCCTCCTGTTCACCCGAAAGGATCCCCATGCGCTGCCGCCTTCTCGCGCTTTGGACGCCATCACTGGCGCTATGCTGCCTCGCCGCCTGCGGCACCGCCGAGACGCCAAACGCGATGGGGGTAGACACCAGCGGACCGCTGTTCGCTATGGACACCGGCGCCGGACCGACCGATAGCGGTGGCCCGGCGGCGGACAGCGGCGAGGCGCTCGCTGACGGCGCCGTCACTGGCGGCGGGGGGGCTGACGGCTCAGCGGTGGACGGCCCTGGGACTGGCGTCGTAGACGGCTGCGCCGGCGACGACCCAACGTGCGACGGCGTCGACGACGACTGCGACGGGGAGACGGATGAGGACGCCGCGACTGGCGGGTGCGACGACAAGAACGCCTGCACCTCCGACGTGTGCGACGCCGCGACGAAGGCGTGCACACACGCGCCCAAAGCCGGCCCGTGTGACGATGGCAACGCTTGCTCGACGGGCGACACCTGCAACGCCGGCGCGTGCGCGGGCGTGGCGGCGGACTGCGACGACAACAACCCCTGCACCAAAGATCAGTGCCACCCGGTGACGGGCAAATGCGGGTACGCCATTAATGACGGCCAAGCGTGCGACGACGGCGACGCCTGCAGCGCGGACGACGCGTGCAAAGGCAACGAGTGCGTCGGCGGCACCCCGAAGTCCTGCCCAGCAGGCGCGCAGTGCACCGTCGGCCTCTGCGACAAGACGACCGGCCAGTGCACCACCAGCCCTGCGGCCGACGGCGGGACCTGTGAAGACGGCGACCCCTGCACCGTCAAGGACACCTGCGCCGCGGGCAAATGCGTCGGCGGTAGCGCCAAGGAATGCAGCACGACCAACCCCTGCTTGGGTGGTTCGTGCGACCCGCAGTCTGGCAACTGCGTCACCAGCCCTGCCGGCGACGGCACGGCCTGCGACGACGCAAACAAGTGCACCCAAGGCGACGTGTGTAAGACGGGCGCATGCGCTGGCACCCCGGTTTTGTGCGATGACAGCAACCTCTGCACGGACGACACCTGCGACCTCGCGGCCGGCTGTACGACCACAAACAACACCGCCCCGTGCGACGACACCAAGCCGTGCACGACGAAGGACAGCTGCGTTGGTGGCGTCTGCGTCGCTGGACCGGACAAAGACTGCGACGACGGCAACGCGTGCACCAAGGACAGCTGCGACGCGAGCACCGGCACTTGCCTGCACGACGGCGCCGGTCTCAAGGGGTCGGCGTGCAGCGACGGCGACAGCTGCACGGTGTCGGACACCTGTGATAACACAGGAAAATGCGCGCCAGGGACGGCCAAGTCGTGCGACGACAACAAGCCCTGTACCGCGGACACATGCGATCCAAAGACCGGCGTTTGCGCCCACCCGCAGGCACCATCGGGGGCGGCGTGTGATGACGGCAGCTACTGCACAATCGGGGACAAGTGCGACGCTAAGGGCAGCTGCGCGGCCGGAAAAACAGTCTCCTGCGTCGACAACAACGCTTGCACCGTCGACGGCTGCGATAGCAAAACCGGGCAGTGCATCTTCCAGCCCTTTCCCGACAACGCGACCTGCGACGACGGTGACTTGTGCTCGCAGAACGACAGCTGCAAACAGGGCAAGTGCGTGGCGGGCAAGAGCGTCAACTGCGACGATGGCAACGTCTGCACCGACGAGGACTGCGCGCCGACCACGGGCAAATGCGTGGTGAAGAACCTCACGATCGCGTGCTCCGACAAGGACGCCTGCACGCTCAACGAGACCTGCGCCACCGGCAGCTGCAAGCCGTTGCCCACCGGGACCGTGACGACCGCGTTCGGCGTCGGCAGCGCGTCGCACCTCGACGGCGCGGCGGCGACTGCGCGGGTCTCTTATCCGCGCGGACTCGACACAACGACGGACGGGCGGCTCTTCCTCGCCGACCGAAGCAATCATCGCATCCGGCTGCTGCAGCCCGACGCAAAGGGCGGCACGGTCAGCACGTACGCCGGTAGCGGGTCGGGCAGCTTCCTCGACGGCGCGGCGACCTCGGCGCGTTTCTACGAGCCCACGGACGTGGCGTGGCACCAGAGCAGCAAGACCTTGTTTGTGGCGGACCGGCGCAACCATCGCATCCGAAAGATCGTCGCGGGTCAGGTGACGACGCTCGCGGGCAGCAGCACGACTGGCCTCGTTGACGGCAAGGGCACATCGGCACGCTTTTACTACCCAGAGGGCATCACAGTGGCGCCTGGCGGCGTTGTGTATGTGAGCGACACGTACAACCACGCCATCCGCCGCGTGACCACCGACGGCGCCGTGATCACGGTGGCCGGCAGCACGTCCTTGGGCTACGTCAACGGCAAGGGTGGGGCGGCGCGATTCTACTATCCACGCGGGCTGACCTA
>CALENB010000088.1 GCA_937910235.1 uncultured Myxococcales bacterium | reverse complement strand
GCGGCGGCCGAGGCGTGTTCGACGTCTGTGTGGGCGACGACCGAATCTTCAGCAAACGTGACGCGGGTCGCTTCCCGGAGGACGGCGAAGTCGTCGCGCTGCTCGACGCGCTGCTCGACGCGCCGCCGCTTGGTCCGCGATAGGGCGCGCCAACGTGACTCCATCCGCCCCTAGAGCCCGAGCACCTGCTTGACGACGCTGCTGGTGCTGGTCATGCCAGCTTTTTTGCCGAGTTCGTAGGCTTCGGCGGCGCTCACGCCTTTCCGTTCGAACTGATACATCGCCCACGAGCCGCCAACGCGGTTGGAGCTGGCGCAGTGCAAATACACCAGCCCGCCCTTGGCTTGCCAAGCGTCGTACAGATCCCACAGCTTGGTGCGAAACGCCTTGTTGGCATACTGAGATGACTCCACGCCATAGCGAACGAACGTGCCGCCGGCGTTCTCCACCACCGTCTGCTCGTCGAAGGGCTCTTCGCTCTTGTAGCGCAGCGTGATGATGGTCGCGCCCTGGCCAACGACCTCAAGCAGGCGCGCCTTGGTCGGTTGTCCCGCCGCCATCCAGCCATCGCCAAGCGCGCTCTCCTGGTTCAGTTTGGGCACAAACGCGGCGCGCCGGGCGCCCCACGTGTCATCAGCACCAGAAACATCAGCGCCCGCGTTCTTCGCCTCGGAGTCAACGCTGCTCGAGTCGACGCCGCCCCAGGTGTCGCTGCCCAGCCCGGTCGTGTCCGCGGCTGCGAGGCCATCGGTCTGAACGACATCGTGGCCACTTGCCGTGTCAGCGCGCTCTGCGCTGCAACCGACCCCGACGAGGCAGGCGATGAGGAGGGGTAGGGTACGGGTCTGCGCGCTCAAGAACTTCACCATGCGTCGTATCTCCGGCTGTGTGCGATCTGCGATGGCCTCCGGTGGAGACTCGTTGGCGGGGTGAACCGTTACAGATCCCCCCGCCTCTCACTCCGAAACAAACCCCGCGGCCTTATGCGCGCCGTCACAGAACGGCTTGTTCTTGGAGTGTCCGCACCGGCAAAGCGCGCACTTGCTGCCCTGCCAAGCCACACGGCCCGCCGCCGTCACCAGCGTCACGTTGCCACTGAGCAGCAGCGGCCCATTCGGCGCGGTCATGATCGACAGCTTGCCCCCCGGCGCGTCGAACCCCTTGCCCGAGTCGCCGATCGCGCCACGGTCCGAAAAGCCCGATTTCTCGTGGCTATTGTCGCAAAACGGCTTGTTTCTCGATTGACCGCAGCGGC
>CALENB010000087.1 GCA_937910235.1 uncultured Myxococcales bacterium | reverse complement strand
CGCCACGCCATCGCCGAAGCTAGCGTCGGCGCCCGTCGTCGTGCCGAATCGGCGCATGAAGAACGACAAGCCAAGCGGCAAGAAGAAACCCTGTCGCGTCTGCCGCACGTGGTTCGCTCCGAACCCGAGAATCGGCGCGAGGCAGAAGATCTGCGGCAGCGCTGAGTGCAAGCAGCGCTGGAAGCAGCGCGGTCAGGCGGCCTGGTCACGCCGCAACCCGACGTACTGGGTTGAGCGTCGACTCGACGAGCACGCCGAGAGGCTGGAATCACAGCCTGCCGCGGCGTCCGCGCCAGTCGGTCCGGCGCCGCTGCAGAAGGTCCCGCTCGGCTTCATCCAAGAAAAGGCGGGCCCACTTGCGGCCGCGGTTTTGCTGTTCAGCCTGCGACTACTCCGTACTGCCTCGCAAGACGAGTTGCGACGGCAAGTTGTTGGTATTAATCGTAATATAGCTGGACTACTCGCAAAGCCCTCGCAAGTTGAGATGAATGCAGAACCTGTTGAAGATACTGGGAATACCGGCGGACTACTGCCGTCACCTCCGCAAGTCGAGATAGCTACCGTGGCCGCCTGTCCCTAGCGTCGGTGCATGACGGCGGGCGAGTGCGGGGCATGGGCCACGCAGCTCTCAGTTGCGTCAACGGCGGTGGCAGTGGAGGCAAGGCATGAAGCTCGATTTGGACTGCGTTGAGTTGCGTTACGCGTCTCTGCGCATCAGCAACGCGGTCCGGCACGGTCGACTCGTGGAGGCGATTCGCCGAGACGGGCAGCAAAGCCCGGCGCTCGTTATCGCGGGTGACGCTGACAACTTTGTGCTCATCGACGGCTACGCCCGCTACAAGGTTCTGCGCGAAATCGGCGTCGACACGTTGCTCGCTTTCGAACTTGCTGTCAGTGAAGACGAGGCCCTCATTCTGGCTCATCGCCTCGAGAGCAAGCGACGCCGCACTGCGCTCGAGGAGGCGTGGCTCATCATCGCGCTCATCGATCAGCACGGCCTTCCAAGGAATGAAGTAGCCACGCGGTTGGGGCGGTCGAGGAGCTGGATATCGCGTCGGATAGCGCTGGTGCGTGACCTGCCACAGACGGTGCAAGACGCTGTCAAAGCGGGGTTTGTACCATCGCATGCGGCGGGCACGTTCCTTGTGCCGTTGTCGCGCGTCAACAAGTCGCACTGCGCTGAACTGGTCAAGAACCTCGGACGCCGCTCGACGAGCTCACGACAGGTTGAGCGGCTCTACCGCGGCTACAAAGAGAGCGACGACGAAGGGCGAGAGCGGATCGTCGAGCAACCGCGACTCTTCTTGCAAGCTTCCGCGGCAGCAGAGCCTAAACCACTGGTGGACAAAGGGGATCCGTCAGCCCCTCTGCTTAACGACCTTGAGGCCATCTGCGGCATTAGCCGCCGCGCCCGGCGTCGAATTCACGATGGATTGCTCAGAGAACTCGACGCCGATCGACGCGCCAAAGTCAGTCGACAGGCGACGATTAGCGAGCTGGTGAGCCAGTCATTGTTCGAGATATTACGACTGCCGGCTGAGGGCAAATGAAAGACCGGGACACCAGGGCTGCGATCCACAAACTGGCGGGAGCGGGTCATGGCAAAAGAACCATTGCCAGCGCGCTCGGGATTAGTAAAAACACCGTAAAAACGGTCCTTGAGAGTGGAGCAACGGTGGTTCCGACGCTGGAGCGATCGACGCTGCTCGATGCCGAGCGCGATGTGATTATCGATCTGCACCTGCGCTGCAAAGGCAACCTCGTTCGCGTTCACGAGGAGCTGGCCGCAGCAGGTATCTCCGTCGCCTACCCGACGCTCACGGCGTTCTGTCGGCGCAACGATATTGGGGTGACGCCGAAGCAGCCCGCTGGCGAGTATGACTTCAAGCCTGGCCAGGAGATGCAGCACGACACCTCGCCGCACGAGGTGACCATCGCCGGCAAGAAGGTTCTCGTGCAGTGCGCCTCTCTGATTCTGTGCTTCAGCCGCAAGCAATACGCTCAGGTGTATGAGCGCTGGTCGCGGCTCGAGTGTCGGCATTTTCTCAGCGAAGGCGTCGTTTGGCTCGGCGGAGCTGCCGGCGACTGCATGCTCGACAACAGCACGGTCATCATGGTGGGCGGCACAGGAAAGAACGCGGTGCCGGCTGCAGAGATGGTGCCATTGGCGCAACGATTCGGCTTCGAATTTATTGCTCATTTCGTTGGCGATGCCGACCGGTCTGGTCGCGTCGAGCGGGTCTTTCACTACATCGAAAACAACTTCTATGTGGGGCGTACCTTCTCGAGTATCGCCGACCTCAACGAACAACTACTCGCTTGGTGCGAGCGCAACTTTGGTCGCTTCCGCAAGCGCCTCGGCGCGAGCCCGGCGACATTGTTTCGACTCGAAGCGCCGGCCTTGAAGCCGTTACCGCTGCACGTTCCGGAGGTGTACGTGCTGCGTGATCGGCGAGTCAGCGTCGACGGCTACGTCAACTTGCACACTAACCGTTACTCCGTCGCCGCCCGTTGGATTCATCTGCAGGTTGAGGTGCGCGAGACGGTCGACAGCCTTCGGGTCTTCCACGGCCACGAGCTGATCGGGACTCACGCGAAGCTGAAGTACGGCGCCTACAAGCGCCAGATGCTGCCGGAACATCGTCATCACGCTAGTCGCCGCAAGGGTCCGAGTCGCCCGCCAACCGAAGACGAGCGGGTGCTTCGCGCGCAGAGCGTAGAGATCGCGAAGTTCGTCGACGTGATCCGCAAGAAGCACCGCGGTCGCGCCGTCAGGGCGATGCGTCAGTTGCATCGGCTGTGGCGCGAATATCCGACCGAGGCCGTAAGCGCGGCAATCGCAGAGGCCTTGAAATACGGCCTCACAGACATCGCGCGCATCGAACGGATGGTGCTGCGGCGTATCGCCGGAGACTTCTTTCACATCCCAGTTGACGACGACGAACCGGAGGAGGGTGATCATGGATGACGACCTGCAAGAGCTACTCAAAAACCTAAAGCTCAGGCGACTGAGCAAAATCATGACGGAAGAGCTGGCGTGGGCCGAGGCCAACAGTCCGAGCTACAGCGACTTTCTGCGTCGGATTCTGCGAAAGGAACGCATCGCGCAGCAGGAGCGTTTCTTGGAGTACCGCGTTCGCCGGGCGAAGTTGCCAGAGCGCTGGTCTCTCGGCACCTACCCGTGGGACCTGCAGCCAGGCGCTGACAAACGGGCGATCGAGCAGCTCGCCGAGCTTGATTTCGTCGCGGCAGGGCGCAACGTCGTCTGGATCGGCGACACAGGCGTCGGCAAGACAGGGCTGGCGAGCGCCGTCCTGCTCAAAGCGCTGCACCACGGGTACCGCGGCTTGTTCGTGAAGGCTCAGGATCTGTTCGATGAGATGTACACGACCCTCGCCGACCGCAGTTCCAGAAAATTGCTAAACAATCTTGTCCGATTGGACGTCTTGCTCATCGATGAGCTTGGGTACCTGAATCTGCGACCAGAGCAGAGCAACATCTTCTTCAAGCTGATGGAGGAGCGCTACGCCGGCCGGAAGGCGACGCTCATCACGACGAACCTCGACTACGACGACTGGTACGGTTTTCTGGGCAACAAGGAGATGGTCAAAGCGCTGCTTGACCGTCTGCGGCATCGCTGCCTGACGCTGCGGATTGATGGACCATCGCTCCGGACACGGGAGGGGTAGCGCGCGGGCCGTTAGCAGCGTCGTCGGATCAAGAAAAAGTCGCCGTGCTGAGGGCACGCGCGGGCGCTGATGGGCGCCTGCGCGTGCTCGTTTTTTTTGGGCTGCAGCTGGTGAAGGAGGAGGGCAAAGATGCATGAACAAAAGGGTCAATTTTGGCGAGCGCTGGGGGGTCAGTTTTGGCGAGCGGCGAAGGCATCGCGTCGAACAACTCTTCGAGATGAGTCAGCGACGACGCGTGTCGATGGTGAACGACCCGAGCAAAATAGCTCGCTTGCCACCGAAGTCGTTCGACGGTCGCCGAGACCTCCGGCGCGGTGGCATCGCGGGGCTCGCGCATCATGCTGGTGAGCAGGCGAAGCAAGCTGAGGCGGTAGACCTGGGTCATCATGAACAGTGAAAAGTGACGTGTTCGGACGATGTCGACCTGAAAACACGCGTTACGACCGACGCTCTCGAGGACGCACATTCCCTCGAGTGCCAAGTGATATCGAACTGTTGGAAATGCCTGGTACACGCCATTTTGCATCATCTCGGAAACAAGAGACTCGTGGCCCTCACCGTGCCTTCGAGCCATTCGGTGACCGAAATCCAGGATCGCGTCGGAGCGCGCCAGCGGACCTGTGCCGTCACGCACGTGCGAGAAGATGAGTGTTCGGTCACTGCCAACAAAAACGTTGTCGATTGGACGCAGATCCAGCGAATCCTCCCGGAGCGCGGTATGCAACCCGAGCTCGTTGAAAACAAATCGAAA
>CALENB010000086.1 GCA_937910235.1 uncultured Myxococcales bacterium | reverse complement strand
GTACTGCATCGTGCCCGGCAAGAACTCCGCTGACGCCCCGCCGGCCCCGGGTTTCAAGCAGGTCCCGCCGTGTGGCGCGGGTCTGTTCTGCGCGGGTCCGTGCGGCGGGAGCGGCAAGTGCGAGCCGATCCCGAAGATCTGCAATAAGCTGTACGCCCCGGTCTGCGGCTGCGATGGCAAGACCCATGGCAACGCTTGCGACGCCAACGCATCGGGTGCGTCAGTCGACTATAAGGGCGAGTGCAAGGCCATCCCGAAGGGCTGCTGCGCGACGACGGCGGATTGTGCGCTGGGCACCGTGTGCGCTGGGAACGCCGTCGGCATGGGGGTCTGCAAGGCCGTCACCGAGCTCGGCAAGCTGCAGTGCTGGAATGACGCGCAGTGCGGCGCTGGCGTGACGTGTGTGGGCGCCTCCGTGTGCGCCTGCGGCGTCATGTGCTTGGTCGCCGACAAGGCCGGCACCTGTGACAAGCCGACGGTCGGCCAAGCCTGCTCCGAGGGCGTGGGCGCCGTGAGCATCAACTGCGGCGCGGCCAACTACTGCAAGCTCACCACCGCCAACAGCTGCGCCGGGGCAGGCCTGTGCGCGCCCAAGCCGCAAGCCTGCACGATGCAATATGCGCCGGTGTGCGGCTGCGACGGCAAGACCTATGGCAACGCCTGCTCGGCGGCGAGCGCGGGTCGAAACACCTCGAGCCAGCTGGCCTGTCCGTAGGCGTGGCGGCCTGAGGTCGTGGCGGTCCGCGCCGCTGGCGACAAAATAGTCAGCCAAGCCAGCGCATGAAGTCGGCCGAGTCGGCTATGCTGCTCGCCAACGGAGCATGCGCATGTGGCGATCCCATCGTCGAACCCGGCTAGTACAGGTGATCCTAAAGGCTGCCGGCCCCTCGCGGATCATGGTCGCCGTGGCGCTCGGCTTCGCCGCGTTGAGCGGCGGCTGCGGTACGGAGATCTTGTACATCGACCCACCGTTTTCCTACGACGTCAGTCAGTCGGGGTGCGGCGGCGAGCTGGCCGTGTTCATGGGCATGTATCAGGAGCAGATCTACAACGACTTCTCCGAGGTGGCTGAGCTGGCCATCGTCGATGGGTTGCAGGGTGGCACGTGGTGCATGCCCGCGATCCGCACGTGGGGCCTCAAGAATCCGGTGCGACTCAAGGCGTCTGTGACGACGAAGGCCGGCGAGCAGGTCGGCCTCACGGTGCTCCAGAACCTGCGACTGGGGCTCTCGCCTGACGGCGCCTGCGAGATTTTGGCCCTCCCGATCCCGATCTCCCACCCCGGTGACAAGACCAAGTCCGTGGAGGACCTGTTTGGCGTCGGCGCCCGAGTCGAGGTCGAGATCAAGGACGCGAACGGCGTCGTCGGCACACACACCGCAGATGTCACGCTGATCCAAGGTTAATCCATGCCCGGCGCCCTCTCCCCCTGCAAAATAGCGAAAATCGCAGCCTGGCTGCTCGTTCTGTCGGCTTCAGCGCTGGTCACGAGCGGCTGCACCAAGGTTGAGAAACGTGTGCTTGACCGGCCCTCGTGCGAGGTGTGCCACAGCCCGCTCAATTCGAAGGGGCAGCCCGTCGGCATCGAAGACGCGCACCCCTGGAAGGCGCTCGCCTGCGTCGCCTGCCACGGCGGTGATCCGACGAGCCTCATCAAGGAACAAGCCCACGTGCCGCCCAGCAAGGCGCCTTTTCTGGCGCAGACGTACCTCAAGAACCTCAAGTCCGCAGAGCTCGACAAGGTCGATCCTGCCTACCTGCAGTTCGTGAATCCGGGTGATCTGCGGGTCGCGGCGAAAGGCTGCGGCGGAGAGGGCTGCCACAGCGAGACCGTGGCCAAGGTGCGGCGCTCCATGATGGCGCACACCTCCGGCGAGGTGACCGTGGCCCGGTATCGTGGCGGCGCGCAGACCGATCCGTATGGCCGCCTCGGCGCGATGCCGTTGGTCGATCCCGATCCCGATCTGGGCCTGCCGGGGACGGTGACGAGCATCGGTCGCTTCGATCCCAAGCCGCTGACGAAGGACGCGACGTTTGGCGACTACCAAGATCACTACATGATCAAGGCCTGCTTCCGTTGTCACATCAATGATTTCGGCGAGAACAAGTTCCAGGGCGACTATCGCTCCAGCGGCTGCACGTCGTGTCACATGGTCTACGGCGACGAAGGCCTGTCGAACTCCAAGGATCCCACCATCACCAAGGACGCCCCGCCCCACCCGCTCAAGCACCGGCTCACGAGCGCCATCCCGACCAATCAGTGCATGCATTGCCACTATCGCGGCGCGCGCATCGGTCCGAGCTTTCTCGGCTTCCGCGAGAGCGGTGGCAGCGGCTTTAACCCCAAGAACCCGGGCGTTTTGGGCAAAGCCATCCACGGCCACGACGCCACGTATTATCTGCAAGACGAAGACACGACCAACCAACACGATGAGACGCCGCCCGACATCCACGCCGAGAAAGGCATGCACTGCATCGACTGCCACACCCGCCACGATGTGCACGGCGACGGGCACCTCTACAGCGACACGCTGGGCCAGATCGAGGTGCGCTGCGAGGATTGCCATGGTGACCACAAACGCGAGAGCTCTCTGCTGACCTCGCAGAACCGCACCTTCGACCACATGTGGAAGGACAAGGCCGGCAAGGTCTGGCTGAAGGGGAAAGTCGACGGCAAGGTGCATCCGGTGAGCCAGGTGAAGCGGCTGATCGACCCGAAATCTCCGGAGTTTCGCCAAGGCGCCGCCGACGCGATGGGCGTCAACGCGCAGGGCTTCAGCCACCTCGACAAGTTGGAGTGTTACACCTGCCACACCGACTGGATGCCCAACTGCTACGGCTGCCACGTGACGTTAGATCTGAGCCGCGACGCGCCTGCGTTGACTACGGGGATCATCACGCCAGGTAAACCGAGCGGCAAGCGCAAGTGGGTGGAGATCAATGACCTGATCCTGATGCAGGGCACGCGCGGCAAGATCACGCCGTCGATGCCGGCCGAGCGCTTCTTCCTGACTGTGATCGGCGCCGACGGCAAGACCAAGCTGGTCGACAATCAGCCGCGCATGGGCGCCGGTGGGGTCAAGGGCAAGTCGGGCATGGGCGCGCGGGCGGTGCATCCGCATACGACCCGGAGTTTTGCGCGGTTCTCGCTCTGCACCAAGTGCCACTTGAAAAAGGATGACAGCAATCGCAAAGCCGTGGAGATGACGTGGGGTTTCGGTAGTGACCGGTTCCTGTTCACCGACGGTAACGGCAAGACTTGGCGGCAAGATCAGCTGTTGACCAAGGACTACGAGTCGCTGGTGACGGTGGGCCATGACGATCCGAGCGTGTCGCGGCCGCTCGACAAGCAGACCATCGAGAAACTCAAGACGATTCGGGTGCCGTAGCGTCAGCGAAAACGCCGTGAACCCGGGCTATCTTCGCCTAGTAGACCGTTTGTGGGTCGTGTTCGTTGCCGGCGTCGTGCAGTGCAGCGCGAAGCGGATGGCGTCGGCCATGGCTGGGTCGCGGCGGGCGATGTCGGCGAGCCAAGGCTGCTTGGCTGACCGCGCCTCGCCTAGACAGCTCGCCAGGAGTCGGCTGCGCGCCGCTGTAGGACCGGAGCGCAGCTTGGGATCGCCCGGCACGGTGGAGAGCGCGCCGCTATAGCTCGACTCCCGAAAGCCGCCGCGCTTGACGCCTGGGATGGCGACGTCCGGCGTGACGCCGCGGGCCTGGACGCTGCCGCCGTCTGGGCCGTGGTAGCGTGCGATGGTGATGAGCAGGGACCACTTGCCGCGCTCTGCCTCAAAAACGCCCTGCACAGTGCCTTTGCCATACGTCGGCGCGCCCAGCACCACGGCGCGACCGTGGGCCTGCATGGCGTCCACCAGCAGCTCGCAGCTGGAGCGGCAGCCGCTGTCGACGAGCACCACGATGGGTAGCGTGACGTCGCCCGTGCTGCGCTTCGCCGTGTGAACTTTGTCGGGCTCGTCGCGCTGTCGCACCCGCACGATCTCGCCCGCGCGCAGGAAGCGATCGGCGATGCCCACGGCCTCATTGACCCAGCCACCCGTATTTCCGCGTAGATCGAGCACGATCACACGTGTCGCCCGCCGAGACGCCGCCTGCAATTGGGTCAACAGCTCCGCCATGTCGGTCGATGCGCCGGACGCAAAGACCGGCAGACGCACCACGGCGACCTCGTCGCGCGGGCCGTGGCGCCGACCGGTGACGGTGGAGCGGCGCACGGCGGTTCGCGCTAGGGTCACCGTCCATTGTCGCCGACCGCGCCGTAAGGCCAGCGTGATCTGGCTGCCTGCTTTGCCCGCCAACGCGGCGTCGAGACGATTGGCGCTCCAGCCGCTCACGGCCGCGTCGTTCAGGCGCAGCACCTCGTCCCCCGGACGCACGCCAGCCTTGGCCGCCGGCCCGCCCTTGTGCACCCGCACGATCCGCGCCACGCCACGGCGCACCGCGACCTCCACGCCGACGCCGAC
This sequence comes from uncultured Myxococcales bacterium, assembly GCA_937910235.1. Lineage (GTDB taxonomy): Bacteria > Myxococcota_A > UBA9042 > UBA9042 > UBA9042 > UBA9042. The sequence continues at coordinate 9,475 of CALENB010000086.1, read as the reverse complement.
CCGCCTGTCGCCACCAGATTCGTCATCGAGCTGCTCCAGGAGTTTGTTGGGGATGATGACCGCGTGGGGATCCATGCCCTTCAGCAGGTGATTGGTCGCTAAGCGCCACGCCCGTCGCTGCTGCACCTGCGTCTCGGTCGCGGCGGCCGGCAGGCCCGTGGTGGCCGGCAGGCGACGCGCGATCTCCGCCATCACGCAGGCGAGGCCCTTGCGGCCAAAGGGCAGCGTCGCGAACGCCTTGTTCTCCGCCGCCAGCTCTGTGCGTCGCGCGGCCCGGAGACGTCGCAGCGCTGCGGTGGAATCTGGACGCGTGCGCGGCACGACCTTCAGCAACGCGAGCCTCGGATCGAGGCAGGCGACGTGGCTGACGTCGCCGTCGAGCAGCGTGCGTTTGGCCGTCGCCGTCAACAGCGTGCGCGCCGTCAGCCGGACCTCGGGGCGCAGCACGCGAAGCGCGCCGTTGGCGGACTTGATCCAGGCGGCGTTTGGGATCTTGCCAGTGAGGTGAACCTGGCGGGCCATGCTCAGCACTTCGTCGAACCCGGCGCGGTCGTAGCGCAGCTCGGCCCAAGCGTCCTCGATGTCGATCGGGAGCAGCGCCGAAGCGCTTACGCTGATGCCGAGCAGCCCGACCCAGAGCGTCGCCGCGAGGCGCCGTCGCCGCGCGGTGTGCGTCCCGCCGCGCCGTCGCCGCGTCATCGTTCGACCCCGCCTCGCACCTGCCTCGCAAAGGCTTCCACGCCGATCCGGTAGTGCTCCAGCGCTTGGTCAAAGCCGAGGACGCTGCCGTCCTTGGTCGCCGCCCACGTCGCCAACTCGGTGGCGGTGGCGCTGCCCGACACGCTCAACGCCGCCAATGACGAGAAGACCGCCGTCAGCTGCCCCAACGCCTTGTGGCCTGCTAGCGCCGCGAACGTGCGCTGCCCCTGTCGCAGATTGCGGGCCATATCCTGCGCCATCATCTGCACCGCTTGGCGGTCCATCGCGCCCTTCTGCAGCGCCTTGCCCAGGCCGGCGAGGGCGTAGTGGCTGTGGAGCGCTTGTGTGAACGCGTTCTCCAAAATTCCGCTGAGCAGCAGCGATGCCAACTCCGAGGGTTTGCCCGACTTCTGCGCCGCGGCGAGCTGGCCGCGCAGCCACGTCAGCACCTCTGGCGCACAGACCGGTCGCTCGCCGGCGCTCACAGGCTGTTTTTTCGGGCCTTTGGCGGCGCTGACCGGCTTCTTCTTGCTGCGACGTACCTTCTTGCCAGCCGAGCGCTTGCCTGCCGCCTTTTTACCCTGCAGCGGCGTGGCCGTGGGCGTCGGGCTGGCCGCGGCGCCTCCAGCCTTCCCAGCGCGCGCGGCAGCGCCGGTTTGCGCGTAACCAGGGGCGCCGCCGACGCAGAGGGCGAGGCAGAGCGCGGCGCACGACGTGACGAGGGGGAGGGTGGTGCGGTTGTGGGTCATCGCGGTGATCCTTGTCGGTGGCGCGCGGCTATTGCGTTGAGCGCCGGGTCAGCATAACCCTTCGCCTCGCGCCGACCAAACCGACGCACCAAGCAGGGCGACCATTCGACGAGATGGCCCCGCTCCCGGCGATCGCGCCAGCTCTGGAGGGACGATGCTCTGCCTACGCAGCAAGACCGAAGACGCCTGGCTCGAACGCGCGATCGCCGATACGCCCGCCTTGCTCATCGACCACGCGCACTGCGAACGCAAGGCCGCCATGCAGGCGCTGGCGCTGTTAGCCGAGTATCCCGGCCATCCCGAGCTCGTGGCGCCGATCGTGGCGATCGCCCACGAGGAGCTCGACCACTTCACCTTGGTCTGCGCGATCTTGGCGCGCCGGGGTCTGGTGATTGAGGCGCAAGGACCGACGGGCTATCAGGCTGGGCTCTTCAAGAAGGTCCGCAAGGCCGAGCCCGATCGGCTGATCGACCGCTTGTTGATCGCGGCCCTCATCGAGGCGCGATCGTGCGAGCGGTTCAAGATCTTGAGCGAACGCCACCCAGACGCCGAGCTGCGCGCCGTGTTTGGCGAGCTGCTGGCGAGTGAAGCCCGCCACCACGCTGATTTCGTACGGCTCGCCGAGCTGCAGGGCGATCGGGTCGCGGTCACCGAACGCCTGCGCCACCTCGCCGGTGTGGAGGTGCGCGCCATCGAGCGCGCCAAGCCGCTGCCGCGTATTCACTCCTAACGGCCGGCCGAAACGCCGAGATCCCCGCGAACTTGCGCACCCTGGCAACCGCGGGGATGCTGCGAACTCATCGCCATGCCGGCGAGGGTGGTGTCGACCGTGGCCGTGGGACGAGATAGAGCGACGTCGGCGTTAGGGGTGGCGAGCGCTGTCGTGCTCTGTGTCATCGCTGCGCTGGCGACCGAAGTCCACGCGCGCGGGCGGCCGATCGTGGGCCCGCCGCTGGTGCACTGCACCGAGAAGGGCGAGACCCCGCAGCACATCGCGCGGCGCTACGGTGTGCGACTCAAGGACCTCGTGCGTGGCAGCGGTACCCTGCAACGCCTGCAGGCCGACAATCGCAAGCGCAAACGCAAAAATGAGATCGCCAAAGTCCGCGCCCAGTCCCGCCACCATGCCGCGCTGAAACGCTGGAAATTGGCGCCGCGACGCAAACGTGGACCGCGACCCAAGCTGAAGTTCTCGCCGCTCAGCCCCCAGGTGCTTGGGCTGCATGAACCGGTGCGGGTGATGCGACCGACGCGGCTCCATGAGGTCCGCGACGCTGTGCTGCGGCTGCATCGCGGCGCGCGAGTGGCCTGGGTAGCGAAGACCTTTGGTGTGCCGGAGAGCATCGTCCGCTGCGTCAACATGTTGAAGCCGCGCGCGCAGGGCGTCGGCTGCAAGCGGTCCAAGGCGCCGGGCAAGCGTCGCCGCGGTGTGCCTCGCTTCAGGTACCGCTGTGATGGCGGTCGCAACGCGCTGCTGGTGCGCCTGTCGATCCCTAAGTCACGCGGTCGGTCGACAGGCAGGCCGACTGGCGGCTCGCTGCGCCACGGCGAGGCGATGCCGCGTGTGCCCGGCATCATCGTCAAGCAGAAACAGCACGGTTTCGGCACGACGCACCTCGTCTCGCGCCTTATCGACGCGGTCGGGCAAGTGCACAAACGCTACGCCGAGACGCCTGATCTGGTGGTGGGCGACCTGTCGCGCCAACGTGGAGGCCGTCTGAACCCCCACAAAAGCCATCAAAACGGCCTCGACGCTGACATTGGCTATTACCATCTCGACCCCGTACCGACGGATCGGTTCACCCTCGCCACCGCGAAAAACCTCGATCTCGGTCGCACGTGGACGTTGGTGAAACGGTTGCTGGAGAGCGGAGAGGTGCAGTACATCTTCATGTCGACGAGCATTCAGCAGCTCTTGCGCGCCTATGTCTTGAAGCGGCGGCGTGTCGATGGCGCCTGGTGTCTGCGCTTGGTGCGCGCGCTGTCAGCGCGACGCTACGGATCACTCGGCAAAAGCCGGCGACCTCGTGCGTCCGGCTGGGAGCGGTGTGTGCTGAGGACGTTCGGCTACCGAGGCCACACCAACGCGCTCATCCGCCACGCGGGTGGCCATGATGATCACCTGCACGTGCGGTTTTTTCCGCACGGTCGCCGCGCCAGAGGCTCTGGCGCGCCATAGGCCTGCTCGCATGTTACGACTTCGCTACCAGACCCCGAGCACGTGGCAGGACGCTGTGCTCGCCGACCTCAACGCGTTTCTGCGCGACCACGCCCACGCCGAGCGCAAGGTCGCCAGCTCGGCGATGGCGCTCGCTGGGCAGCATCACCGCCGGCCCGAGCTCGTCGCGGAGATGATCGATCTGGCGCTCGAGGAGCTGACCCACTTCAAGCAGGTCCACGATCTGCTCGTCGCCCGTGGTCAGACCATCGGCCAGGACGGGCCGGACCTGTATATGGGCGGCCTCTTCAAGCAGCTGCGTCGCCGTGATGTGAACGAATATCTGCTCGATCGCCTCCTGCTGTTTGGCATCGTCGAGGCCCGGGGTTGCGAGCGGTTTCAGATGGTCACGGAGGTCCTGCCCGAGGGCCCCGTGCGCGCGTTCTATCTCGAGTTGACCCGCTGTGAGGCGCGGCACCACGCCCTGTTTCTCCGCCTTGCGCGACAGTTCTTTGAGGCCGACCGGGTCGAGGAGCGTCTCGATGCCCTGCTCGACGCGGAGGCCGAAGTGGTGGCGGGGCTGGTGATCCGCTCGGCGCTGCACTGATTCGCACCGACTGGATGGCGAGCGCTGGCGTGCCCCGTGGCGCTTTTCTGCGGTCGCATGGGCACAGGGGAGCCCATGTGGCAGGCTGTGACCATGGCAATTGGCGCGACGATCCACCGATTTGTGATTGAGCTCTCCGACCTTGACCGTGGTGTGTTCGAAACCCTGGATTTGCGGGTTGCGAGACATCCGAGCGAGTCGGCCCGCTTCCTAGTCATGCGCATGCTGGCGCGCTGTTTGGAGCATGAGGAGGGCATCGAGTTCACCGGTGGCCTCTCTGACGTCGAGCTGCCCGCGCTGGTGATCCGAGACCTACAAGGTGGCATGTCCGCTTGGATCGAGGTCGGCGTGCCGGCGTCGAAGCGTGTCCACAAAGCGACGTCGCGGGCCGATCGCGTGGTGATCTATGCCCACAAACAGGCCGATCACCTCATCGCCACCCTCCGGCAAGCCGAGCTGCGGCGCGCCGATCAGGTGACGGTGGTGTACGTCGACGACGAGACGATCGACGCCCTCGAGGCGGCGCTCGATCGCGCGGCGAAGTGGTCCGTCACCCTGAGCGACGGCACGCTCTACGTCGAGGCCAACGGCGCCAGCATCGTCGGCCCGCTCTACCGTGTCGTGCTGGGGTGACATCGCTGCCCATCACGCCGCTGCCCATCACGCCGCTGGCGGCGCGGCGACTGCTCGCCGTGATGCCCCACCCGGACGATGAGGCCTACAGCGCCGCCGGCACCCTCGCGCTCGCGACCGATCGTGGCGCAGTTGCGGGAGTGCTGTGCGTGACCCGAGGCGAGGCCGGCGGTGACGCTGACGTGCGCGCCGCTGAGCTGCGGTCGGCCTGTGACGCCATCGGCGCGGAGCTGCTGCCGACCCTCGGCTGGCCCGATGGCGGCGTCGCGGGGTTGGTCGAGTCGTCCGCCGTGACCACCTTGCGGGCCGCGCTGCTGGGCTGGCGGCCCGATGTTGTGCTGGGTTTAGCTGGCGATGGCGCGTACGGCCACGCGGATCACCTCGCCTTGCATCGGCTGTTGCGCCAAGCCGTCCATGGCCTCGCGTGCGCGGACACGGGGCCGTCATGGACGCCACCCGCGCTGTACGAGGCGGTGTTCCCACGCCGCCATTTCCACCCAGTGTGGCGGTCGATGCGGCGTCGGGGCTTCACGTTCGTGCCCACGGGTTGGACGCCCGAGCGCTTCGGCGCAGCGCCAGAGGCGACCGATGTGGTGGTGGACCTCTCCGACGTCGCTGGCCGCAAGCGGGCTGCCATCGCCGCGCACACAAGCCAGCTTGGCGGCGCGGCTCCCGAGGATTTTTTGCGACCAGGGCTCATGCTGCCGCTGTTACAGCTCGAGCGCTGGCGGCTCGTGCAGGTGCCCTGATGCGCGTGCTGCATGTCACCCGCGACTTTCCGCCGCTGAGCAAGGGTGGCATCTCAACGGCTGTGGGCGGCCTCGTCGCGGCCGCTGCGGCTGCGGGCCATCACCTGTGGGTGTTGTCCTTCGACGCGTGGCGACCGAAAGCGCACCCAGGTGGCCTCGCGCTGCCGGCGGCGGAGGTCGGCGGGCGTGTCCGCGTCCAGCGGCTGCGGGCGCCGCACCACATCGCCGAGGTGGCCGCGGCTGTCGCTGGGTTTGCGCCGGCGGTTGTGCACGTACACCACGCGATGCTGTGGCGCGCGGCGCTCGAGCTCGCCCCGGATGCGCGGCGCCTACTCAGCGTCCACGTCATCCAGGCTGAGATGAATCGTCTGCGCGGCGTCTCTCACACCCTGAGCGCCACCGCACAGGCCGAAGCGTTGGCGGAGGCCGACGTGGTGCACGTGCCCTCGGCGCCCGCCGCGTCGCTGCTGCTGCGCTTTCATCCCGAGATCGCGGCCCGCTTGCGCGTCGTCCCGCCCGGTGTCGATGCGTCCGGTGTCGATGCGTCCGGTGTCGAGGCGATCGGTGTCGATGCGCCCCGGGCCATCGCCACGCCGGCACCTTCGCGGTCCCGCACGGTGGTGGCGGTCGGTCGATTCGACCACGCCAAGGGTACGGCCGACCTCGCCGCCGCGTTGCCCCAGCTGATCGCCGCGGTGCCGGGCGTCTCGGTGCGCATCGTCGGTGGTGTGCCCGACAACCCGCGCGCAGCTCGGCGCTGGCAGCGCCGCCTGGAAGAGGCGGGCGGTGAGCACGTGCAGTGCCTCGGCTGGCGGCCGCCGCCGGCGGTCGCCGCGGAGCTGGCTGGCGCCGCCGTGGGGCTGTTTCCGAGCCACGCCGAGACCTTTGGACTGGCCCTGCTCGAGGCGATGGCCCACGGCGTGGCGGCCGTGGCGACTGATGTGGCCGGTCATCGCGCGCTGCTGCTCGGCGATGATCTGGGGGGCCGCGGGCCGGTCGCGCCCGCCCAGGTGCGCGGCGTGCTGGTACCAACCCAGTCTCCGACAGCGCTGGCGGAGGCCACCGCGGCGCTGCTCGCCCGGCCCGATCGCGCCGCGGCGATCGGGCAGTCGGCGCGGCAGTTTGCTCAGACGCTGGCGTGGTCCGTGATCTGGCCACAGTGGCAGGCGCTGCTACGCGACACCGCGATCCAGTCGCGCCGGGGCCAATCGTCGCCGGGTCAATCGTCCATGGGTCAATCGTGACGCGCCTGTCACCTGATTGGGGTTGACGCCGGGCTCCCCGCTGTGCGGCAGTCCCCCCTCCCAGGAGGCCCCCATGTCCGCGCACAGCGCCCCCGAATCCCATCGTCCGATCGGCGACGCCCCGGTCAGCACCGTCCAGGTCGGCATCGTCATGGGCTCACGCTCCGACTGGCCGACGATGACGCTCGCAGCCCAGATCTGCGACGAATTAGGCGTCTCCTATGAGGCCACTGTCGTCTCCGCCCACCGCACCCCGGACCGACTTTTTGCCTACGCCGAGGCCGCCGCCGACCGTGGCGTCCAGGTCATCATCGCTGGCGCAGGCGGCGCCGCTCACCTCCCGGGCATGCTCGCCGCCAAGACGCGGTTGCCGGTGCTCGGCGTGCCCGTGGAGTCGCGCGTCCTGCGCGGCGTCGACTCGCTGCTGTCGATCGTGCAGATGCCGAGAGGCGTCCCGGTCGCCACGTTCGCCATCGGCACCTCGGGTGCTGCGAACGCCGCGCTCTTCGCCGCCGCGATCCTCGCCCTTCGGGACCCAGCCCTCGCCGCGCGCCTCGACACCTGGCGCGCCGCCCAAACAGACGCCGTGCTCGCCGCCACCGACCCGCGCCTATGAGCGGCCGCGTGCGCGTCACTTGCGTCGCGCTGAGCCCGGATTCGCCGACGATTCGCAGGAGCCAACCATGACGATCAGCGTGCTCGGCGGTGGCCAACTCGGTAGAATGCTCGCGCTCGCCGCCTATCGCCTCGGCGAGCGGGTCGTCTTGCTAGACCCCAACCCGGAGTCCTGCGGCGGGCACGTGGCGCCGCTGGTCGTGGGTCGCTGGGAGGACGCCGGGCCCCTCGCCGAGCTCGCTCGCCGCGGCGACGTCGTCACCTTCGAGTTTGAGAACGTGCCGGACGCCGCCGCGCGTTTTCTGGCCGATCGGGTCGCCGTCGCGCCGCCACCCGAGGCGCTCGCGATCGCCCAAGATCGACTGCGCGAGAAGCAGCTCTTCACCCAGCTCAACATCCCGACGCCACCCTATCGCGCCGTCGACTCGCACCAGGGACTTCAGGACGCCGTGGCGGAGATCGGGCTGCCTGCGGTACTGAAAACACGGCGTTTTGGCTACGACGGCAAGGGTCAGCACGTCATGCGAACGCTCGCCGACGTCGACGCCGCATGGCTGGCGCTCGGCGCGACGCCGCTGCTCCTCGAGGCGTGGGTGCCCTTCGATTTTGAGGTGAGCGCCATCGCTGTGCGCGATCGGGCCGGCGCGGTCGTGCGTTACCCGCTGATCTACAACCAGCATGTCGACGGTATCCTCCGTGAGTCTCGGCCTGGTCACCCCCGCGTCGACGAGGCCTTGTCCGCAGCGGCGGCGACCCTGATCGATCGGGTGCTCACCCACCTCGACTACGTCGGCGCGCTGACCCTGGAGTTCTTCGTCGTCAACGGCGCCCTGCTCGTCAATGAGATGGCGCCGCGCGTGCACAACTCCGGTCACTACTCGATCGACGGCGCGCAGACGAGCCAGTTCGAAAATCACGTGCGCGCCGTGTTGGACCTGCCGCTGGGCGGCACGGAGACCGTCATGCCATGCGTGATGCTGAACTGCATCGGCGGTATGCCAACGCTCGCTGCCCTCTGCGCGTTGCCGGGCGTCCGCATCCACGCCTACGGCAAGCGCGGCTCGCCAGGTCGGAAGATCGGGCACATCACGGTGGTGGGGGCGACCGAGGCGCAGCTCCAGGAGCGCCTCGTGGCCGCGCGCCAGCTCGTCGACGCTGCGACTGTGGTGTAGAGAAACCGGGGTGTCGGCAGGCTGGCTTCGCGTTCATCTCGCTCAGCTGCCGGCGCCTTCGCCATCCTCCAGGCCTTCTTCCGTGCGCATCTCCACGCCGCGATGCCGCAACAAGGCCGCGAAAACGCCGTCTCCGCTCCGAACCGCGCCGTCGATGTGCGTACGGCCGACCCCGCAGCTGGGGCTCCGCGCCTTGAGCATCGCCACGGTGACCGTGGGTGCGAGCGCCAACGCGCGCCGCGCGCCGCGCTGGAACGCGGCCGTCACGTCATGGTGGTCCTGCACCCGTCGCACCGTCGCCTCGCCTCGCCACGCAGCGGCGCCATCGCCACCAGTCAGCTCCGCAGCGGGTCGCGGCGTCCCTAGCTCGCCCAGCTCCTCTGGACACACCGCGACGACGACCATCCCCGCAGCCAGCTGGCGCGCCCGCCACCTCAGCACATCAGCGCGGCCTTTGCTGGCGCCGTCGTAGCGACAGGGCTGGCCGAGCAGGCAGGCGGACACCACGGCCACGGCTGGCTTGGGGCGGGGGTTGGTGTGTGTGTCGTCGTTCATGCCATCTGTCCCGAGGGTCAGGTGTTCGCTGTTTCCTTGTAGCCGTAAAAGACTAAAGATGAACACCCGGCCCTCATTTCACTGGATGCGACGGCGCTGTACGAGGCGGTGGTGGAGCGGGTTGCGCCGGGCGGCCGTGAGCTGGAGGTCGCTGGGGAGTTGGCGGCCAGCAACGCGCTGGAGCGACGTCGAGGCCGTAGCCGATGCGGATGTTGTGCCCGACGTTGATCTGGTAGCGGACGTTGATGCGGCAGCCAACGTTGATGCGGCAGCCAACGTTGATGCGGCAGCCAA
>CALENB010000085.1 GCA_937910235.1 uncultured Myxococcales bacterium | reverse complement strand
GGGGCGCCGAGCCTGCCGGCGACGCTGGTGCTGTCGGGTGCGCTGTCGACGTGGAAGCCGCCGGCGAGTGACGCCGACGCGGGGCTGAGCACCACGGCAGAGCAGGTTCACCCGGATGATTCGGGTTGTACGCAGGCCTTGGGGTTGCGGGGCCGCTCCGCCGGTGTGTGGCTGCTGCTGATGGGCATGATGCTGGTGTTGCTCGTGCGTCGTCGTCGGCGCAGCCATTGATGCGGTCGCGCTGCTGTCTTCACCCGCGCTGTTTTTCTTCGCGCTGTGTTTCCTCCCGCTGTGTCTCCTCGCGCTGTGTTTCCTCGCGCTGCTTTTCTCCGCGCTGGCAACGTTCTGCCGCTCGGCTGTGCGCGATGGCTCAGGTGGCAATGTGCCTGCTGCTGGCATGCGCACAGCCCGGTTTGGCGAGCGTTCCGGCCAGCGCCATCACGCCTCGTGCGCCAGCTTCCGTGCCTGCGCAGGTGCTGAAGTCCGGCCAGGAGACCCTCGTGGCGCGGCTGCTCGGCGAGCGACCTGCGGAGAAGATCGCAGGCTGTGAGGTGCTCGGCGCCGCGATTGAGTCGTCCCGCGTCGTCGCTCGGTATCGCTGCCCAGGGGTGAACGGCGAGGTCATCGTGGAGCTGCGCCACAAGCAGTCTGCACCACAAGAGGCGCTCCCAGCGGGGTCGGTGGTTGTCCTTGCGCGCCCACCGGCGCCGGCGGCGCTCGGCCAGGGGCTGGCGAAGCGCATCGTGGCGGAGCGTGACGGGCTAGCGTGGCACGCGCCGACCGGAGACAAGGCCGCTGCGGCGCACATCGAGCCGCCCGCGCAGCTGGACGCGCGGGACCCCGATGCCGTCGAGACCAGGCTGGCGCCAGACACAGAGGCGGCCTACGAGGCCAGTATGGTGCACGTGCGATCAGGCGACTTCGGCGCGTTGCTGCGGGACATGATGGCGTTGGCGCGGCGTGATCCGCACGGTCTCATCATCGGTCGGCTGGTGGTGGCGTGCGCTGGCGTTGCGGATGGGGAAGGCGCGCGCGAGCGGGTCGATCAGCTGATGGCCAATGCCGAGGCGCACCCGGACGACGCCTTGCAACAGCTGGTCGCTGGCGTGGCCGTGCACTACCGCGGTCACCACACGGGCGCGACGATCGCCGCTAAAATGGCGGATTATCGGCTTGCGCTGCGTTACCTCGGCCGCACCAACCACCGCTTTGATCACTCCGCGCGCTATTGGCTCTACACGGCGGTGAGCCACGCGCGGCTGGGCGAGCAGGCGGCCGGCGATGCCGCGATCATCAAGGCGATCGCAGCAGACCTCGGCACGGACGCTGATGTGTATTACTGCCGCGCGGAGATCTTCCATAGACGCAACCCAGCGCAGGCGGTGGCGGACATCAAGCGCTATCGGGCGATGATGGCGGCGAACAAGCGCAAGGATGGCTTCTCGGCGCCTGAGAAGGAGCAGCGCGTGGGTGACATGCAGGCGCGACTGGAGCGTGTGGTGGCGGGTGAAGCGTTGGCGGAGGACGAGCGGCTCTTCGATCCACTCCACGTCGCGGGTCAGCGGCCCGTGGCGCCGATCTTGCTCGTTGGCGCAGTGTTGGTCATGGCCGGGCTGGTGCTGTGGCGTCGGCGTCGGCGTCGCGGGCGAGGTTGATCTCGTAGAGGCCGATCCGCAGTTGCCCGGCGCGCACACACCACGGAAAATCGAGATCGGGGAGCAGACCGGGCGTGCGTGGATGTGCGACGGACTCAAAAGGCCATGGTAACAACCCACTGAACGCAGTTACGTCATGTTCAACGATCGGCTTGAGGTGGAGCTGTTCTCGGACGGCTGCGCAAGCCGGGTGAACGCCGGGTCGGTCGCACCGGCGCATGTGGCAGCGGGTGCCGAGCAGGGCGAAGACGCGCCGCGTCGCGGCCGGTGCGGTGAGCGTGGCGGGTTGGGCGGCTCGGCGCGCGAGCACGCCGCTGAGCGCGCTCAGCGGAATCACACGGCTGCCCGAGGGCCTGGCGGTTCGCGGGAAATGCAGGTGCAGGCGCTCGTCTGGTGCGTCGTTCCAGCTGCGATAGGCCAACACGTCGCCCGGTCTCAGCTGGGCGTAAGCGGTTTTGATCAGACGGTGTTCTGCGTCGGCGAGGGTGGGGCGTGTGAGCGCAGGGAGCGTGGCCGCGGCGGACGCGAGCCAGACCAATACGAGCGCGGCAGCGCGGCGCGCTTGGCGGTTGGTGTGCAGCCGCAGATCTAATCCAATCGCTGGCGCTGACTCAATCCATGCGTCGGCGGCGATACCGGCGCCGAGGCATCCGAAGACCAAGGCGGGGGCCTGCACCCGCGGCAAGCTCAGCCACGGCAGGTCTAGCGTCGCGATGCCCTGCGCCACGAGCGCGACGGCGAGCCAGACAATGACCATCTGCCGGGCGACGCCGCGGCAGGCGATGACGCCGCCCACCAGCAGGACGCTGAGCAGGCCCGGTGTCAGATCAGGCCGGAGCAGCAGGGATTTTCGCAGCGCGCCGTCCCGCACGGCGGTCATCAACAGCGTCAGCGCGTCGACGTCGAAGATCTTGGGGGTGTTGCCCAGGTGCGCCTGTACAGCGAGCCCGCCGCGCAGCTCGGCGAGCCGGACCGCTGCGATGGCGCCGAGCGCCAGCAAAACGGTGGCGACCGGCAGCCAAGTCGACATCCGCGCCAACCACGACCCCGTGGGCGCGGTCGTCGCGGCGGCTCCGTGTTGACGCATCCGACGCGTCCGCCACGCCACGACACTCATGAGCAACGGCACGAGCAACAGCGCCTCGGGGCGGCCGTGCAGGCTCGCACCCAGGAGGAACGTCGCGCCCAGACCGGCGGGCCAAGTCGCGACCGTGTTGCCGCTGGCGCCGCAAATTCGGGCCCACAGCGCGGCGCCGGCGAGCAGCCACGTGGTCACCAACACGAGCTGACTCTCACTCGCGGCGTCGCGCACGAGCAAGGGCATGGTCGCCAGCATGGCCGCAGCCAGCGTCGCGGCGCGCCACGTGCCACCTGTCCTGCGCAGCAGCACGGCGGCAGCTGGCGCGATCAGGGCGCCGTGCAGGCGATTTACGGCGATCCACGTGGCTAGGTCGGGGCCGGTGCACCTCTGAACGAGACGCTGCAGCGCAAACGTGGCCTGGCCGTACTTGGTGCCGAGCGTCGCAGCGGGGTCGAACAGCGCCGCGGCGTCAACGAGCTCGTACCCCGTATAGAACATCACCCATCGCGCTGGGACCAGGAGCCGCGCAGCGAGACCCGCCACGGTGATCAACAGCAGCGCGCGACGCCAGGGCTGCGGCGCGCGCCGGAGATCGCGCAGGACCAGCGCGAGGGCGGGCAGCGTGCCAACGACGCAGACCAGCGAGACGGTCTGGGGAAGCGACGTGGTCATCCGTTACCACCGCGAGAGGTGATCTTCGACCACGCCAAACACCCCGTCGAGGCTGAGATCTGGACCGTTGGGTGCGCGGATTCGCCCGGTGAAGCTGCCATAGGGCTGTACGAATTCGCTCACGATCAACCCGACATTGAGCCGCTCGCTGCGCGCGCCGCGTGGATGAAAGGTGAGGTCGACTTCATCCCCACCGAGGCTGCGAATGCGCCACGGTTCGGATGCGGGGTTCGCTGGCACGTCGTAGCGCACGCCACGGAGTGGCCACAGCTGGCCATCAAGCCACACGGCGTTTTCGCGACTGTGACCAGCGTCGTCGTCGTACACCTGCGCGCTCAGATTCAGCCCGGCGCGCCGGCCGTCCGGGGTCAACCACGCCGCCGACGTCCACTTCCATCGCGTCTCGCGGGACATCCAGCCCACGGTCCAGTCGATGGTCGCGACGGCGGGGCCGACGATGGCCTCATCGCCGAATCGCAGGTCGACGACCGCCGGCAATCCAGCCTCTTTGTGGGTGTAGGCCGGTTGGTTCGGCGCGACCGGGTGGACGAGCGCGAGGCAGCGTGATGCGACCGGCCGGTCGACGACGATTTGGCCGCGCAGGCGTTGTGTGCCGAGCGGCCAGTCCAAGTCGAGATGCCACCCGGGCACCGCCGTCACCGCGACGCTCCGACCATGCGTGCGCCAGGTGATAGCGATGTGCTCGCCGCGCCGGCGCCACGTGCTCGTGCCGGCGATAGAGCTCTCAGCCATGTGCAGCGCAGGCCGCAGCGATTGGGTCAGGGTGAGCGAGGCGTGCTCGATCGCGCGTTGCGGACTGCCCGGATCTTGGGGGTGTCGCACGACGTACACGAACGCGTGGGCGGCGTAGCCAAGGTCGGCGACGGCGATCGCGACGAAGTGCTCGGCCAGCGTCAGCGAGGTGTACTGCCAGCGCTTGGTTCGGGCGCGGCACTGGCGTCCCAACGCGGCGATGGCGGGTTTGGCGATGGGCTGGTCGAAGCGGCCGAAGTGGATCTCGCGGTTCGCTCCGATGGTGGCTGTGGGCGGGGAGCTCAGATCGCTGGGTAGGGTGGTGTTCATGCGGTGAGCATGACGCATACCGCCGGAAAGTGGGAACACAACTCACGTGCCCTCGGTACGTGATATGAGGTCTCGGTACGTGCCAGGCCGGCACTGAGTAGGTGTCATATTGGATTATCTGATGGGTGCGGAGCTGGGCCTCGATCATCGTTTCGTCCATGACGGTAGACCAGGCAGTCTCGCGAACAC
>CALENB010000084.1 GCA_937910235.1 uncultured Myxococcales bacterium | reverse complement strand
TCGTGGCCCGGTCGTGGCCCGGTCGTGGCCCGGTCGTGGCCCGGTCGTGGCCCCGTCGTGGCCCTGGCCGTCGTCGCCGGAGAGCCGCACCCAATTCATGCGCTGGGTGCGCCGGAACGGCTCGGCGTCCCGGACCTGCTGGATGCTGCTGTTCGGTCGCTGATTTTTTCGTGGTGGACGAAACGATGACCAAGGCCCACACAGTCGCCCCCGTGTCGAGGCGAACTCGACATAGTCGCTGATCGGAGCGATCTTCCAACGTCTCGGAATGCATGGTCATCATGCTCTCCTGGGCCTGCCAGACGACAGGGTTTTCGCTGGTGGAGACGACAAAGAAGGGGCGTAGAAACACGGTCCCGCTCGCGGGCAGGCGACGTCCGGTATCTCTGAGCCGGCCGCTGCGCGTCGGATCGCCTTCGGTGTGGTCGAGTCTGGCGAGGCGCTGTGCTCAGCTGGAAATAGCCGCCCTACGACGAACAGCCACAACGCCGCCGTCAACGCGATCCCTGCCAGCAACGTGACGGCGTGGCCGCGGACGCTGCTACTCGTGCCGGACATGTGCAGCTCCAGGTCATCGTGCGATGAATTCTCAGGATCGAACGACGAGATGAGTCGCCACTATCAGGCCAGCGGCCACGGGTGGCGAGCGTGATTTCACCCTCCAGCGGCCCCCCCAGCCGACGGATTCGCGGCAGTCCTTGTTCACGATTGTCGGCTTGAATTCCGCAAAGACATCGCTAGATTTCTGCCAATGGAGGTGACTTTGATGAACGACTTCGTGAAACGCCGGCGGCGCCATCTCGACGCGCGCGGCATCGCGCAACACGTGGCGACGGCCGCAATCTTGGCGATGTTGGCCCTAGGCTGCGCGGTTGAAGGCGTCGATGGGGGCAGCGCCGTCATTGTGGCCGGGACGCCAGCGACGGTTGAGACCATCAACACCTGCGTCGCCGGCGGCGTTCTGCTCAAGGGGGGATACAGCGGCGACATCAAGCTGCTTTGTGACAAGTACCTCATAGACGGCGGCGTGGTCTTCAAGAAGGGCTCCGTCAGCATCGCCGCCGGCACCACCTTTGTCGTCGCAGACGGCGGCTCGCTGTGGATCGAGAGTGACTCGGCCATCGTGGCGAAGGGCACCAAAGACAAGCCGATCGTCATTCGTGGCGACAAGACGGCGATGGGGTTGTGGAAGGTCTTCGCGATCGAATCGGCCGATCCCGACAACGCCCTGCACTTCGTCGAGGTGCGCGGTGCGGGCAGCGCGACGCACTACACGACGGCGAAAGCGGGTCTCTATCTCAAGAACAAGGCGAAGCTGAACCTCGCCAACTGCACGTTCGCCGACAACGGCGGCAGCCACGTGTACGTCGAGAACGACGTGACGTTGACGGGGTTTCTGACCAACACCTTCGGCCCACAGGACCTCGCCGCGATGACGGTCTACACGCAGTCCGCTGGCGCGCTCGACGCTGGCTCGGACTTCGGTCCGGACGGCAACGTTGTGGTGGTGCAAGGCAAGTCCGCTGAAGGCGACGCCACCTGGGCAGCGCTCAATCGGCCGCGGCTGCTCTCGGGTAACCATGTGTGGAAGACGGGTAAGCTGACCATCGCCGCCGGCGCGAAGCTGAGCATGGACGCGGGCGCGACGTTCTGGATTGAGGATGTCGCGGCCATCGAGATCGCCGGCACCAAAGACAAGCCGGTGATGATGACGGGTAAGAAGGACTCGCCTGGTTATTGGCGGGCCTTTGCCATCGCGTCCACCGATCCGACCAACAAGATCTCGTACCTCCAACTCGCCCACGGCGCCAGCGATTCGTATTACACCGAGCGCGCTGCAGGCCTGTATTTGAAGGGTAAAGCGAAGGTGAGCGTCGACCACAGCAGCTTCACCGACACGGCCGGCTACGGCGTCGCGGTCGAAAACGGCGCCACGTTGACGGGCTTCGACACCAACGCCTTCAGCGGCAACAAAAGCGCCAGCCTGTACATCACGACGACGGGCGTGGCCATGCTGGACAGCGCCACCAACTACGGCAAAGACGGCGCCGCGGATGCCTTCATTGAGGTGAAAGGCATCGGCGCGCTCGAGGGCGGCACGTGGCCGAAGACCAATCAGCCGCTCCGTCTTCTGGGCAACCACGAGCTGAAGAAGGGCGACTTCATCTTCGCGGCGGGGGTGCACTTGCAGCTCGACACGGGCGCGTCTCTGTGGCTGAGCGAAGGCGCCTCCCTCGTCGCCAAGGGTACGAAGGAGGCGCCGATCGTGATCGAGGGGCGCAAGGCCAGCGCTGCGTATTGGAAGACGTTTGGTGTCGAGTCGAGTGACCCCGGCAACAGCCTCAGCTACGTGCAGCTTCGACATGCAGGCAGCGACACCCACTACACGTCGGCGAAGGCTGGGCTCTACCTCAAGGGCAAGGCCAAGATGAAGCTCGATAAGTGCACGTTCAGCGATAACGGCGAGACCGACCTCGTCGTGGAGAAAGGCGCGACGGTGGACCCGGCCGACCCGACGACGGCGAACACCTTCGCCGGCAAGGTTGTGCTCAAGTAGGCCGTCATGTCTTACCGAACCCGCACGTGCCGCACACGGGGCCTCATGTGCATGTGACGAAGTCGCCGCTGGCCGTCTGCGCCAAGACGAACATTGGCTGCGAATACCACAATCGTGCTGAAAACCCGGGTTTGTCGCGCAGGAGACGACTAGAGACCCTGGACCGCTACGGGCTTCCCGTTGTTGGTCTTGGTGCCATCGCCCAGCTGTCCATCGTAGTTGTCGCCCCAGCAAGCGACGCCGCCACCCGTCGCGGTCACACAGCCATGCCACGTGCCCCACGAGACGCTGGTCGACGACGAGGTCACGGTCGACACGCCGTATTTCCCCCAGCACACCACCGCGTTTGACTTCGTGTGGGCGCACGCCCTGTCTTGATCGATGGAGACGCCGTCGGCTCCCGTGACCGCGGTGACCTGCACTGGCGTGGACCGGTCGGTGGTCGTGCCATCGCCGAGCTGCCCGTATTTGTTGAGGCCCCAGCACGACACGCCGCCATCCGCTCGCACCGCGCAGAAGGACGAGCCATAGGCGCCAACAGCGACAACCGACGTCAAGCCCTTCACGGACTTCGGCGCGAGGGTGGCGACGTTGGTTCCGTTCGCGATCGATTTGCTTGTGCAGCCGAGCTGTGGCGAGCAATAGGCGCTGAGGCACGGGTTGCTGAGCGGCGCGCAGACCACCGGAGTTCCAGCTTCGCAGCTCTTGTTCGCGCACGAATCTCCCGAGGTGCACTTATTATTGTCGCTTCAGCTGCCGCCGCTGATCGTGGCGTAGACACCGCCCACGCCAGCTTTGCAGCTGTCCGATGTGCAGACGTTGCCGTCGTTGCAGCTGATCGCGACGCCCTTGCAGGAGCCGCCGCTGCAGGCGTCAGCCTGCGTGCAAGGGTCGCCGTCATTGCATGCGCCGGAGGACAATGGCGCGGACTTGCAGGAGCCGCCAGCGCAGCTATCCGATGTGCAAACGTCGCCGTCCGAACAGCTCTTCGCCGTGCCTTTGCACTGGCCAGCCTGGCACTCGTCGTTGGTCGTGCAGGGATCGCCCTCGCCGCAAGAACCGCCAGTTTTCGGGCTGTAAGCGCAGCCGCTACCGCTGGCGCATGTGTCTTGTGTGCACGGTTTACCGTCGTCGCAGACCGGCGCGGGATCACCGACGCACTTGCCGGATTGGCAGGAGTCGTTGGTCGTGCAGGCGTTGCTGTCGTCGCAAGGTTTGCCGGTGTCGCTGAACGAGCAAGTGACGGGGCCCGTGTCAGATGTGCCCGTGTCGAGCGTGCCTGCGTCGGGAGCGCCTGCGTCGGGAGTGCTGGTGTCGGGACCGCCTGCGTCCGGTGAGCTGGTGTCAGGCGTGCCGGTGTCGGTTGTGCTGGTGTCGGTTGTGCTGGTGTCGGTTGTGCTGGTGTCGGTTGTGCTGGTGTCGGGTGTGTTCGCGTCTGGTGTGCCGGTGTCTGTTGATCCCGCGTCCGATCCGTCCGCTGTCGGCACGTCTGCCGCGCCGCCATCCACCGTTACGTCCTTCTCGCTCAGCGCGTCGGTGCGGTCGCTGTCGGACCCGACCGTGTCCGCTGGCGAGGCGTCGTCCACACCATCATCCGCTCGCGGCATTTGAGATGGGTGTTGATAGCGAAACTCGGCGTCCGGCACCCGCTCGGCACAACCCGCGATCAGCGGCGTCACGAGTACGACGACGGCGCGCAGCGCGGCCTCCAGAGTTCGGGATCGGGTCATTCGAAACACGCTAAAACCTCACGATCATGCGGGCGCCGCGCCCATCGAGCCGCGGCAGCAAGGCCACACGCGAGGTGGCCGGCGAGTGTCCAAGCGGCCATCCGCCCACGCCTGCAGCGATCACGCCGGCACCGAGCAGCGCGCCACTCCGTCCCGACCCGCATCGCGTCGGCACGGCCAGCGGTGTCGAACTCCGTCACAGACGCGCCGGCGCCACCACCACGCGCCGTCATCACTCGCTTTCGCTCTTGCCGGACGCGTTGACGTCCGGAATCCGCCACCGAAAGTCGCAATGGCTCGCGCCCCCAGCGATGGTTTGGCTCCGTTCAAGGCGCGCGCCCCATCTCTCGGCGAGTGGATAGTCCAGATCACACCACGAGGCCACGCACAGCTCGCTGAGGTCGTGGGCACGGAAGTGCTCGGCGACGGGGCAGCGGCGCACGTCAAACGCGACGACGTCGTCAGCGGCGGCGACGTCCACCATGTCGTAGGCGGGCGCCGTGAATGGAAAGCGTCGGAACAGGTCTGTCGCGCGCTTGACGCGATCGCGCGTCGACCCACGCCCAATCGCGGACAGGGCGGTGGGAAAGATCGCCAACTTCTCGTAGACCCGCTCGGTGACGCCAGCGGTCAGCGAACGCGCCTCGGCCTCAGGAACCTCATGGCTGAGGAGCGCGCGGTACAATCCGATCGTCAGCGCGGCGAAGTGCACCATCGTCCGACCGCCGACGGTCGCCTCCAACGAGAGCGTCGGGCGCTGGGTGTCATAGCTGTCGAAGGCCTCATCGAGGATGGCTCGGATCTCCGCGCCCTCGAACCGAGCCGCCAGCTCGTGGCGTGCCGCCAACGTGAGGGCGGGTTTGAGCAGGCGTAGGGTGTTCATGGCTTCCTCCAGGTCGGCATCGTGGGCTCGCGGGCTCGTGCGTGCATGCGTTCACCCTTATCCGGCGAGCGCAGCGTCACCGGTGACATCGACGCGCTTCTCGTCTACCCGCAGAAGATCGCTCGGCGGCGAAGCGCACGAGAGACCCACTAAAAGCGGCCGACTATTGGGGGCGAATGGGTCCCGTGCACGTCAACCATCGCGCCCGTCGTCGCTTGAAGATCCGAACTTGGTCGCCGCCGCAACCGAGGGTGCGCGCGCAGCATCATCCTGGTCCGAATCCAGGCCTGCGCCGAACAGCCGCACAAGCTCGCCCTTCTCGATGGTCTCCTTGTCGAGCAGGACTTCGACCAGCGTGTCGAGCTCCGACAGATGGGCCTCGAGCAGCGCGCTGGCCTCAGTGAGCGCCGTAGCTAGAATCACGCGCGCTTCATCTTCGATGGCGTGGGTCGTCGCGTCGCTCGCGCCGCCGTCGGTCGCGATCCGCTGGCCGAGGAACGGATGGACGACATCGTACTCGTAGTACACGGGCCCGAAGCGCTCGCTCATCCCGTATTGGGCGACCATCTTCGACGCGAGCTTTGTGGCCTCCTTCAGGTCGTTCTCCGCGCCGGTCGAGGCGCTCTGAAACACGAGGCGCTCCGCCGCGTAGCCGCCCATCAACACGCGCAGGCGAGCCCACAGCTGCGGCTCGGTCAGGATGTGGCGATCATCCGCAGGCGTCTGCTGCGTCACCCCCAACGCCATCCCGCGCGGGATGATGCTGACCCGATGCAGTGACTCCGCGTGAGGCGAGAACGCGGCCGCCACGGCGTGCCCAGACTCATGCACCGCGACCCGCTTCTTCTCTTCGGCGCCGAGCTTGGCCTCGCTCGCATCGCCGAGGACGATCTTGTCGTAGGCTTCCGCGAAGTCAGGGGCTTCGATGGCGTCCGCGCTGCGCCGCGTGGCGTGGAGGGCCGCTTCGTTGACCAGGTTTGCGAGGTCGGCGCCAGAGAACCCGGGCGTGTTCCTGGAGATGCTGTCGAGGTCCACATCGGCGCCAAGGGGCTTGTTCTTGGCGTGGACATCGAGAATCGCGCGGCGTGCGGCGACCTCGGGTCGGTCGATGATGACTCGGCGATCGAAGCGCCCCGGCCGGAGCAGCGCCGGATCCAAGACGTCCGGCCGATTCGTGGCCGCCAAGACGACCGCGAGATCGTTGCGGTTGAACCCATCCATCTCCGAGAGCAACTGATTGAGCGTCTGTTCCCGCTCATCGTTGCCACCCCCGAGGCCAGCACCGCGAGCGCGACCCACCGCGTCGATTTCATCGATGAAGATGATCGCCGGCGCGTTCTTTTTCGCCTCTTGGAACAGCTCTCGTACGCGGGCGGCGCCGACGCCGACGAACATCTCGATGAACTCGGACGCGCTGATGCTGTAGAACGGAACGCCCGATTCTCCGGCCACGGCGCGCGCCAGCAGCGTCTTACCCGTGCCGGGAGGACCGACGAGCAGGACGCCGCGCGGCACCTTACCGCCGAGGCGCTGGAATCTTTCGGGTTCCTTCAGAAAGGCGACGATCTCCATGAGATCGCGCTTGGCGGCCGTGAGGCCTGCGACGTCGTCGAACGTCACCCCCACCGCCGCGCTCTTCTCGAACTTGCGGTTCTTGGTCTTCAGGATCCCCGCTAGCGGCCCGCCGCCAGCCATCATCTTCTGGGCGTTCCTAGACATCCACACCCATACGCCGATGATCAGCAGCCAGGGCAGCACGTTCATGAGCAGCTGAATCGCGAAGGGCCGCTGCTCGCTGGCGACGCGGATGCGGACGCCCTTGCTGCGCAGCAGCGGCAAGAGCGCGTCATCGCGATCCGGTCGGATGGTATGGAACGTGCTGACGGATTGACCTTTGACGGTCTCCGGCGCCCTGAGCTTGCCTTGGAGCCTGGCCCCCTCGAAGACGACCGATTCGATTTTGGCGGCTTCGACCCAGACGTAGAAGACTGAGTAGTCGACCACGGAGTGCGTCCCGTCCTTGGCGTTGGACCGCCACAGCCACATACCGGTCAGCATGACCGCGAGCACGACCAGCATCGGCCACGAGAAGCGTGAGCGCGGTGTCATCCCAGGCGTGGACCCGGTTGGCGTCTGATCACCACCCGGTGGCGGATTTGGAACTGCCGGCGGCATTGGTTCTCTTGGTCACCGCGCCTCGCGAGCCGCGCGGTGTCCTGGGGATACGCCGCATGAGTCCAGTTCCACGCCGACGCCTTCCAAGTGGCTGCCACAACCTATGCTGGGCGACGTCGATAGCGCGGAATTACACGGAGGCGCCGCCTCAGGGATCAACCCGCACCACGCGTTTGCCGACGCGGTCGATGGCGTACAGCTTGCGGTCAGGACCCACCGTCAACCCAACCAACGCACCCGGCTTGAAGCCGGTGTTGAGCGTGGCCACCTGCATGCCGAACTCGCCGTTGGCGCCGGGCCCGTCGATCTTCCAGGCCGTGATGACGCCCGTCTCCGCGTCGCCGACGTAGAGCACGCCGCGGTCGAGCGCCAAACCGCTGGGCATCTTCAGCCCGGTCGCCTTGAGCGTCTGCACCACCGGCGCTGAGTACGCCTTCAACGTGCCGTCGCCCATGAACGCCGGGATGTTCTTCGTGGCGACGCTGTTGCGGCTATCGAGGCGGATCACGCGACCGTTGCCCGAGTCCGCCACGTAGAGCCACGAGCTCGCAGAATCGTACACGAGGTTACTCGGCACGTTGGCGACGCGTTTGACCGACAAGCCCAGAAAACGGCGCTTTTCGCCGTCTGAGTGGTCGTCGCAGCCGGGGCAGTGCGGCTTGTTGAAGTCGACCCAGTCGATCGCGCTGTCGTAGCCGTTGAACGTGTAGTAGCCGGTGCCGCCGGTCGACGCCATGCCCATGCAGTACGGCGAGGAGTGCAACATGTCCCAATGCACGGCGTGTGCGCTGTTGACGCTGGTGTAGTCGTTGTAGTTGGACGGCCACTGCACCGGTCCCATGAAGTTGTTGGGCTTAGCCTGCCCGCCGTAGTCGTTTCGGCTGTCTCCGCACGTGCCAAACGACGGCTCATCGGAGAACGAGATCGCCATGACCTTCTCCATGAAGTGCTGCGAGAAATCCCGGATGATGTTGTGGCTCTGGGCTTCCTTGCCGGGTCCAAAGATGACGATGAACGAGTCGGTGGGGGCGTCGACGACCCACAGCTGATTGGGATCCAGCGTGCTGAACGCCAGATCGGAGGGCGCCGACATGCCGTCGCTGAGGATCTCCGTGATCTTGGCCTTGTTGGTCGCGGGGTCGTTCGTGCCGATGAGCTTGCCAGCTTCCAACGGGCATCGCCCCATGGCGCAGAGGCCAGCCGTGCAGTCCGTGTCCTGAGTGCAGACTTCGCCGATGGCGCAGGTGCCGCAGGTGCCGCCGCAGCACGCGCCGCCCTCACAGTCGGCCCCCAGGCTGCAGGTCGCGCCGAGTTTGCAGGGACCGCAGGTGCCGCCGCAGTCCACGCTGGCTTCCGTACCGTTCTTGACCTTGTCGTCGCATGTCGCCGCGGCGCACACCCCGTCGGCGCAGATCCCACTGCCGCACTCACTCGCGCCGTGGCATCGCGCTGCCGCTGCCCCCGCGGTCACTGAGCACGCGCCATAGACGCAGGTGAGGTTGGCGCCGCACGCATCCGCTGCGCAGCACGCTGCGCCTGCGCCGCCGCCCGTGCCGCACGCCGCGGTCAGCGTCGCGGAGTAGGTCGTCGTGTCGCCGTCGACGGTGACGTTCACATCCACCGTGTGCGCGCCCACGCCCGGGAGCACGAGCTTGTCGGTCACAAAGACCCCAGCCTCGGTCCTCGCCACGGTGAAGCTTTTGCCTCCGACCACCACTTTCACAGCGGCGCCGCTGCTGTCCGCGCCGCTGAGGGTGACCTTGAGCGTGATCGGCTTGTCCGGGATCGGCGCGCTGGGGGTCGTCTCAAGCGCGACGCCAAACGACGGGCCAGAAGCGCAACCGCCCAAGGCACAAAGCGAGAGCACCGTCAGCGCGAGGATGAACACTGAGGCTGAAGGACGACATGAACCACTCATTGGGAGACTCCGGGGGGCCGCGCCGGGCCGGATGATTTGTGCGGGCGATTTGGGGTGCGGGCGACATGGGGTGCACGCGAATGCGGTGCGTACAATACACAAACAGGACCAGTTGCGGTCGACATACTCGAGCCGCCGTGACAAAGCCGCCGTTGCGTCGATGCAAACGCGGCAATTACGGGATGATAGATGGGTGGTCGGTGACGAGGTGGCCCCGCTCAACGAGCAATGCGTACGCGCCGTCGCGCGCCAGCAGCTCGGCGTGACTGCCCTGCTCGACGACGCGACCGGCTTGCAGCACGACGATGCGGTCGGCCCGACGAATCGTGGACAGGCGGTGCGCCACGACGACTACCGTCCGCCCGCTGAACACAGCGTCGAGCGCCTCCTGCACGTCCCGCTCCGTCAGCGAGTCGATGCTGGCCGTGGCCTCGTCCAAGATCACCATCGGCGGATCTGCGGCGAGCACACGCGCGATCGAGAGCAGCTGCCGCTCGCCCGCGCTGAGGTTGCCGCCGCTCTCTGTCAACTCAGCGTCCAGCCCACCCAGCCGCTCGATCCGGGCGCCGAGTCGCGACCGCTCAAGGGCGCTGTTCACCGCGTCGTCGTCGATCCCCGCCCGCCCTAGCGTGACGTTGTCACGGACGGTGCCCGAAAACAGCATCACGTCTTGCTGCACCACCCCAATCGCGCCGCGCAGGGTCGCGAGGTGCCAGTCCTCAACGGGCCGCGAATCGACCAGCAGCGTGCCGGGCGGCGAGACATACATCCGCGTCAGCAGCTTGCCGATCGTCGATTTGCCCGAGCCCGTGGGACCTACCAGCGCCACGACCTCTCCGGCGTCGACTCGCAGATCGATGCCATGCAGCACGTCTGATCCTTCGGGACGATAGCGAAAGTGCAGCCCGCGCAGCTCGATGGCGCCATGAATCGTCTCGGGTGCAAACGTGCCCTGGGGCGGCCGCTCGTCGACGTCCATCAGCTGAAAGATGCGCTCCAGGCTGGCCATGGCGCGCTCGATGGTCGCGACCTTGCCCGACAGCTCGCGAATGGGGATGAAGAGGCGCTGGATGTACTGGATGAAGGCAAAAAGCAGCCCCAGACTCACCAAACCCTCGAGATAGCGGCCGCTGCCATACCAGATGAGCAGGGCGATGCAGAGGCCGGCGACGCCGTCCATGATCGCGTAGAGAGAGGCGTCGTACCAGTTGGCGCGGTGGTAGGCGCGCAGGTAGCGGTAGTTGAGCGCCTTG
>CALENB010000083.1 GCA_937910235.1 uncultured Myxococcales bacterium | reverse complement strand
CGGCCAGCTTATCGGCCTGAACCATCGCTCGCCGTGGCGCGCTGAGCTGGCCTCAGCCATCGACGAGGGCGCCAAACGCTTGCTGTGTCCGAGCGTTGAAAAAGCCGTGCTCGCCGACGTCAAAGCCTGGGCCGACGCGGAGGCGGTGGAGGTGTTCGCGCGCAATCTGCGCAACCTGTTGCTGGCGGCGCCCCTGGGCGAGCAAGCCGTGGTGGGCATCGATCCGGGGCTGCGGACGGGCTGCAAGTGCGCGGCGGTCGACCGGACCGGGCGCTACGGCGGCACCGTGACGCTGTACCTGAGCCGCAGCGAGCAGGAGCGGCAGCGGGCGGAGGCGACGTTTCGATCCTTTCTGGCGACCCACAAACCCGCCGTGATCGCTGTGGGCAACGGCACCGGCGGTCGGGAGGCGGAGGCGTTTGTGCGGCAGCTGCTCGCCGATCAGGGCGACAAGAAGACGGCGGTGGTGAGCGTGAGCGAGGCTGGCGCGAGCGTCTATTCCGCGTCGGACGTGGCGCGGGAGGAGTTCCCCGAGCTCGACCTGACGATTCGCGGCGCCATCAGCATCGCGCGCCGCCTCCAAGATCCCCTCGCCGAGCTGGTCAAGGTCGAGCCCAAGGCGATCGGCGTCGGCCAGTACCAGCACGACGTGCAGCAGCGGCTGCTGCTCAAGACGCTCGACGCCGTGGTCGAGAGCTGCGTCAATCGCGTCGGCGTCGCGCTGAACACCGCCAGCGCGCCGCTGCTCGCCCATGTCGCCGGGGTTGGCCCCACCCGTGCCAAGAAGATCGTCGCGCACCGCGATGAAAACGGCCCCTTCCCGAGCCGCCAAGCGCTGCTCAAGGTGCCCGGTTTGGGCAAGCGGAGCTTCGAGCAAGCGGCCGGGTTTCTGCGTATCCGCGACGGCGCCGAACCGCTGGACGCCTCCGCCGTGCACCCGGAGCGCTACAAGCTGGTGCAGCAAATGGCCCGCGATCTCGGGCTGCGCGTCGCCGCGCTGGTGGGCGACGCGACCCAGGTGGCGCGCATCGACCTGCGCCGCTACGCGTCCGATACGATCGGCGCGCTGACCCTGCAAGACATCGCCGACGAGCTGGCCCGCCCCGGTCGAGATCCACGCGAGCGCTTCGAGGCGCCGAGCTTTCGTGACGACGTCCAGACCATGGCCGACTTGCGACCGAACATGCGGCTGCAGGGCATCGTCACCAACGTCGCGCAGTTCGGGGCGTTTGTGGATATCGGCGTGCATCAGGACGGCTTGGTGCACATCTCGGAGCTCGCCGACCACTTCGTGCGCGACCCGCACAGCGTCGTGAAGGTCGGCGACCGGCTGTCGGTGCGGGTGCTGAGCGTCGACCCCGCCCGCAAGCGCATCGCCCTGACGGCGAAGAGCGCCACGGACGACGCGGCGCGGCTCTAGTGGCGCGGCCCCGACGCCGAACGCATCGATCCCGCCTTTCTCGTTGATTCTTGGCGTAGAGTTAAGCTGTTTCGTTCGGTTATGATCGATCAAACGAAATCTAAACACCTCGGATCCATTAGACAATATGTGTTAACTCTGGATCGCAACTCGGTGAAATTGGATCGTTTTGTGCTTGGCGCCTAATTTCGGGATCTTAGCGTCGATCCGGGGCGCGCGCGGGCGACATCGCTCAGCCCAAAGACCGCAAAATCCGCAAATAAGCCGCATAACGCGCTGGCGCGACGGCGCGCGGTGGCGATGGTGCGTCCGGCTGCTCGCCGAGCGCGATCGCTCGCACCGCGCAGCCCGGCTCGGCGTCGTGGCGGCAGTCGCGGAATCGGCAGTTGGCCGCTGGTGTGTCGAACTCCGAGAACCAGCCGCGCAGCGCGTCGGCGTCGACCTCCCACAAGCCGAAGGATCGGATCCCTGGGGTGTCGATGAGGCGGGTGCCGCCCGGCAAGCTGACGAGGCGGGAGGCGGTGGTGGTGTGGCGACCGCGACCATCCCGCGACCGCACCTCGGCGGTCACCTGCGCGGCCTCTGGCCACAGCACGTTGAGGAGGGTCGACTTGCCGACGCCGCTGTGGCCGACAAAGACACACGTGCGATCCTGCACCTGCGCGCGCAGCGGCCCGACCCCCAGCCCAGTCGCCGCCGAGCAGAGGTGCACATGCACACCGAGCTCCGAATACGGCGAGATCGCGGCCTGCACGGCGGCTTCTCCGCTGAGCAGATCACACTTGTTGACCACGAGCACGGGCTGCACCCCGCCGCGCTGCATGGCCACCAAGACGCGATCGATCACGCCGGTGCGCAGGCCGTCATCGACTGGCGCGACCACCAACACACCCAGATCGACGTTGGCCGCGATGACGCGCTCCAGCGCCGGCTCGAAGGGATCGGGTCGCGATAGGAACGAACGCCGCGGGTGGACACAGGCGAGCGCGCGATCGGCGCCCAAGTCCGGATCAAAACCGACCGTATCGCCCACGGCGGCGGTGGCCACGCTGTTGTGAAACCAGAGCCGGCGATCGTCGTGCCCGCTGGTCCGAACCGTACAGCCCTTGCGGCTCACCGCGACGACCAGCCCATCCGCCTTGGCTTGCACCGTCGGCTCGCCACCGCCCACCTCCAGGCGATGCGCTGCGTTCTGCAGGCGACCCGACGACAGCTTCTCGAAGCTGTCGCGACCCTCCTCAAGCTCATCGACACGCTGGCGGCCCTGCTTCTTGAGGGACTGCTTCATCGTGCGAGCGACTTTCCGGGCGCGTTTGCGGCCTCCGGCGGCGGTGTCGGTGGCGGGTGGGCGGCGTGCATTCATGGGCTTCCTAGGTCAACGGCTTCCTACGTCAACGGCTTCCTACCTAAACAGCGCCCAGCGTAGCAGAGCGTGGCCGCGTCGGGACTGGGCGCGGGCGCGGACGTGTCTCAGCACCACAGGCCGGTCGCTTTTTGCGTTGTGGACACCGAACTGGCAAGACCCGACGACCTCTGCGATCGTCGGCATCGGCGAGAGAGCCGAGGTTGGAGCGCCGCTGGCTTGGGTGGTCGGGCGCAGCAGGAAGGGATGACCATCGACGAACCGATCCTGAACCGGGTCCGCAAGCTGCTGGGGCTGGCGCAGTCGCCGAATGTGCACGAAGCGGCGAGCGCCGCGGCCATGGCGCAGCAGCTCATCGAGCGCCACCGCCTGGAGCGCTGGCTCGACGCGGAGCGGGTCGTCGACGCCGACCCGTTTCCTATCGAAGACGACCGTGACCGACCGCTGGAGGTCGCGCGCAAGCTGCGCAAGTGGCGCGTGGTGCTGGCCACGACGCTGGCCGACGCCAACGGTTGTGTCGCCTATCGCCTCGATCGCGGCGCCGACCAAGCCATCGTGCTGGTGGGGCGCGCGCCTGACCGAGAGGCGGTGCACACGCTCTGGGCGTGGCTGGTCAAACGCATCGAGTGGTTGTCGGCGACCCACGGCGCCGGACAGCGGCGCAAGTGGCACGACGCGTTTCGGATCGGCGCGGTCAGCGCGATCGCCGAGCGGCTGGCGCAGAGCACGGCGGAGGTGCGCGCCGAGCAGACCGCGGGGGCGTTGATGCGGATCGACCCGGTGGCGTTGGCGCAGCGAGAGGCGCTCGAGACGTATGTGCTCGCCCATCTGCGGTTGGGTCGTGGTCGCGCCATGCGCGTCGATGCGGATGGTTGGCAGCGCGGGCGGGCCGCCGGCGAGACGTTGCCGATTGTGTGATGAGTCGTCTCGCACCCCGTATTCCTGGGCGTTTTCGGACGACACGGTGGGTGGCGCGGCCAGGCCACGCGCGCGCGGTCCTGTTGGCGAAGCCGCTGAGATCGCGGCGTGATTCGCGGCGATCTGGCCTCAAAATCGCGACGTCGGCCCGGTGACCGCCCTGCACCTGAGATGGCGCTAAACGTCACACTCCTCGCCGATCGCGCGGTCCACGCCGCATCGCCCGATCCCGCTCAAATCCGCTAAAAACCGGAGAAGTTGCGATCTGGGGACGATCGGATCTAGGGATCCCATCTCAACGGGCACATCAGCCCGCCGGATGTCGACCCTATGCGCAAGCTCACCACTACCCTCACGCTGACCGCCACGCTGCTGTGTGCTGCGCCGGCGCTCGGCCGTGTACCGACGCCGCTGCCCACCGACGCTGAGCTCATGCACCAGGCCCTCTGGTCCTGCAAAGGGCTGTCAAAGC
>CALENB010000082.1 GCA_937910235.1 uncultured Myxococcales bacterium | reverse complement strand
ACCGACCTGAACCTCACGGACATGGAGACCTGCTACAAGTGCTTTCGGCGCGACGTGGTGCAGCGACTCGTGCTGGAAGAGGATCGCTTTGGCATCGAGCCCGAGATGACGGCGAAGATCGCGCAGATGGGTGTGCGGGTGTGGGAGGTGCCGATCTCCTACAACGGTCGGACCTACGCAGAAGGCAAGAAAATCGGGGTAAAAGACGGCTTTCGAGCGCTGTACGCCATCACCAAGTACGGTGTGGTCAAGCGCTCCTGAGCTCAGGTACGTGACGGAAAGACACCTCAGATGCCGCGACCCGAGCGCGGGGCCGGTGGTTGCCTTGACACCGATTCGACCGGGCGCGAAAGTACCGGACGATCCGGCGGCACCAGCCCCGGAGACCGCCAGGAGATCGGCATACATGCGCGCGCATTCAGACCATCTTCAGCATCGCAAAGCCGATCGCTGGCCCCAGTCGTCCTCGCAACCGCTTCGTCCGTCGAGTCGGCACATCGCAGGCGCAAGCCGGTACAGCCCTGCCGCAAGCCGATACAGCCCTGCCGCATGCCGATACACCCCTGCCACATGCCGGCTGGCGTCGTTGGCGCTGGTCGCGCTGGCGTTCGCCACGACGGCCGGTTGCGGACCGGTGACGACAGCCTCGGTCATCAGCGACGCGGAGCACGACCTCTCCGAGGTGAAGAGCTTGGAGGGGCAGAAAAATGCGCCGTACGAGTACACCAAAGCGGCGAGCTATCTGCACAAGGCCAAGGAGCTGCAGGGGCACGGGCTCTACGAGCAGGCTAGCACCTACGCGCGACGCAGCCGGGTCATGAGCGAAAAGGCCGTGGAAGTCGCGCGTTTGGCGCAGGAGCGCAGCCAGCGCAAGACCAAGTTTGGCGATAAGCCGGGCAAAAAGGCGCCGCCTTCCTTCACGCCGTCCGGCGGAGGTGGCCGATGAGCCGCGCCACCCTGGTACCGCCAGGCCCATCGTTCGTCTCTGGCGCTGCGACCACGAGCGCCGCTCCGATGCGGCGCTTCAACGGCCTCAGTCGCTTGGCATTGCGCCGTGGCGTCGCTGTGATGTGCCTCGCCGCGGTGGCGTTGCTGTCGGGCTGCATCTCGTCGCGCAAGGTCGCCGATGAGACCAAACGCATGAGTGAGATCGTGCGCTCGGCCAAAGTTCAGGCGTACTACTGCGCGCCGCGGGATCTCGCGCTTGCGGAGTCTCACATTGATTTTGCGCGAGTAGAGTCGGATCGCGGCGACACGATCTCGGCCATGGCGCACATTCGGTTGGCGAAACAACACACGGCCAAAGTCTTCGCGGTCAAAGACAAGAAGGGCTGCTGCCCAGATCGCGACGGTGATGGCTTCTGTGACGCAGGCGACAAGTGCCCGGACGACCCGGAGGACTTCGACGGCGACGAAGACACCGACGGCTGCCCGGAGTACGACCGTGACGGCGACGGCATCCACGATCAGAAGGATCGTTGCCCAGACGAAGCGGAAGACAAGGACGGATTCCTCGACGAGGACGGCTGTCCGGAGCTCGACAACGACCGTGACGGCATCCCCGACAAGCTCGACAAGTGCCCGAACGTGCCCGAGGACAAGGACGGCTACGACGACGAGGACGGCTGTCCAGACTTCGACAATGACGGCGACGGAAAGCTTGATTATCCGGTGTCTGAGGACAAGTGCCCGAATAAGCCTGAGACCTTCAACGGCCTAGACGATGACGACGGCTGCCCTGACCAGAAGGCCGCGCCGCCCAAGCCCAAGGAGTACAAGAACATCGTCGTGGAGAAGGATCGGATCATCTTCAAGAAGCAGATTCGGTTCAAGACCAACTCCGCGAAGATCGTCGGTGCGTTGTCCTTCCAGATCCTCGACGAGGCCGCGGACGCGCTCAAGACGCGCAACGACGTACGGGTCCAGGTCGAAGGCCACACCGACGAGCGTGGTTCAGACAAGAAGAACAAGAAGCTCAGCCAGCGTCGCGCCGAGTCCGTGGTGTCGGCCCTTGTGGAGCGAGGCATCGCGCGAAGCCGCCTGATCCCGGTTGGCTATGGTGAGGACAAGCCCCTCGATCCGGCCCACAATAAGGCGGCCTGGGCGAAGAACCGCCGCGTCGAGTTCAACTTCTTGCAGGACTAGCGCCGATTGGCCTCCGGGTAGGCCGCTGCCGCTGAGCAGCCCTTCGACCGCCTGCCTGCTCCGGGTCCGCCGCTCACCCATCCTAGAATCCCCGCTGCGCCCGTCGGGCCACGCCAGGGCGACCGCGGCGGCGCTGGCGTCGTGCGGACACGCGCGTCGGGTCATGCGGGGGCCCCGAGTCAACGTACGACGCGCCAGGGCGACGCTCAGGCATCACGGGGGTGGGCAGGCACGACATTGGGACCGCGGCCACGCGCCGGCGAGAGCCGCGCCGAACCCCGTCCGCGCCAGCTGCTGGCACCACCGCACGCGGCGTCAGCCGAGGCGCCACCCGGAAGGGCGCTCGCCGCCGTGAGCGGAGCCTTGCGCGGACGTGACACGCAGGCACCCAGGGGCCCAGAGACCGGCGGCTGGAGACACGGGCGGGGAGCGAAGCTGCCGACCGGAGACACGGGCGGGGAGCGCGGCTGCCGACCGGAAACACGGGCGGCGAGCGCGGCTGCCGACAGACAGACCGGGGCCGCGGCCGAGACAGTCGTAGGAACGGCTATTCTTTGACGCCAGCGAAGTCGAACGTGTTGGTGAACGCCGGATCGGAGCGCTTGAGCACGTCCACGTTGCGCTCGAAGGCCGCTGAAAGGTTGGTTTTGCCGCATCGCACGACGTGTTTGCCGACCAGCAGCGTGGTGCGGGTCTCGGTGAAACCGCTCATGGTGCCGTCGATGAAGATATCCGCTCCTTTGGGACACCGAACGGTGACCTTGGAGTAGGGCTCTTCGCGCTTGAGGCGCACCACGAGGTCTTTCGGTGGCTGGGCCGAGTTGGACTTCACGACGACTGTCTTCGCCATGAATCCATCATAAGTCGCCGTGACATCGACGCTGCCAAACTGGATGAGCACCCGCGTCGGCGCCGCGAAGGGCAGCGCGACGCCGTTGACCGCGAGCTTGGCGCCGGGCGGGTTGGTGCGGACCATCACGGCTCTGTGGGACATCTTGAGGAACGTGAGCACGTTCGCCCGGTACTTGAGCACCACCGCGCGCTGCTCAGGGGCGAGCGGGGCGCGGAGCGTCTGCTCGAGATAGGGAAACGCCTCCTCGTACTGCTTCAGCGTGTAGTGCATCGAGCCGACGTTGAAGATCGCGTTGGAGATCGGAAACAGCACCAGCGCGGCGTGGAACTTGTCCAACGCCTGATAGTACTTGCCGAGGCGCACGAGGGCTTTGCCCTCTTCGTTCAGACGCGCCGCGGCGCCGTCGTCGGATTCGCCGGCTCGCTTGAGTTTGAGCGCTTGCTCGCGTGTCGGAGCCGCCGCGTCAGCTGGCGTTGGCGTGGCGAAGATTCCGGCGACGAGGCTCGCCGACAGGCACACGACCACAATCCGATTCATGAAGGCGTAACGAACTCGCATCAGTGCTCCCGGGAAATGCACAACCAAGCGCGCAGGGTAGTCTCGGTCAGGGCCCTCCGCAACCTGCGACGCGCCGTCCCGGCCTGGGGAACGCGGCGCCAGCTTCGATGATTCGTTGCGTCTCCTGCGGAGGTCGGTTTGTGTACCCTACGACCGGTTGACCGCGAGGTGGCCAGCGTGATCGGATCATCGTCATCGGAGTCCTATGCCCCCTCAGCCGCCACCTGCCGACGCAGCGCCAGCGAAGGCGCAAGCCCAGACCGCGCCCACGCCGCTCGGTACCAGCGCCGACCGACCGCGGATCTGGTCGAGACCGACCGCCCGCGTGTTTCGCCGCTTCCCCGGGCTCTGGCTGGTGCCAGCAGTTTTTTTTGTGGCCGCGGCGTTCGACGGCGCGATCACGAGCGGACCGATTATCTGCGTATTCCGACTTGGCAGCGGTCTGCCTTGCGCCGGCTGCGGCATGACACGCGGCTTCGTGGCGATCGCGCACGGTCACCCGTTCGTGGCGATGCACTACAACCTGCTCGCGCCAGCGGCGTTTACGTGGCTGACGCTCTGGTGGCTCGTCGCCGTGGCGCGCTTGTGGCGCGGGCTGCAGCCGCCCCGTCATCCAGCTTGGTTGGTCAAGGGCGCGCTGGTCGTCATGGTCAGCTACTGGGTCGTGCGCGCCGGTTGGTTCGCCAGTCAACCAGGCGCGTGGCAGGACATGGTCGACACGTCGCCCGTCCTGCGTGTAGGGCGCTGGTTGGTCAACTAAACCACTGACGCAAGACCGCAGCGACCTGCGCCACGTCGGCCTGCGGCGCCATCACCCGCAGGGCGGCCGGTGTTTTGCGGAACCACGTGCGCTGGCGTTTAGCGTAGCGTCTGTGGCCGACGGTGAGCACCTCCGTGAGCGTGTCGCTGTCGTCCTGAGCGGTCCTGGTCTCGGCTTGATCGGTATCGCGCGACAGGATCATCGCCGCGGCTTGGCGATAGCCCAGCGCCTGCATCCCGGGGGCGGTCGGCTGCAAGCCGGCGGCGAGCAGCTGCGCCACCTCAATGAGCAGGTCGGGCGCCATCAGCCGCGCGCGCGCGGCGACGTGTCGGAGGTGTGATTCTCGCTCGGGTTCGAGCACGACGGTCGCGCAGCTGTAGCGGTCGGCCTGCGCGGCGTGCTCCGCGTGAAACGCGCTGAACGCCCGCCCAGTCAGGGTGTGAACCTCCAGCGCCCGCAGCACGCGCTGACGATTCGCGACGGGCGTCGTGTCCGCGTACGCCGGATCTACGTCTCCGAGGCGCGCGTGCATCGCGGCCATGCCGAGGGTCGCAGCGTCCAGCTCCAGGGCCGCGCGCACCGACGGGACGCTAGCGGGCAGCTGCGCGAGCCCACGCACGACCGCGCGGTGATAGAGCCCGGTGCCGCCGACCAGCAGTGGCCAAGCGTCGCGGCTCAGGATGTCGGCGATCGCGGCGTCGGCGAGCAGGGCGTAGGCGCCAGCGTCGGCCGCCTCGGTTGGCGCGATGACGTCTACCAGATGGTGCGGCACGGCCGCGCGCTCCTCGGCGCTGGGTTTGGCCGTGGCTGCATCGAGCCCGCGGACGAGCTGCAACGCGTCGCAGCACACCACCTCAATGGGGAGTCCGCGGTGGCGCAGCGCCACGGCGAGGGCGGTCTTACCAGAGGCGGTGGGACCGACAATCGCGGCGATTCGCGGTTTGGCCGAACGCATGTGGAGCCTCAGCTTGGATCGAGGAGCCGACCGATGTCATCGAGGGGCAGGCGCGACAAGGCGGGACGGCCGTGCGGGCAGTACGCAGCCAAGTCGACGCCAGCGAGGCTGGGCATGAGGCCATCGACCCAGGCGGCGGTGACGATCTCGCCAGCGCGCACCGCAGCGTGGCACGCCAACGTGGCCGCCGCGCGCGCAAGTCGGGCGGCCGCAGTCTCGCCTTCGTCGCGTGCCTCGGTTTTGTCGTGTGCCTCGGTTGTGTCGCCTGCATCGGCTTCATCGCCTGCGTCGCGTGCGTCAGCTGTGCCGTCTTTGTCGCCGTTGAGCACCAGGCTAGCGAGCCGCCTGATCTCTTCGTCGACTTGATTGAGCCGCAACACGTCCGGAAAAGCCCGCACCATCACCGCCCGCTCGCCGGCCGGCGCCAACTCAAAACCGAGCGGCGCTGTCAGCTCCGGTTGCGCTAGCAACGCGGCGCTAGCCGTCGGACCGAGCGGCACCACGCGCGGGATGAGCATGCGTTGGCGCGGGAACCCGCCGGTTTGAAAGGCGGCCACAAACCGGTCCAGCAGGACTCGCTCATGGGCGGCGTGTTGATCGATGAGGACCATGGCGTCGCCGTCGTCAAAAACGAGACAGCGGCGACCGACCTGTCCCACGTAGCGCAGGTCGCACATGCGTCCCGACCAGCCCGTTTGCGCGGGCACTTCGCGCGCTGATACGCCGAATTCGTCGTCGATCAGCGGGCTCGGCGTTGGCGCGTAGGAGCGTGGCGTCGCCGTGGGCACGAGGCCTGCCGCGCCTAAGGATGACGGAGCCAGGGCCGCCGGCGACGTGGACGCCCGATCAGGCTGGCGCGGCGCGTCTCCCCCGCGCCACGTAGCGTGGGGAGGGCTGTTTGTGCGGTTGGACACGCCGCTGGGGCGCCGCACGGACGCACGTGGCGCACGCGGCGCAGAGGCAGGACTAGGCGTGTGTAGGTCGTAGGGCGCTGAGCGTTCGCCCACGACCTCACGTTCAACCCACGGCGTGTCGATCAACATCCCGCGCACGGCCCGACCTACCGCGCGGTGCACGGCCTGACTGGAGACAAAACGCACCTCCGTCTTGGCTGGGTGGACGTTGACATCGACAGTGCCGGGCGGGCACCTGAGACGCAGCACACCGACGGGAAAACGCCGACTGCTGAGGAGGGCGCCGTAGGCCTGGACGACGGCGTGCTGAAGCGTTCGGTCTCGCACCGGGCGGCCATCGACCAGGAAGATCAGGCCGGTAGCGCTGCCGCGATGCGTCGAAGGGGCCGACAGCTGACCGTCGACGGCGTAGTCCTCCGCGCCGGTGACACCGTAGAGATGTGGCGCGACTTCGTCACCGAACACCGCCGCGGCGCGCTCGGCGAGTCCTTCCACGGCAGGGTACAAGCAGATCCGTCGGCCGCCCTGCGTAAGCTCGAGCCGCAGACCCGGATGGGCGAGCGCGACGGCGTCGATCAGCCTGATGATGTGGCCCAGCTCGGTCGCGGCGGTCCGCAGGAACTTTTGTCGCGCCGGCACGTTGAAGAACAGGTCGTCAATACGCAGGTCGGTGCCCACCGGGCAGGACACGGCGCGCGCCGTGAGCTCGCAGCCGCCGGCCCCCTCCAGCCGCACGCCCAGCTCGTCATCGGCGCGACGCGTACACAGCACCACGCGCGCGACGGAGAGGATGGACGCCAAGGCCTCCCCGCGAAATCCATAGGTGCCGATGCGCATGAGCTCGTCGGCGTCGACGATTTTGGAGGTGGCGTGGCGCGCAAAAGCGAGGTGCGCGTCGCTCGGCCCCATGCCGTGGCCGTCGTCGATGATCTGGATGCCAACGCGGCCGCCTTCTTGGAGGCGAATGGTGATCTGGGTCGCGCCCGCGTCGAGGCTGTTTTCGATCAGCTCTTTGACGACGCTGCTCGGCCGCTCGACCACTTCGCCTGCCGCGATCTGGTTGGCGACGGCGGGGTCGAGTTGGCGGATTCGGCCGTGGGTCGGAGAGCTGTTCACGGGTCGCACCATAGCAGAGTGCGGTCCAGAAGGGGCAGCCGGTCGCGCCCTAGCGACGCGCGATCGACGTGCCGACGGTGGCGGTTGAACCGGGGACGCTCGGCGACGCTGCGGCGGTCCCGCCGGGTCCGGTCATGAAGGGTCCGAGCAGCGGCGGAACGCTCGGCGCGCGGCCAAGACCAACCGCGGCGGTCTCTTGCCACTGGGGGTACAACCACGCGTACGTCGCCGCCGTGGTGCAGACCCGCATCGCGTAGGCGGCAGCGCCGCGATAAGGGATCGACTCGATAAATACGTCGGTCGGGACCACGCCGATGCGCTTGATCCAGCCGCGGACAGCGTAGGGCCCGGCGTTATACGCAGCGGTCACGAGCGGGTGGTTGTCGCGAAGAAACTGACTCAGCTCGGAGAGGTACCACGCGCCCAGCGGCAGGCTGACCTTTGGTTTTCGCAGGGCTCGTGGTCTGGGTTTGCGCGTGCCGTACAACCCGGCGATGCGACGTGCGACGGCCGGGAGCAGCTGAACGAGCCCGATCGCGCCAGCACCAGAGGTCGCGCTAGGCACAAACGAGCTCTCGTGGCGCGCGACGGCGTACAGCAACGAGCGCGGAATCCCGGCGTTGTCGGCGGCGCGACCGAACAGTTTGAGCCAGGGAGTGGGGAAGGCCTGCCGCCAGAGCGTCACCGCGCCACCTTCAGGTCGAATCGCGCTGCGGGTGAAGCGCTGCAGCACCGCGAGCGCCGAC
This sequence comes from uncultured Myxococcales bacterium, assembly GCA_937910235.1. Taxonomy (GTDB): domain Bacteria; phylum Myxococcota_A; class UBA9042; order UBA9042; family UBA9042; genus UBA9042. The sequence continues at coordinate 26,286 of CALENB010000082.1, read as the reverse complement.
CGATGGCGCCCCGCTTCAAGGTACAGGGTAGCGAGCAGCTGGATCCCGCCGCGCGAGAGGCCGTTGCCGAGCAGCGCGCGCAAGCTGGTCCGGGCGGCGTTCGACTCGCCGATGCGCAGCAGAAAGATGGCTTCGTCGAGCGCGGGGGTGCGCGCGACGTTGGCATCGGCCAGGGTCATCGTTGGCGCCGGCCCCGACGGTGGCGCGGTGCCCAACAGCGCAGCGGCTTGGTCCGGCGCGACGATCTTGAGGCGGTCGAGCGAGAGCATGCCGTACCAGGTCATTGGCCAGCGCGCGGCGATGTCGATGAGGCGACTGCGCGAACCCGCGGCGTCGCCAAGTCGCTCCAGGCTGCGCGCCTGCCAGTAGCGTAAACGCGCCCGCCATGGCTGCCGACCCGTGGTGCAGGTGGTGCCGACCTCGTGGTCGAGTTGATCGAGCAGACGCAAGGTCTCGTGCAGATCACCGACCCGATACCGACGCCATGCCAACGACCAGAGCGCAGACCGGCGAGTGGCGCCATCCACGTCCGGGCCGACGAGAGAGCTCAGCATCCGCTCGGCCTCCAGCGGCTTGCGCACGGCGCGATAGAGACGGTGCAGACGCCAGCGCGCGCGCACCTCGATCTCGTGGCCGCCGGTGCTGTTAGCGATGGGCTCAAGGGCGGCGATGGCTTCGACGTCACGGTTCAGACGGCCCAACAGGTCGCCGAGATAATAGCGGGCATGCGCCCGCAGGATGGGATCGTCGGCGTCGGTGACGGCGCTCTGGAGCGAGCGCACAGCCTCCTCGCGGGTGCCGCGGACTTGGGCCTCGACGCGGCCGCGCGCGTAGGCCGGCAAACCGACCTGGGCGACGGCGAGGGTCTCGAGCGCGAGCAGCAGCTTGGCGCGCTTGCGGGCCGCCGCGCGGCGCGGTCTGGTCGTGCGCAGCAGCGGGTCGCGTAGGCGCGCGTGCACCTGATCGAGCCGACTTGGCGCCCGGCCCATGACGAACAGCCGCTCCAGGGCGGCGTCGGAGAACGGCGCGATCTCGGCGTGCCAGGCCGCGAGATAGTCCGCCGCGGCGCGCTCCGGATCGGAGCTGCGGCGGCGAAGGTCTCCGCGACGCAGACGCAACCAGGCGCGCTCATGACGATTGAGGGCGCCTTCCGGCACCGCCGCCAGCGCTGATCGCGCCGCGGCGAGGTCGCCGACGTCCAGTGACAGCGACAGGCGCAGCACGGTCGAACGCGGAAACTCCGGATGGCTGGGCCGCACCTGCGTGAGCCACCGGACCGCCGTCGCGACATCGTGGCGGGCCACGGCCAGCTGGGCGAGCTCGAGTCGGGCGCGATCGACCAAGGGACCTTCCGCGGCCAGCGCACGCCACCACCGCTGCGTCTGCGCGGTGTCGCCGCGTCGTTCAGCGCTACGAACGAGCGCGTAGCGGGCGAGCGTGCGCGCTTGTATCGAGGCCGTGGGGGACCGCAGCACGGCGTCTGCCGTGGAGGCGATCTTGGCGTCTTGAAGATGGAGGTGAGCGCCCTGCAAGGCCCGAAGTTTGGGCTCTTCGCGCACAAGCGACGACAGCACGTATGTGGCTGCGTTCGGCGGATCGACGGGGATCGCTGCGACGTCCCCTGGCGGACAGACGTCGTCCTCTGCCAGGGCCGGGCCAGGGACCAGGGACACCGTCACCACCAGCGCGACCCAAATGCCGAGCGAGCGGCGCTGCGAGCGGTCGCGATGGTTGCAGTGGTGGTCGGAGGCACGATGCATGGGTCGCTAGGCTAACGCAGCCGCCCCATACGACAAGGAATGATGCGCCGACGTGGCCCATGCACGCGGGAGAACGCGGCTAGTTGCCGACCATCTCCGGGCATTTGTAGCCCTTAAACTGCTCTTCCTTGTATTTGATCCACTCAGGGTCGGCGTCGTTCTGGCGCGCGATCTCCATGAGGACGCTCGTGAACGCCTTCTGCTCCCAGAGCAACCCCTCAGCGTCCTTGCGCCCCTGCTCGTCTCGGGCCTCGTAGGCCTTGGTCTTCTGCAAGCAGTGGACCTCTTTGAGACCCTGGATGTAGCGCGTCCACAGCGTGCGCGGCTCGGGCAGGAGATCAAACGTAGCGTTCTCAATGACGAACTTACCGTCGGGACGGCGCTTGAATGCGCGGAACGTCGTCGCGCCCTCCGTCTCGAGCTTCTTCTGGTCGATACCGGGCGGCAGCGGCATCTCGTAGAACACGACGGACCGCGGCTTGAAGCCCGTCGCCGTGATGTGGATCTCATAGATCCAGCTTGAGAGCGCCTTCGTCTTGACCCGGAAACGCGGGTCTTTCCTGGCGTTGGCGCCTTGTGCGTCGCGCTCTTTCTCCAACTTCTCAATATCGGAGGCGTTGAGTCGTTTGCCGTTGCCGTCGACCTGCTCGCGCTCCAGCAATGGCAGGTCGGCTAGGCTCAGCGGCAGCACCAGCGCCTTGCCCTGCTCTGGCTTGAATGTCACCGGCGTCGCCGGGTTCTTGCTGAACTTGATCTGGCCCTTGATCACGCCTTCGACGCTCTTGCCGGTGGAGTACACGCCCACTTTCTTCTCGGCAAACGTGCGCGTGTCGGTAGCGCCCTCGCGGATGCGCTTGACGAAGTCGGCGCGGCTCTCCTCATAGCGCTTCTGCACGAGCGTGAAGGAGGACTCCGCCTCCGGGGTAAAGCTCAGATCAAACGCGCCGTAGTGGTGCGCCATCAGCTCCATCTCTTCCTTCTTCTCCTGCTGATCGAGCGCCCAGAGCTTGTCTTCCTCGGTCACGCAGGCGGCGCGGTCGCCCATGATGTTGCAGCGAAAGCGGGCGGTGAGCTCTTCATCGGTGCTGATGAAGACGCCGCCGCCGATCATCACCGCGACGAAGCCGAGCAACGCAAAAACGCCGATGGGCAGGGACTTCTTGGTCGCCGTCGCATCGTCGGGCAGGTCCAGGTAGTCGCTGAGGTCGTCATCATCGCTGTCGCCGCCGACGAGCATCGTCGCGGCTAAGGGCTTCTTGGCCACTGCCGCCGTCGCAGGTGCAGCTTTCGCAGGTGCGGCGTCGGACTGTGCTTGCTTGTCGGCCGGTTTGTCGGCCGGCACGGACAGGTTCGGCGCTTCGGGAGCCGCGGGCTTGGGCTCGGGCGCGGCGGGCGCCGCCGCCGCAGCCGCGACCGACGTCGGAACGGACGTGCCGCACTCAGTGCAGAACTTTGCGCCGGCGGAGAGCGTGGCACCACAACTGGAACAGAACTTGGGCGTCGTCATAGCCAGGGACCTCCGGCGGGTCAGCGGACCCCTCTCTTGATGGCGCGGCCGCGCATCCGATGAGTGGGGCGGCGCAACAGCGCGCCGATGCTGGCAAGGGGATGCGCGCGCGTCAACCGGTGCGGGTCACGTCGGTCGTGTCATGGAATGGCGCCACCGACCGGGATGAAATGAACGGCGTGGGTGGGCCCACGGGGCGACGGTCCGGCGAGCCACTGCGAATCGAAACAGACGTCGTTGGCGCCCCGCTGAGCGCGATGCCAGTCACAGACCAAGACGAGGCGAACGGCGACGAGGCCGCAGTGCGCAAAATGCGTCGCGTCTGCGGGTTGCCACTTGCAGCACAGTCCTTCTCTGCCGCTGAGTTTTGGGGTCGGCGCGATGGCCGGGGGCTTCTGAAGTGGCATGCCCCAATGGACGCCTTGCCAGAGCAGCGTGAAGCGATTGTGGGTGATCTTGACGGGTGTGCGCAGGCTCGTGCCACGCCGGGCGCCACGCGCTGCGATCCAGGCGTTGGCCGAGGCGACAGCGCTGACACGCACCGCCGCTGGCTCAAAGCCCGGCGCGCCGGCGTCATAGAGGACGTAGCGACGCACCTCCGTGCCGGGGGCCCGCAGCAGCTGTAGCGCGATCGTGAGGCGACCACCCTCATGGTGTTGCTGCCGCCAACAGAGCACCTCGCTGCCATCTCGCGCTGCCCACGGGCACCCCGTCGACGCGGCCCAAGCGCCCAACACGGTGGCCGTGGAGGCGACCGGGATGTCACCGTCGACGACCGTCGCGGCGCGCGGCAGCGTGGCAGCTGGGGCCGGCGACGTCGGTGTCTGCGCCTGGCCGTCCGCCCGGCTCGCGACCTTCGCGGGATGCGGTCGCGGCTTGGCGCAGCTGAACGCCACGAGCGCAAGCAGCGCGACGTGTAGGACGCGGCGAGGCGCGCGGTGGGTCGTGCTCATCTGACGCGCTCCAACGTAGGTTCCGGCCGCGCTAGCCACGCCCGCATCTGTGGGGTGGCGCGCGCGATTTGGTCGGCGCTCGCGGCGGCGAGCGGCCTCGTGCTTTTGGTCGCCCAGAACACCTGCGGCCCGTCGAGATCGAGCTGCGCGAGCAACCCCGCGCCGCTCTTTGCGGTGTAGACCTCGTCGAGCGCCGGGCCACCCGCGGCCGCGAACGCGCGCGCGGCGGCGGCTCCGTCAAGCGTTGGAAAACCGTAGCCCTTGCCGATCCTATCGCCGACTGTGGTGAGGCCCGCGCCGAGCTCACGCGCGGCGACGGGCAGTCGGTGGCCGAGCAGCGCCTCGAGATGGCGGAGCGTCCGGCGGGCCAGCCACAAGATCGCGGCCTTGGACGTGACCGGCCACGGGCCGATGCCCACCGCATGCACGTGCGGCGCGCTGGCGGGCCCGATTCCCAGGGCTTTTGCGAGGGCCAGACCCAATACGAGGCCGGCGCTCGTACACGTCGACCCGACCGCCACGACGAGATGCCGAAACGCTGGGCACTGGCCCGCCGCGATCTGACCGGCCAGCTCAAGGCCCGCGCTGACGTGGCCGAGCGCGCCGATTGGAATCGCGCCGCCAGGTGTCATGACCGCCTCGCCGCGCCTCAGCATGAGACGGCCCATCGCCCAGGGTAGGAGGGTGACGTGAGGCATCCCATAGATCGCGGGCGTCGTCGCCAGCGTCGCGCGCAGGTTCGCCTTCGCGGTCACGGTGGGCGGCTGAGGAAAGAGCGACACCCCGACCGCCAGCCCGAGGCGAGCGCCGTGAAGGGCCGCACACAAGGCGTGATTCGAACCGAACGCGCCCGTAGCCCAGAGCGTGTGATCGCCGCGCGCGAGCGCACGGCCGAGATGCCCCTCGAGGGTGCGAACCTTGTTGCCGCCATACCGCTCTGCCGAGATGTCTTCACGCTTGACCCAGATCTCTGCCGCATGGGGGACGTCGGCGAGTCGGAAGGGTTCGACCGGGGTCGGATACCGCCCGATCGGCGCCCACGGCAGCCGCCCTATCAGCTCGGGAAAGCGCTGAAACAGGGCAACTTCAGCGTCGCGTGGGTCCCGCAGCTGCGCTGTCGCCGTGGCGCCGAGCGTCGGCACAGGCGCAGATCTCATCGTCGACCTCGACTGCCGAGCGCCGCCCACATGTCGGTCTTGTAGGCGCGATGGGCGAGCGCTGCCTTAAACAAAAAGGCCAGCGGAAAGGCGGCCCACACGCCCCAGGCGCCGAGCCCCATGGGAAACCCGAGGAAGTAGGACAGCGGTATTTGGAAGCCAAACGTCGTCATCAAGTTGATGCGCAGGCTCACACGCGTCGCGCCGGCGCCTTGGAGCAGCCCGACGTAGGCGACGTAGAAGCCGACGATCGGCATGCCATAGCCGAGCAGCTTCATCCAATCGAGGCTGAACTGGCCCAGCGATGACAGCGGATCGACGTCAAACACCGTCACGATCTGCGCGCCCGCCGCGATAATCAGCGCGCCTAGCGTGGTCATGATCGCCATGGACAGCCGCACCGACGCCCGCAACACCTGCCGCGCGCGCTCGATGTTGCCAGCGCCAAGCGCCTGCCCCACCAGCGCACCGGTAGCTTGCGAGACGCTCATGCCGGGCACAAACGCGAGGGCTTGCACACGGAGCCCAATGCCGTGAGCGGCGACGGCGAGCTCGTCGATCCGACCCAACATACCGACGATGGAGAGAAACGCGGCGTTCAGCACCACCATGTCAAACGCGGCGGGCCAGCCGATCCTGAGCAGCTCCTTGGCCATGGGTCGATCGATGGCAACCAGCCGCACGCGGAGGCCGAGGGCCGGCACTTGGCCCTGCAACAGCAGGCTCATCATGAGGATGACGCCGAAGAAGTAGGCCAGGACAGTGCCGTACGCCGCGCCACGCAGACCGAGGGCGGGCATCCCCCAGTGGCCCAGGATCAAGCCGTAGTTGAAGAAGGCGTTCAGGCCGTTGATGACCAAAGCGACGACGAAGGCGAGGCGTGTGTTGCCGACCCCGCGCAACGCGGCGGCGTAGAGGATCGAGAGATAGGGCAGCGCGGTTCCGGCCAGGAGGGGCCTGAGATACGTCACGGCGATGGCGCGCACCTCGTCGGAGCCACCCATAGCGGACACAAAAGGCCCAGCGACAAACTGGCCGATGACGCCGATGCTCAGCCCCAGGATTACCGTGAGTTGCGAGCTCTGCGCGAGCGTGTGATCGACGCGCGCACGATCGCCAGCGCCGTGCGCCCGGGCGATAGTGGCCACGGTGCCCACGGTCAGGCCGATCATGGCGACCATGAGCAGAAAGATGAGTTGGGTCGAGAAACCGAGGGCGATGAGCACTTGATCGGCGCCGTCCAAACGACCACACATGGCGGTGTCGACGGCGAGCGCGAGCACGTTGAGGACGTTGAGGCCAATCAGGGGCCAGGACAGCGAGGCGAGCTGCCGCGCCATGGAACGGGGCTGCACACCGCTCGCACCGCTCACGGTTGGCTCCGACGACGCGCCACGACGAGCAGGGCCTTGCTGATCTGCCACAGGGCCGGCCAACGTCCGATCGCCTTCACACCGAGTCGGTACAGCGGCGAGACGCCCTGCGCGAGGCTGACATCGCCTGGCAACACGAACCGCGCTTCCAGGCTGGGTTGCTCGGCAAAAAGCGCCATGAGACCAGCGGCGGTCGGAGCATAGGAGGCGTCGGTGTAGTCCTCGCCTCGTCCCGTGGCGCGCAGGTAGGCGTTGGCGAGTGGCACCGGCAGCCAGCTCAGGCCAGGCAGGTGGTAGTGCACCTCCATGGGCCACAGGCGGTTGGGCACGAGCATGTAGAGGCAACCGCCAGGCCGCAGTGCGACGCTGACGTGGTGGAGCGCCGCGGCTTGGTCGGGGATGTGCTCAAAGACGTTGTCCATCACCGCCAGATCGAAGCTCGCGGGGTACTCCAGCAGGCGCTCGTGGCCACCGTGCAGCACACGCATCGGGCGACTTGACCCGCGAGCCAGCGCGTCGGCCTCGGCGGCGAGGGCGGCGCTTGGCTCGATGCCGACGACGGAGCGCGCCTCAGCTGCGAGGGCGTGGGCGGTGTGGCCGTAGCCGCAGCCGATGTCGACGACGTCGCACTCCGAGAGGGGTCGGCCGAGCGTCGGGGCGACCGTCAGCGCGATCTGCTGGGCGAATCGGGGCGCCAGCTTGCTGCGACGCTCCAACATGGAGGCGTTCTGCCGCTCGTAGGCGGGGATGTCGTCGTGTGGTTCGGCGACGGCGTCAAGTCCGGGGCGATCGTGGGACAAGCGTCAATCCTTGGCTGGGGCGTGTGGGTCAACCGGGGGCGGCAGAGTGCCGCAAGCTCGCCCGGGGCGCGAGCGGCGTCACGCGCTGCGAGCTGCGAGGCGCATCGAGACGCCCCACCAGACCGCTATGAGCAGCAGTACGCTGCTTTTCACGACGACCATGACCCGGATCATCTCCGCCGGCGTGGCGTGCCACAGCGCCAACCCGACGCCCAGGGCGACGACGCCTGCAAGATAGATCCAGAGAAAAGCGAACCGCGCCACGGCGGCAAACGCCTGAGCCAGCATGAGGCTGACGAACATCGCGAGGGAGGCCAACGCGTGCCCGGCCAGCCACGGCGCCGCTGGCGCGAACGGCTCTCCGTAGATCAGCACGACAAGCTCCCGCGGCCAGAAGAGAAACACCGCCATCGGCAGCGCCGCGAGGCCGAGGAACGCGGCGGTGAGGCCGGCGAGCTGCCGCCCGACGCGCTCGCCGCGGGCGTGACTCGTCGTCAGCAGCGGGATGACGAGCAGCGCAAAAGGCTGCACCAACACGCCGAGCGCGCGGGTCAGGGTCGCGATCGCGCCGTATTGTCCGGCCAGATCGAGGCTCATGCCGCGTTTGGCGACGAGCACATCGAGGTTCTGGTAGGCGGCGTCGCACAACGCCATAAGCAACATCGGCGCGGCAAAGGCGAGCAGCGCGCGACGGTGGCCGGTGGCGTCCGAGGCCGACGCTCGTGGAGGCAGCGCGGCCGCTCGTTCAGGGAGCGCGCGGCGCACGAGGACCTCGCCGAGCCCAACGGTGGCCAGTCCGGCGACCACGTAGGCGACCATCGCCGCGGTGGCGGAGGGCCAGATGGCTAGCAGCGCGACACCGAGCCCGAGTCGAATCACGGCTTCTGTGAGCACGCTGCCGGCAAAGGCGGTGAGCCGGCCCACGCCGCGCAGCACGCCGCGGCCGGCGCTGGCAGCGACCGCCAACCAACCGGCGACCAACCCGAGCGTCAACGCCCACGGCTCCTGAAAGTGCAGCAAGTCGGCCTGCCAGGCGAGCGTCGGCAGGCCGATCAACACGCACGGAGCCGCGATCCAGCGCAGCACGCGCATAAGCTGGGTGTAGAGCGGCCAGATCTGGTGCTGCGCGCCCTGGGCTCGCCAGAGCGCGCCAAATCGCGCGGCGAGACCGTTGATCGGGTGGCCGAGCATGTAGATCGCGAAGACCAGAAACACGGCGGCGTAGAAGTCGGATGACGCGGCGGGACCGAGCTGGCGGCCGGCCCAAGCCATCCAGATCATCGTCAGCAGCGCGCCGCCCCCCGTCCCGCCGACGAGGGACAGACGTTGGAGCAGCACCTGACGTGGGGTCGACTCAGCCATGGTGGGCGGCGAACTCAGGCCGGCGCCGCGGCGCGCCGCAGCGGGCCGCCGCCGAGCAGCCGACGCGCGGTGACGTCGGTCACGCCGTGGGCAAAGCCGACGCCGCGAACCACCGCGCGCGCCGCGCTCATGGGCGCGAAGGCGAGGTAACGTGGGTCGCCGGTACGCCGCAGCAGCCGGCGGGTCATGGGCACTTGGCAGGCGAGCAACGCCGCGATCACGCCGCCTTCGACGGCGACGCCCGGCGCGCCCGTCATCAGCAGCGGCAGCCCCAACAACGCGGCCAAGCCCAAGGGTGGCTGCACGTGGTCGACGAACCCAGAGTAGCTGTCGCCGCTGAGACGATCGGGGTGCGCGTCATAGAGCCACGCGCGCCAATAGCCCTGCTGCCGTTGCACGCGCAGATAGGGGAGCAGCCGATCCAGATGAAAATGCTTGACGCGCGAGGCCACCTCGAAGCCGAGCCGATACCCGGCGCGTCGCACGCGAAACGCCAGCTCCGCGTCTTGTGCCTTGACGAAGCGGGGGTCGAAGCCGCCGACCTGCGCCAGCACGGCGCGGCGATAGATCACGTTGAAGGTCGCCAAAAAATCCACCTCCGCGCCCATCTGCAGGTGTCGCTCGACGATCTCCTCGTGAATGAGACAGCTCATCAGCTTGGTTGGGCGCATGTTGCCGTAGCTGCCGCCGACCGCCCCGATCGCTGGGTCGTGGAGGTGCGGCATAAGCAGGTCCAGGGCGTCGGGTTCGGCGACACAGTCCGAGTCCACAAACCAGATCAGCGGCGTGGTGGCGTGCCGCCAGCCCAGGTTGCGCGCGGCGCCTGCGCCCTGCCCGAGTCCGCGCAGGACGGTGACGCCGTGGCGCCGCGCGATGTCGCCGCTGTCATCGGTCGAGCCGTCGTCGACGAAGACGATCTCGGCGAGATGCGGCCCCGTCAGCATCGGGACGACCGCGCCGAGGCAGGCATCGAGAAACTCGGCGCAGTTGCGGCCGGGAATGACCAGGGTCACGTCTCGATGGGTCGCGGCGGGGCTCATGAAGGCTCTCCAACGGCTGCGGCGGGGGCGACTGCAGCGGGGGCGACTGCGGCGGGGGCGACTGCGGCGGGGGCGACTGCGGCGCAGACGGCCGTGCTGGCGGCATCACCGCCGCGACGGGCGTGATGCAGCGCAACGGCCCGAGCCATCATCGTCAGGTCGCGCTGGGCGCGACGCTGCTGCACGGTGAGCATCCAAAAGCCGATGAATCCGGCCAATACGGCACAGTACAGGAGCAGATCAGCGCCGCGCGCGATGCCGAGCGTGCGCGCGATTTGGGTCGTGGTGTCTGGGAACGCGATGGCGACCGCGGCCGCCGTCCAGAGGCTGAGCCAGAACAGACCAGAGAGCAGGCCGCCGCGACTTCGCGCCAAGCGGACGGCGGAGAGCACCGCCAAGACGCCTGCGAGCGGCACGCCGATCTGTTGAAAGAGGGTCCAATCCATCATCGCAAGATCCGACCGAGCAGGTAGTCGAGGACGATGCGCAGGGCCGCGCTGCCTCGTTGGCCCTTGGCTCGGCTGTACTCGGTGTACCGAACCCGCACGCTCACCTCTTGCCAGGGTAGCCCGCTGCGCACGATCTGATCGATGAGCTCGCTGGCGTGGGCCATGCGATCAAGGGTGATGTCGACGTGCGTGGCCATCTCAGCGGAGAGCGCGCGCAGGCCGTTGTGGGCGTCGGTCAGCTGCGCACCCGATACCACGCGCGAGAACCAGACGGCGCCCCACAGCAGCAGGCGGCGACCGAGCGGGACGGCGTCGGCGTGCTCCAAGAAGCGTGAGCCGAGGACGGCGTGGGCGTGTCCGGCTCGAATCGGGGCGATCAGGGCGTCGAGATCTTCCTCGCGATGTTGGCCGTCGGCGTCAAAGGTGATGATGATCTCAGCGCCCTGCGCGACGGCCCAGGAGATGCCTGTCTGCAGCGCGGCGCCCTGCCCTCGATTGATCGGATGCACCAGCACGTGAGCGCCAGCGTCGCCCGCGACCATCGCAGTGCGATCGGCAGATCCGTCGTCGACAACCACCACATCTGGCCATCCGGCGACACGCAGGCCCCGCACCACATCACCGACAGCGCGCTCTTCATGGAACGCAGCGACGATGATGTAGACACCATGTCGATTCGGCGGGGTGGCGCTCACACTCGGACTCCTGGGCGATCAACAACACCTGCGGGGCGGCCAACATGGGGCGTGCGTTCGCACCAAGGCCACAGCGTACCAGGATGGCGACGCCGCGAAAGCCGCCGGTAAGGGCTATCGGGTCCGCTCAAAGACGACGCAGAGATTGTTCGCTGGCATCTCGACCACGTCGCGCAGGACACACCCGTGCCGTTCGGCGAGCGCGGCGACGGCCTCCAGCTCACGCACACCCCACGCCGGATCGCGCGAGCGTAGACTCTGATCAAAGGCGACGTTGCTCGGGGCGATCTCGTGGCCGCGACGTAGGAAGGGGCCGTACAGAATGACCACACCGCCAACGCTCAGCAGCCGCTCAGCGCCCCGAAATAGGCCCTCGCAGGCGGACCAGGGCGCGATATGAACCATGTTGGCCGAGAAGATCGCGGCGGCAGCTGTGACGGGCCAGGTGTCGGAGCTCGCGTCCAAGATGACGCCCGGCAACAAGTTCGGGGTGCCGAGAGCGTCCCGCCAGGCCGAGATGCTGGCTACATGCACCGGGTCCAGGTCGGTGGGCTGCCAGCTGTGGTTCGGAAATCGCGGCGCAAACGCGGCGGCGTGCTGCCCAGATCCGGCCGCGATCTCGAGGACCACGCCGCTAGGCGGCAGGTGAGCGGCGAGCACAGCAAAGATGGGTTCGCGGTTGCGTCGGGTCGCGGGAAAATCGAGGCGGCGTCCAGGGACCATCACTTCCTTCTCGGGGTTGGTCGGGCGGGAGAGCCTAGGCGCCGCATCTGTCTGGCGCAACTCGCAGCGCGATACGGGGCGTCTCTCTGCAGGCGATCCACGGCGCCGGCGGATGGGCAGCGCGGCGATCGACTGCTAGGCTCGCCCGATGACGACGACACTTCCAGGCTTCGACCAGCGCACGGCCACGTATGACGGCGTCACACGACCTGTCTTCAGCCGCGGCGCCGGACGCGCGATCCTGATCGTCCACGAGATGCCCGGGATCACGCCAGAAGTGGCCCAGTTCGGCCGTCGTGTCGCGGACGCTGGCTACTTCGTGGCGCTGCCTTCCCTCTTCGGCGTGCCTGGGCGTGCGCTCTCGAGTGGCTACCTGCTCAACCAGCTCGCAAAAACGTGCATACGCAAGGAATTTGCCGCTTTTTCACGGCACCGTAGCTCACCGGTCACCGACTGGTTGCGGGCCATGGCGCGCGATCTGCACCAAACCCATGGCGGACCCGGTGTCGGGTTTGTGGGCATGTGTTTCACCGGCAACTTCGCCCTGGCGATGATGGCCGAGCCGGCGGTGTTGGCGCCGGTGCTCAGCCAACCGTCGATGCCGCTGGTCATCTCGCCCAGTCACGCCAAGGCGCTGCAGATCTCGCCGGAGGCGCTGCGTGTCGCGCAGCGCCGGGCCAAAGAGCAGGGTTGCGGCCCCATCGCGCTGCGATTCACGGGCGATCATCTGGTGCCCGGCGCGCGTTTCGATGCGCTGCGTGACGCGTTCGGCGAGACCATCGAGACCATCGAGATCGACTCAAGCGCGGGCAACAGCCACGGCATCGCGCGCACGGCTCACTCGGTGTTGACGGCGGATTTGGTCGACGAGGCTGGGCACCCGACCCGCCAAGCCCTCGACCGCGTCCTCGCGATGTTCGCGGAGCGACTCGGCGTACACGAGGCTGACCCCAGGGCAGTCTGACCGACGACCCGCTCCAGCTACGCCGGCGCGGCGAGGTGGTCGTAGCGCTGACCGAGCCAGATCAGCGCGTCGCGCAGGTCGACGAGCGCCGGGCCACCGTGCGCGTCTACACCGACCGCCGTGGACCACTCTTGGAGCTGCACCAGGACCTCATCGAGGCGATCGCACCGCGCCCGCAGCTGCGCCACCGACGCTGGCTCGGCCTCGCCCTCAGCCAACTCGGCCTCGACGGCCTGCCATTGTGCCGCGGCGTGGTCCGCCAACGCGACACGGCGGGCGACGTCACCGGCGCGCGCTTGCGCTGCGACGGTCTGATCGTATTCGTCCTGCCATTGCGCTTGCCACGCCGCCACCGTCGCGATGGCGCGCTCGTGGGCCTCGGGTAGATTGGCGTGCCGAATCGCGCCCATCCGGTCCTGGACCTCCGCTACGGACTGCAGATATCGCAAGAGCAGCGCCGGACGCCGCGCGAGGCGATGAACGGGCCGCACCTCCGCCAACCAACCGTCCTCAAGCGTGGCGGCGATGGCGCCGAGCGCTCTGGCCTGGTCGAGGCGTCCAGACGCTGCGAGGTTGTCGGTGATCTCACCCTGCTCCTGCACCAAAAACTCGATGAAACGGGGCAATGCGCGCGCTTCCTGCTTCAAATCTGCGTCGGTGGCGGCCGCCGCCAGCGGTTGTGCTGCTCGCGTCAACGCGACGAGGCCCACCCTCGCCTCGGACAGCCGACCCAAGTCACGCGTAGCACGATGTTGACCACCAAAATGTCGCGCGTAGCGATGCAGCATCAGGCGCGCCCGCGTGAGCAGCCCTGCGAGCGCGACGTCAGCCGTCGTGGCCGATTCGGCGGCCAACACAGCCCGCTCCACGGCCGGACGCCAGCCAGCGATGCGCTGACGCGCGACCTGCGCTGGCACCGCGGCGCCGCGATCGCCGGCCGTCAGGCTCGCCTCCAGCTCCGCGGCAGCCGCCTCGGCCTCAGCTAGGAGCCGCAGCGCGACGTCAGGGCTCACGATGTGCGCCGGACGCCCGTCCAGCCGCAGCGCGAGCGCGCGCGCAGCGCGATCAAATCGATGTTGAGCCGAAGGCCCCGAGACGCGGTCGATCGCCATGCCTACTTCTCCTTCTCGTTGCGATCGACCAACCGTTGCGTGTCGGCGGCATGGAGCATGCGACCGCGCTGGCCCCGCACTTTGCCGGCACCGGACGCGACGACGGCAACGTCGACCGGCTCAGACGCCGTGACGGGGGCGAACGGCGGCACCGCCGGTGGTGATCCTGAACCGGGGCTCTGTGTGCTGGGCGGGCCGGAGTTGGGCGGGCCGGAGCTGGGCGGGCCGGAGCTGGGCGGCCCCGCGATCGGCGTCACGTTGGGAATCGGCCGCGCCCGCGTCGACACCACGTCGGAGACCCGCCTCGGTAGCCGACGCTCGACCCGGTCCTGTCGTGGCGTCGAATACCGTGCTGGCAGCGGCCCGCCACCCGTACGCGCGCTCGGGCGGCGGGGTAAGCCGACGGCTTTGAGCGCGGCGCGCATCGCCGTGGCGTCGCCCAAACGCTCGTCCGGCGACTTCGCCAGCCCGCGCACCACGACGGCGGCGAGAGCCTGGGTCACGGGCACAGGCGCCTCGGCGACCAGATCCGGGATCGGGCGGGTGACATGCATCATCATCGTCAGAAGCGCGCTGTCGGGATCGTAGAACGGCATCTCGCCGACAAGGCACTCGTACATCACGACGGCCAGCGAATAGAGGTCGCTGCGACCATCGATCACGTGCCCCTGCGCCTGCTCTGGGCTCATGTGCGTAGGCGTGCCGAGCGCTTGGCCCGCGCGGGTCATCTCGCTCCCAGATTGGCGCGCGATCCCAAAATCGATGACTTTCACCACCTCGGTGCGACCTGCGAGGCGATGCAGATAGATGTTCCCCGGCTTCAGATCACGGTGCACGAGCCCGGAGGCGTGCGCTTCAGCCAAGCTCTGGAGCACTTGCATGGCGATCGCGTGCGTCTCGTGGTCGCCCAGAGTTCTGCCGTCCAGCCGCGCGCGGTCGAGTCGGTTTCGCAAGGATTCGCCACGCAGCCGCTCCATGATCAGAAAGAGCTGACCGTCGTGTGTCATCCCCCAATCGAACACCCGCACCGTGTTGCCATGGACCAAACTGGCCGTGATCTCGGCCTCGCGGACGAAGCGCGCGATGGCCTGATCGCCGCCGCCACCGTAGGCGAGCGCGAGCACTTTGATCGCGACCTCGCGACCGCGCAGTTGATCCCGCGCTGCGTAGACGCGACCAAATCCACCCTCGCCGATCAGCGCGAGCACCTCGTAGCGGTTATCGAGCAGCGCGCCTGCACCGAGCTCAGTCGCGTTCAAATCCACGCGCCGAATGCCGGCGAGGGCCAGCATCTCAGACGACGAGTGAGCGGGTGGCGGCTCTGAGCTCACAGCGATTCCATGGGGAAGGGTAGCGACGTGCGGAGAGTGAAGCACGGGCGAGGCAAGGCGCAAGCGACGATCGTCGCGCGGTGGCCGGAACTGCGGTGCGGTGCGGTGCGGTGCGGTGCGGCGCAGTCAGCTGACTCCGAAGATCTGGATGGGCTTGAGATTTCCGCCGAGAGTTTGCAGTCTGCGCGGACGACAACTACTAACGCGGCCGCGTAGTCCGCCACGGTCTCAGCATCACCCGGAGAGAAACGTCATGCAGTTCATTCCCATGCGAGGAAAAAGGGCGGCGATTTTAGCCGCGGCCATTTGCGCACTTTTTGCCGTCGACGCCAGCGCGGCGGTTCCGACGACCAGCACGATCGAAGGCGCGCTGACCAGCGCCGGCGGTGGCGCTGCGGCTGACGGCTCCTACAGCATGACGTTTTCGCTCTACACGGCGCTCGGCGCCAAGACCGCGACGTGGACCGAGGCTGGCGTCAAGCTCGACGTCAAGGGTGGCCGGTTTGCGTACGCGTTGGGCACCACCAAAGCCCTCGACGCCAAGGTCTTGGCCGGCATGGCGCAGGCGTGGCTCGGCATCACGATCGGGACCGACCCCGAGCTGCCCCGCCAGCGTGTGCACGCGACCCCCTTCGCCCTCGTCGCGGAGCAGGCCAACGGATTGGCGTGCACGAGCTGCGTCGGTGGTGCGGCGCTCGCCAATGGCGGCATCTCGGCGTCGAAGATCGGCTTCAACTATGCGGCGTCAACCAACAAGGGCGGCCCGGCGATCGACCTGGCCTGCACCGGCTGCGTCTCGGTCAACGAGCTGAAGTTCGACGGCAACGTCGATCTCGGCGCGTACAGCCTGAAGGCGAAGAACGGCACCTTCACCGGCGACGTCGCCGCGACGACTATCACCGCCACCGGCTTCATCGGCGACGGCTCCAAGCTCACCGGCCTCAAGATGCCCAAGGGCAGCTGCGCCAAGGCCGGCGAAGTGGTCAAGGGCATCAACGCCGACGGAACGCTGCTGTGCGTCGCGGCGCTCGACCCGACGGCGCTGCCGAAGGACGGCCTCAACGAGATCTCCAACGACCTCATCTCAAATCAGTTCGTCGACACGATCACGACGACCCAGAAGTTGGTGCCGATCCCCGATTTCCAGGGCAAAGAGGCGATCAGCAACATCACCTTCCCGAACATCGGCACGGCCCAGACCTTCTCGGTCTCCGTGCACGTCGAGAACACCGACCTGAGCGTCGTCTCCATGGTCATCCTGCCGCCGAACGACAAGAAGGTCGGGTGGAAGCTGTGTGACCCTTGCGGCGCCAAAGACAGCAAGATCTACAAGAAGACGTTCACGCCAACGGCCAAGCCCAAGAGCGGCGACGTCGGCTACTGGATCGGCAAAAACCCGCAGGGGCTCTGGAACCTCAAGGTCTTGGACAACGGGTTCTGCATCCTTCAGGCCAGCGGCAACGCCAAGTACTGCGACCCCGTCAAGAAGACGGACGGTTGGATCGCGACCTGGTCGATCAAGATCCAGACGCTCAGCAACCAGAAGATCGCCGTCAACGGCGACCAGTACAACTCCGGCAGCATCAACCTCGGCAAAGACGCCACGATCGGCGGCAACCTCACGCTCGGCAAGCCAGGCACGTGCAGCGCCGCGACGCTCGGCAGCCTCTCGTGGGACGCGAAGTACGGTCTGCGCGCCTGCCACAAGAACTGGCCAAAGTCGGGCGCTGTCTCGTACAAGTGGGTGGCGGCGAAGGCTTCGCCGGTCATCTGGTCCGGCGGCTGCACGAGCCACAACCAGCAGGGTGGCTGGCGCCTGTACTGCCTCAACGGCGTGGACTACGACTACAGCCAATCGCACTTCACGCGCAGCACGAGCGGCCGGCTGACGATTAACGTGTCCGGCTTCTACCGCATGAAATTCTACGCGATTCAGCACGGTTGTGGCCAGCAGGACCTCGCTATCCGCGTCAATGGCAGTCAAAAAGCGTGCAGCCACGACAACGCGGCTGTGAACGGTGCACAGGGCTGGCGGCAGCATCAGCTTCAGTACACCGCGCCGCTGAAGATCGGTGACTACATCGAGCCGTGGACGTACCACGACGGCTGCGGCAACCAGTACAACTGGCACCTCTGGAACGCGAACGGCTCACACAGCCGCGTGACGTTCGAGTACGTCGGGCCGCTTCCTGACTAGGGTCGCCGCGACCGGCGTCGTCTAGGGTCTATCCGCGCTTCGGCGTGGCGTCGCTCCGCCTCGGGTCCTCCTGAGGCGGAGCGACCAGTTTTGGCCCGTGATAACGTCGTCCCGATCGCCGTTTGGGGAGATTCACCCAGGTAACTTGAGCTTTTGTGCGACATTTTGGCACGATGGGGGCCAGAAATCGAACGCGGGACCTTCGGTGTCGCCTAAAACCGGAGTGAATCACAGATGCGAAAGATGACAAAAACGAGCGTAGCGCTCATCGCGGCGGCGCTGTGCGCGATGCTCGCAGTCGACGCCAGCGCGGCGGTTCCGACGACCAGCACGATCGAAGGCGCGCTGACCAGCGCCGGCGGTGGCGCTGCGGCTGACGGCTCCTACAGCATGACGTTTTCGCTCTACACGGCGCTCGGCGCCAAGACCGCGACGTGGACCGAGGCTGGCGTCAAGCTCGACGTCAAGGGTGGCCGGTTTGCGTACGCGTTGGGCACCACCAAAGCCCTCGACGCCAAGGTCTTGGCCGGCATGGCGCAGGCGTGGCTCGGCATCACGATCGGGACCGACCCCGAGCTGCCCCGCCAGCGTGTGCACGCGACCCCCTTCGCCCTCGTCGCGGAGCAGGCCAACGGATTGGCGTGCACGAGCTGCGTCGGTGGTGCGGCGCTCGCCAATGGCGGCATCTCGGCGTCGAAGATCGGCTTCAACTATGCGGCGTCAACCAACAAGGGCGGCCCGGCGATCGACCTGGCCTGCACCGGCTGCGTCTCGGTCAACGAGCTGAAGTTCGACGGCAACGTCGATCTCGGCGCGTACAGCCTGAAGGCGAAGAACGGCACCTTCACCGGCGACGTCGCCGCGACGACTATCACCGCCACCGGCTTCATCGGCGACGGCTCCAAGCTCACCGGCCTCAAGATGCCCAAGGGCAGCTGCGCCAAGGCCGGCGAAGTGGTCAAGGGCATCAACGCCGACGGAACGCTGCTGTGCGTCGCGGCGCTCGACCCGACGGCGCTGCCGAAGGACGGCCTCAACGAGATCTCCAACGACCTCATCTCAAATCAGTTCGTCGACACGATCACGACGACCCAGAAGTTGGTGCCGATCCCCGATTTCCAGGGCAAAGAGGCGATCAGCAACATCACCTTCCCGAACATCGGCACGGCCCAGACCTTCTCGGTCTCCGTGCACGTCGAGAACACCGACCTGAGCGTCGTCTCCATGGTCATCCTGCCGCCGAACGACAAGAAGGTCGGGTGGAAGCTGTGTGACCCTTGCGGCGCCAAAGACAGCAAGATCTACAAGAAGACGTTCACGCCAACGGCCAAGCCCAAGAGCGGCGACGTCGGCTACTGGATCGGCAAAAACCCGCAGGGGCTCTGGAACCTCAAGGTCTTGGACAACGGGTTCTGCATCCTTCAGGCCAGCGGCAACGCCAAGTACTGCGACGCCGTGAAGAAGACGGACGGTTGGATCGCGACCTGGTCCATCACCATCCAGACGCTCAGCAATCAGAAGATCGCCGTCAACGGCGACCAGTACAGCTCAGGCGGCGTGAAGATCGGGACGACGAACGCCTGCAGCAGCGTAAACAAGGGCATGCTGCGCTGGAACGCGACTTACGGCCTGCAGGTCTGCGACGGCGCCGGGTGGTTTGTGGCCAAGAGCAAGCCGATCATCTACCAGGGCTACTGCTCCATCAATCGGCGCTACTCAAGCAGCTGGAACTTCTTCTGCCTCGACAAGACGGAGCTCAACACGGCGGCGGACTACTTCACAGTCAGCACCTACAAGCCACCGACAGGCGACTCCAGCAGCACGAGCTACGACAAGTACTGGCACACCGACGCCTACAAGACCGGGCGCATCACGTTCAAGAAAGCCGGCTACTACCGGGTCCTCTACAAGAACTACTGCCGCTCGTACACGTACTGCTACACGCGCATTCTTCGTAACGGATCGGTGGTGAAGTACAGCTACGACTCCGATAACAGCACCTACCAGTACTTCTCGCAGAATACATTGGCCACGGTGTACATGGCCGCTGGCCAGTATCTTGAGTTTCAGGCGAGGGCGAACGCGGACAACAGCACGGCCTACGCGATCTATGGCGGCAGCACGACCAGCTACGTCAACATCGAGTACCTGGGTCAGAACTTCTAGTTCAGCGCCAGCCGGGCATCGCGCGCCGCCTCGATCCCTACCGCCGCAGGTACGGGTCGAGGCGGCGCGCTGCGTTAGTGCTGGGTGCGCATACGCGGGCGGGTGCCATCGCGGTTGCGCTCGCGCGCCACGTCGGCCCACCACGCGGTCGGATCGAGCTGCGCCACGCGTCGAAGGCGGTCGTCCCAGACGCTGACCGGACGCGGCAACGAGCCCAGAAAGCGGCGTCCCTTGGCGTCGAAATCGGCGAGATCGGCGTCGAGCAGATCCACCTCGCCGGTGTGTAACAGCAGCGTGCGCAGGCCTTCAAGATCATCGCGGATGTGCAGCACGCTGAGCAATCGGTCGAGCCACGCCCGGTCATCGACGTCGAGCGTCGACCGCAGCAGGTCCAGATGCTCGCCCAGCGCGCCGGTGTGACTTAGCCCACCTGAGAGCCCGGCGCGGCGGTGTTCAGGGTCCAACGCCTCGAACCAGGCCAGCGGCTGGGAGGTGACGGTGTCGATGTTGCCGCTCAGCAGCGCGTCCAGACTCATGACCCGCGCCGCGGCGGCCGGCTCATGCAGGCGCATCCAGGCGCCGACGGCGACAGCGGCAGAGAACGCGCCCTGCCGGGCCGCCCGCGTGCGAACCAGGTCACGGAGCCAATCGGGATCGGCCTCGCCTAGCCACGCTTCAGCTGGGCAGGTCGCGGCGCTGCGCAGCAGGCGACGAATATCGACCATGCCCGTCTTGGGCCGGAAGCCATAGGCAAACGCGCCCTTGCCGGCCTCGCTGACGACGACGACGCCGGTGCCGTCGGCCCGAGAGATGCGATAGACGACGTCAGGACCGGGCTCGATGTAGAGGACGCGCGGGTCGTTTGGATCGCGGCTCCAGGGCGCGATGGCGCCCGATACGTCGACCGAGACATCGGCGGTGTCGCAGATAAGCCGATAGACCTCACCGTGAGCGACCCTGCAGGCGCGCAGCTCAAACCCGGCAACGTCAATGCCAGGGTCGGACGTCTCCTCATACAGGCCGCCGCCAAAACCGGGCTCCCACGCCCGCCGTGAACGAGAGCTGCGGCGGCGCGCACGCTGGCGACGCTCTGCCGGCGACACGCGCACGGCGTCACCTAGACGCGCTTGATCGAGGCCAAGACGGGTGAGCGCCTCCGGCGCGAGAGAGAGACGGACGTTGTGACTGGACATGAGAACTCCTCCTTGGGCTACCGGTAATGACGTCGCACGCCGGCGACTCTGACAGTCGACGCGGGCGGCGCTATCGAATCGGCGGACCTCCCGGTGGGCTTTGAGGATCGGTCTCGATCGCAGCGGTCCGACTGCGCGCGACCAAGCTGTTTTCTCGGCGTTGCAGGTACAATTCGTCCTGCATGACCAAGACCATCGCTTTACCGACGAGGGCCACAACGGCGCCGCTGTCAGCGTCCTCGTCGATGACCGCGAGCATCGCCTCGCGCGCGCGCTGGTACCGCTTGTCGAGGGCCGTCCGGCGTTTGCCAAGGGCCGGCGCGACGGCGGGGATGCCCTCTGCGACCAGCGATCGCCGCGCGACCTCGCCGACATCGAGCCCCTCCGCTACCGCGGCGCGCAGCTCCTCCAAGGTGACATGCAGACGCCCACCGGCACCCGGCGAACGGCGCTCTTTGCGAGCGACAGCGCGTGGCACAAGCACGGTCCACAGCCGAACACGGGCGCGCTGCACCACCTCACTCGCGCGTCGGCGCTCGAGTCGCTCGACGATCAGACCATCGTCGACGCTGTCGTCGCTAGGCTGCTGCGCGAACCAGTCGTGTTCTTGTCCATCCTTACCAACACTGCGCGGCTGCACGACATGTTTTCGCTTGCGAAAGAGATCGCGCATGGCGTTGCGCACGGCCTGAGTGAGCCAGCCGCAGACGGCGTCGGCGCTCTGCGGGTCGTGTTCACGCACGCCGCGCGGGCCGGACTGCAACATCCTGTACAACACGGTCTGCACGACGTTGTCGCGGTCAGCCTCAGAGAAGCCGAACCCACGGACATCCCGCCCCGCGATGCGATGTAACTCGGCGAAAAGCAGCTGCGCGGCTTCACTAACCACGCGGCGATGGCTCTCCGGTAGGCCGGGCGTCAGGGGCTGGAGTTGCCGGAAAGCGGCGAGGAGATCCATCTGAACTCGCGGGGTAATGAGAGCCATTGGCGCGCTCCCGGAGATCAACCTATGAGTTGCGACCAACGAATGAAACGATCAATTCGAGACGGCACCGAGAACCGGACGATAGGCGGCGGTGGTGTTCGGCGCCGCGTTATGGCCAGTCACCCGCGCGCCATAGGTTGTTGAGCGGCCACTCCAAGGTTTACAGGTGAGCCTGCGAGGGTACACTGCCGCCTTGCCGAGCACGCGCGCCGGGGTGACCTGCGCTGGCGACGCAGCCCGGAGAAACGAGACCAACAGATGGCAGACGGCAAACCCAGCTACGACTATTCCCCAGCGCATCGCGCGATCGAGATCGCAGCGATTACGTGCCTTTTTGCGCTGGTTGCCGCCGGGGCGTGGCGGGCGCTCGGCGTGGCCGAAGGGCTCCAGTATGGCTGGATCGCGGCCGCGGTCTTCACGGGATACGTGCTCGCCGACTTCTGCTCCGGTTTTGTGCACTGGATGGCCGATCGCTACGGCACCGAGGAGACGCCCCTCGTCGGCCAGAACTACGTCAAGCCGTTTCGCGAGCATCACAGCGACCCGAAGGGGATGACGTATCACGACTTCGTCGAGACCAACGGCAACAACTCCATCGTGACCGTACCGATGATGGCGTCGGCCTGGCTGATCGGCGTCGACACCACGCTGGGGCTGTTTCTGTTCACCGCGCTGGTGAGCTTGGCGTTCTGGGTGTTTCTCACCAATCAGTTCCACAAGTGGGCCCACCAAGACGACGTTCCGGCCGTGATCGCGGCCTTGCAGCGCGCGCGACTCGTGCTCGACGTGGAGCACCACAACGTGCACCACACCGCGCCGCACGATAAGTACTACTGCATCACCAGCGGTTGGCTGAACCCGCCGCTCGACAAGATCCAGTTCTGGCTGCGCACGGAGCAGCTGATCGAAAAAATCACGGGCGTCGCAGCCTACCAAGATCCCAAGTTTCTCAAGTCCTAAGCGGCCTAGAATCCAGCGGGGTTGCGGCGGCTGATCTTGCCAAGGGCGGAGGGGGGTAGCGACACTGGCGTCGACCACCCGCGCTGCTCCGAGTGGCCCTGGCTTGAGCGTGTCCCGATGCCACCTGACCATCGTCCAGACGAACTCTCAGCCGCGATTCTGCGCGCCTTGCTGTACGCCGATCTGTTCGACTTTCCGATGCACGCCCACGAGATCCACCGCCAGCTGCTGCTGATGCAGGCGAGCCTCGCCGACGTGCAGCGACACCTGAACGACGATCCGTGGCTGGGCGACAAAATGGAGCGGACCGGCGACCTCTATCACCTCCACGGGCGCGGCGCGTTGTGTGCGCATCGCGCGCGCCAGGAGCACGGCACCGACGCGCTCATCGCGCAGCACATCACCGTGCTGCGCTTGCTGACGTTGATTCCCTACGTGCGAATGGTCGCGTTCTCCGGCGGGACCAGCCGAAAGAACTCGATTCAGGACAATGATCTCGACTTGTTCATCGTCGCCGAGAAGGGCCGCGCGTGGACGGTGTACGCGCTGATGATCACGCTCGCGCGGGTGCTCGGCTGCCGCGAGGTGCTGTGCGCCAACTACCTGGTCGATCGGGTGCACGTCGCCGTGCCAGATGGCGGCGATCTCTTCACGGGTCATGAGCTCATGGCGCTGCGGCCCTTGGTCGGCGAGGCGTGGCTGCAGCACATGGTGGACAACAACCGCTGGGTGGCGCAGCTGATGCCCAACGCGTCGTCTCGCGAGCGCGAGCAGCTGTGGCGAGCGCTGCCCGTCGAACCGCTGCTGCGGCGCGGCCTGGAGCTTGGGCTGTGGCCGCAGTGGTGGCTGGTCGAGCGCGGCTCGCGGGCGCTGCTGGGCCGGCGGATTCGCAACAAAGCGGCCGCGATCGGTGACGCGGATGTGCTGCTGCGCCCCGGGATTCTGAAGCTGCACACCAGCGACAATCGCGGCCTGATCGTGACCCGGTATCGCGACGCGCTCGAGCGATTTGGGCTGCTGGAGCGTCGTTTTGACGAGGTGCTGGGCAAGCGACTGCGCAAGCGCAAAGCTGGGCCGAATCACGCCGAGACAGCCCGCGACACGGCGGTTGGCAGACAGGGAGTACGGCGCGCCGACCCTACTGCAGTGGCGCGACATGAGTGATGTGCTGTTTGGTCAGAGCTACTTCCTACGTTTTGACCCCAAACTTTACGACGCGATGCGGCCCTATCCGCCGCTCGGCAGCTTGCAGGCGGCGGCGGTCGTGCGGGAGCTCGGGCTCGACGTCGCGGTCTTCGACGCCATGCTCGCCGACAGCGAGGCGCAGTTCGAGCAGGCCCTGCGCCAAGAGCAGCCGCGCTACGCGGTGATCTTCGAAGACAACTTCAACTACCTCTCGAAGATGTGCCTGACCCGCATGCGGGACGCGGCGTTGACGATGATTCAGGCCGCCAAGCGCCGCGGCGCGACCGTGATGGTCTGCAGCTCCGACGCGACCGATCACGCCCGGATGTACTTGGATGCGGGGGCCGACTACGTCATCCGCGGCGAGGGCGACGCGACGTTGCGGGAGCTGACGCTGCATCTGGAGCGGGTTCGTCAAAGCGCTGCGGAGCTGGATCTCTCGGCCATTTTGGGGCTGACCTGGCTGGCCGACGACCAGCTCGCGCAGACGCCGTCACGGCCAGTGATGAAGGCGCTCGACGCGCTGCCGGTGCCGGCCTGGGATCTGATCGACATCGAGCCTTATCGCCGGCTGTGGCTGGCGCATCACGGCCTGTTCTCGCTCAACCTGGTGACGACACGAGGCTGCCCGTTCCACTGCAACTGGTGCGCCAAACCCATCTGGGGCCAGCGCTACAACAGCCACAGCCCCGAGCGCATCGTCGAGCTTCAGGCCCTGCTGGTTGAGCGCTATGCGCCCGATCACATCTGGTTCATGGACGACATCATGGGCCTGAAGAGAGGCTGGTTTCAGCGCTACGGTGCGCTCGCGAAGGCGCGCGGCGTGGCGCGGCCGTTCAAGTGCCTGAGCCGCGCCGACCTGCTGCTGCGACCGGGCGAGATCGCCGCGCTGGCCGAGGCAGGCTGTGAGATCGTGTGGATCGGCGCGGAGAGCGGCAGCCAGAAGGTGCTCGACGCCATGGACAAGGGCACGTTGGTGACGCAGATCTACGACGCCGCCCGCCAGCTGCGCAGCCACGGCGTGAAAGTGGCGTTTTTTCTGCAGTTCGGCTTCCCGGGCGAGGACGCAGAGGACATCGCGCTGACCCGAGAGATGGTGCGTGTGTGCCAGCCCGACGACATTGGCATCTCGGTGAGCTATCCGCTGCCGGGCACGCCGTTCTTCGACAAGGTCTCGACCCAGCTGGGTGCGAAGCAGAACTGGGTGGACTCCGCCGATCTCGACATGCTCTACGAGGGGCCGTTCACGACGGCGTTCTACCGCCAGCTGCACACGGTGATCCACAAGGAATACCGCAGCGCGCGGACCTGGCAGCGGCTGCGGACACGCGCATGGCCAAGTGGCCGGGCGGCGCTCAGGCAGGCCGTGCGCATGGTCGTCGATCGCGCCACGCTGCCCCTCGCTGAGCGGGCGTTGCGGCGGCTGCAGCTGGTGCAGCACGTGGGCGTGGCGGCGATCCATGGCGACAAGAGCCCCGAGCAAGCGGCGGCGCCATCGCCGCAGGTGGACGCCTGACATGGACGTCTTGCTGACCCACGGCTACCACCTCTGGGACGATGCCCACGAACGCCAGACCATGCGGCCCTACCCACCGCTTGGCATCCTCTATATCGCCGGCCACCTCGAAGCGAAGGGGGTGGCGGTCGGCGTCTTCGACAGCACGTTCATGGGCGCTGGCGATTTTGTGCGGGCGCTGCAAGAACATCGGCCGCTAGTGGTCGGGATCTACGCCAACATGCTGACACGCAAGCGCGTGCTACCCATGATCCGGGCCTGCAAGCAGGTCGGGGCGCGCGTGGTGGTCGGTGGACCCGATCCAGGCAACTGGGCGGAGGCGTACCTGGACCACGGCGCCGACGCGGTGGCGATTGGCGAGGGCGAGGAGACGCTGGAGGAGCTGGCGGCCTTCTGGCAGCAGCACACCGGCCGGGCGGGCGATGACCTCAGCGGCATCCCAGGGTTGGTGTGGCGTGCGCGCGCGACGCACGGCGCGCAGGGCGAGCTGGTGGCCGGCAGCGGCGAGATCTTGCGCAACGTACCGCGGCGACAGCTGCTCGACTTGGACGCGCAGCCCTTCCCCGCTCGACACCTGATCGACATCGACGCCTACGTGCGCACCTGGCGACGACATCATGGTCAGGGCTCGGTGAGCTTGATCACCGCGCGGGGCTGCCCCTTTCATTGCACGTGGTGCAGCCACGCGGTGTACGGCCACAGCCATCGGCGCCGCTCGCCCGCAAACGTCGCCGATGAGGTCGAGGCGATCGTCGCGCGCTACGACCCTGAGCTGCTGTGGTACGCGGATGATGTGTTCACGATCCACAAGAAGTGGCTGCGCGACTACGCTGCTGAGCTGTCGCGACGCGGTATTCG
>CALENB010000081.1 GCA_937910235.1 uncultured Myxococcales bacterium | reverse complement strand
AGCTCGCAGAGGTATGCCGTCGTGCGCGACCCATTCAAGTTGATCTCAGCCCGCTTCACTGCGCCTGACGGCTTTGTCCTCGAGAGCACGGCGGGCACATGGCGCCTTCGCTCCTTCGGGCAGCACCGTCCCGAAGGTGGCCCTATGGATGGCGGGGATTGGCGGGGCCGCAAACCGCAACTTGGCTGGCTCCGCAGCCCCGGTCTGGCCGGACCTCGACCTCGCCTCACGTTCACAGGGCACGTGTGTGTGGGCGGGGTGGCGCCACTCAGCCTCCCTGGGTTTGAACGGAACGCGCTGAATGACGCTCAAATTGCCCTATCGCGATGGGCCGCCGCCATCCCGTTGGAGCTGCGTAAGAGCATCGCAGCCGTGACCGGCCGCACGCGCGATGCCATTCAATTCGCAGAAATTGCTCCCCAGACCCTCTCGTCTTTGGTCCTTCAGAGTCCTGCGCTCACGACGCTTGTTACGCATCAGATTGAGACGCTGGTCCCAACGCTCAAGGAGAACGAGAGTCACACGCTGCGACAAACCTCGCTGCTCCATGGGTTGGGGCTGGGCGACCGACGTTGGCTCGCGCGCGCTCTGGCGCGGATGCCCACCAGCAGGCGGCTCCCGTCGCTCTTGCCGGCCATGCGGAAACTCGTCGTAGATCCGGCTC
This sequence comes from uncultured Myxococcales bacterium, assembly GCA_937910235.1. Taxonomy (GTDB): domain Bacteria; phylum Myxococcota_A; class UBA9042; order UBA9042; family UBA9042; genus UBA9042. The sequence goes on along the minus strand of CALENB010000081.1, from coordinate 7,133 downwards.
GCTGTCGCTTGTGGATGCACACGGAGGCCATGACGCTCGATGCCCTTGAGGTGCTATGCAGACTGCGAGGCGGTCTTCGTTTGACTCCAAAGGTGCTCAGCGAGTTCGCACAGTTGGGACCACGGAAGCGTCGAGCGATGAAGAACCGACTGCTCAACCTGGATCGATGGCTGAGCGCTCGTGAGCAATCGAAGAAACTCAAGGCGCTTGGCGCGCTGTCGGATCTTGAAAAGCGCGTTGAGTTCACCGAGTGCGCGGCCGACGCGCGAGACCGGCCATTTCAGCCCTTTCCTCGGACGACGATTGCGGCGCTCCCTGGCGTGATTGAACCCTTGTGTAGCGCCGCCGACCTCCGCAGAGAAGGCGAGCAGATGGAACACTGCGTGGGATCCTATGTCGACAGCGCCATGTGGGGAGGCAGTGAGTTCTATCGAGTGCTGTGGCCTGTGCGAGCGACCGTGCAGCTTGAGTCGACACCCACGACCGTCGGTATCGTGCAGCTTTCTGGAGTCAAGAACGCTGAGGTCTCAGCTCGACATAGAGCGTTCATCGTTGATTGGGCCGTTGGCAGAACAGTCGAGCCCTGGTTGGAGCGTCTCCTGTCCATGCCCAAACTTCGTCGTCTGCGACTTCGATTTGGATCGGCGCGATCGGCGCGTGCTCGTGAAAAGGAACTCCGTGACTTTCGTTTTCAGAACAAGCATATCACTAGAATTGCGAGGAGCCCCACGCTCACGCACGTCACACTCGAGGACCGTGTTGAGCAGGTGACTCCGTCAACCGAGGCGTGGGTGAGGGGCCGGTTCGCAGCCGGCGATTTACGCCTTGTACGCGGGGTGATTCGGCCGCAAAATAGGGCGCCGCAGGGCACCAGGTGGGGTTCCGGCCGGATGATGCTCTCGCAGTCCCAAACACCTTGCAAGATTGGTGCGTTCAACGTGACGCTTGGCGTGAATAACTACCCGCAGTCCTCAGACAAAGTAGCGCCGGTGACGGATGAGTTCGTGGATAAATGTCTCGCTCAACTCGCAGGGCATCGCATTGACCGACTCGAGCTGCGGGGCTGTGCCGGGCTCACGGGTAGTTGTCTCACGGCTGTCTTCGGTGCTGACGCCTCCGAGTTAGGGTTGGATGGTTGCGCTGGCCTTGATTTACAAGATCTTCAGCGCATCGGCGAGCACATGAAGGGCAAGCACCTCACCATTGGTGGAGATCACCTACAGCCAGGCTTCGCGCGTCATCTCAACGCTGACATAGCCGGCTGCCGAGGCGATGACGAGCGCTTCGAGACGTTGGAGCTGTGCCAGGCGCATCTCAAGCAAGCCGACTTGTGGCGACTTGCCCGTGTCGCCGTCCACCTGAAGCTGATTCACTGCATCTTCCCGGATGATGGGGAGGACTGGTCGTTCTGGGAGACACTTGAGGGGAGCGGATTGCGTCGGATTGACGTGGTGACATCGGAGCATCTCAGCATTCCCGTTGTGTGGGGGGTTATGATGACAAGCTCGCTTGAGTCCGTATGCCTGCTCGGGGGCTGACGTTTTTGGGTTTGGTTCAGATGGGGCAAAGGGAGGTGGCACTGCGTTGGCGCATGGCTCCGATTGCCAGACATTGCGGATGGCTGGAGGCGTGTCGTGAGGCTCCGCCTTGAGGAGTACAAACGGTGGTTGCTCGTACCTGGGGAAGGCTCCAACCCAGGTACAGAGCAAGGTTGTCCACGAGATCCTCGATGGGGGTCACAAGGGGGTCACAACGGGGGTCACAAACCTCGACAACAGGCAACATCAGGCGTCAGCAGGCAACGCCCAACTGGCTGTAACTACGCCCATGATGATCAGGTAGAATCCAAGACTCCCAGATTCACACGGTGGAGGTCACAGGTTCAAGTCCTGTTGCGCGCACCAAAGGACCTCGGTTTCGACCGGGGTTTTTTCGTTTTTGCAGGGTGTCTCTCACGAGGGAGACAGGACTTGAACCTCTGCGAGCTAGGCCGCAGCTCTCGCTGTCGCAGCGCCCTCAATCGGCGTTGCCGCTGGGGACTTGCCGCCGGTGCGCCGTACAGCCGGCCATCGCAGTTCGCGACCAGGCGAGAGCGACGCCAGACGTCCAGGTTCAGCTAGTTCGGCGCCTGATTGACAGTCGGCGTGGGCCAATGGACCGGTCTTGCTGGCCTGGCGCTCGGTCTCTTCCCTGCTTTGGATGCCCACTTTGGGGCCTTCATGTCTGCTGCCCTTAGCGCTCGTGCTCGCACTGCTGGCACGCAGGGCTTGTGCGGTGGCCGCTACCACAACACGCAGTCCTACCTGCGTGCCGGCGGTCGCAGTTGCGGCGTTGCGTTCGTCGCCGCGACGTCAGTCTTGGTCTCCGCTGGGTCAAGTCAGGAACTTGATTCGATCGATCTTTTGACGCTGTCGTAGCTTTGCTTGCAGACAATGGCGCTAGGCGCGGCCCCGCCAGGTGCAACAGGCGCGGGATTTGAGTGCAGCAGATCGCAGGACACGATTCTGGGGGAGACCGACCTCAGAACTCATCATCCGCTGCATAGCAAGACCGAGGAAAACGAGCGATCCGACACTACGAGTCAGCAAAAGGCCGGCGCTAGGCGCTGCCACGAAACGCCACGTCGACCTGGACTTCTGAGCGGGGTCGGCACAGATTCTCAACCAGCAAGGGATCCCGGCAGCGCCTCACCCACACCCACCGTGGAGTCTGATCATGACTGACGTTTCAAGCCAAACCCCCGTCGATGAGCTGCAGGCCGTCGCCAATCACCTCACCTTCCTTGGCTTCGAAACAATGCAGGAGGAAGGCGTGATCCGCGCGGAGCACCCCCATGTGCTGAGCCTGTCCGTCAAACAGATGGACCACGGGCTCCTGCACGCCGGCTATGCTCAGGTCGCTGGCGAACCCACGGCCAAGTTGGCGTTTATCAACGCGTTGAACCAGGGCGCGCTGGTTGCCAGATTCTACCTCGATGGCGACGGAGATTGCACCATCGAAGCTTGGTTGCCCGGAGGCTATGAGCGCGCCAGGTACGCATTGTTTATCGACATGTTGCGCCGGGACCTACGCAACGCCGCTGGCCACGCGGACGCGCAGGACTTCTTCAGATAGCCAGATCAGTGGCGCGAGGATGTGCGCGGTCTCGACGACCGTCGGCCAATGGTGCCCGGGCGTCGGGGTGTGAGTGCCTCAGCGCGGCGCCGCCCAATCGGCCTTGTCCTTCACGATGTTACGTTCGTTGTGTATCGTCGGGCGAAGGGCACGCAACAGCCGCGGATTCGGTTCCGCGCGGATGACGAGGCAGGCGATGGGTGTGTTGAACTGGCTCAAAGGCATGGTGGGTGGCCCGAGTAAGCCCGCCTCACCCAAAGCAACACCGGCCCGCGCCGCGCCGGCCAAACCCCGGAAGCCCGCTGCAGGTCCCGCACCGGCTGCGCCAGCGAAGGCGGCCGCGGCCAAGGCTGCACCGCGTGCTGCTACACGCCGGGCCGACGTCGCTGCGGCAGCACCACCCGCCGGAGGCAGTCGGTACGCGGCGCAATCCGCCATGGTGCGGCCGCAGTCGCCAGCGAAGGCGGGAGGGCAGCCTGCGCAGGGCGCCAAGTCTGGAGAGAGCGCTGGTGCAAACGGCAAAGGCGCAGGTGCGACAGGCAAAGAGGCGGCCACTTCAGGGGGGAGCTGGTTCCAGCGGATGAGCCGCAAGGTCTCGAGTGCGGTCAAGCGTATGAAGCCGGACCTGCTCAACAGAACCAAGTCGCCGAGTGGCCAAGGAGACGCTTCACAGGCGACTGCCGCTCCCGGCGTCGCAGGACCGCAGCAGCCAAAGAACTGGATGGACTCGATCTTAGGTAGCGCAGGGGCGACGGCCAAGTCGATGAAACAGGGCGGGGCTGAATCGAAGTCGCCAGGGTCGGGTGAACACGCCGCCAATGGCGCGGAATCGATGCAGTGCGTCGAGACACCCGATTTGCCGCCATCACAGGAGTCCGTCGACACCGCCGCCGCGCTGTTTAAGGCTGTGGACGGCATGGGCACAGACGAGGACATGATTTTTGAGGCCCTGCGTGGCAAGTCGGCCGCGGAGATCGCCGCGATTAAGGCGAACTTCAAGAAGAGCTACAATATCGACCTCGACGAGCGCCTAGCCAGTGAGCTGTCCGGTGACGACATGCGTGAAGCGCAGGCGCTGATGGCGGGCGACAAGGTCGGGGCGACAGTCGCGGGGCTCGAGGGCGCCACGGGCTTGCTCAACGACGACGAGGGCCGCATTGAAGCGTTGATGCGAGATCTCGACGCTAGTGAGATTCAGGCGTTGAAGGGCCATCCGGAGACGCTCGACAAGGTTCGCGGCCACTTGGGGGGCACCGACGCGGCAGTGTTCGAGGCGCTGTTAGCCGGCGACCAGAGCAAGGCCACGGCGTTGCGGGTGGACGAGGCCATGGATCGCTGGGGCACCGACGAGGCCGCGCTGCAGCGGTACTTCGAACAAGCAGACGACTCCGAGCGTGACGCCATCAACCTCGCCTATATGAAGCTCCACAATACGAACGACACACAAGCCCTGCAGCGTGAGCTGAAGTCCGAGCTGAGCGGCGGCACCGAGGAGCTGGCGCTGGCGGCGCTGGAGAAGGGCGCGACCGGCGCCGACGCCACCCGGCTTCATCAGGCCGGCAGCAAAATGAACGTCGACGAGAAGGCAATCTGGGGGGTATTCGAGGGTAAAGACGCCGCGGAGAAGGCGGCCATCGAGGGTTATTTCGAGGACAAGTACGGCAAGAAACCCGCGGACAAATCGGACACCTCGTGCAAGTCCGCGCTTGACATAATGTTGGAGAAAGAGCTCGACGGCGACGACCTTAAGCTGGCGAAAAGCCTGAAAACCTCGGGCAAAATCGACCGGCTTTCGGCGGTCAAGATCGCGATCGATGGCGCCGGGACGGACGAAGCGCTGCTGAAGAAGGCCATGGCGAACATGACGGCGGATGAAGCGGTCGCACTACAAAAGGACTTTGCGGCGGCCGGTATGGGCGATCTGAATGAACGCCTGCGGGGAGAGCTGTCGGGCATTGATCTGTTTGAGAGCAAACAAGCCATGAAAGGCGAGCCGCAGTCGTTGGAGGAGGCCGCGCAACGGGCGGTTGAGTACAAGGAGTTTCAGCGCAACGGCGGCGTCATCAACCACATCTCGTCGCGCATCATGGACGCTGGCGAAGCCATCGGCTTGCACGGGACTGGCTCGCAGCTCGAAGACAAGACCGAGCGTATCCAAGCGCTGATCGGGTCAGATGGGATGGTGATCCCCGGCAAAGAGGGCGAGATGCAGGCGTTGATCATGTATCAGAAGCATGATTCTGAGCAGTATGAGTCGGCCAAGGAGAGCGCCGGCGAGGGGCTGGCGACAGCGGCCGAGCTCGCCGCGGCCGCAGCGCTGTCCGTGGGTACTGTTGGCATGGCGTCTCCCGCGCTCGCCGCTTTGGTTGTTGCCGGCGGCAGCAGCGCGGCCGGCATGGCGACGCGCAAGATGGTCAAGGGCAACTCGTACGGCTTGCAGGAGGGCGGCACCGACGCCGCCAAGGCCACAGCTTCGACGTTGCTGTCGGCCGGGATGGCGTCGAAGGGCATGGGTAAAATCATGTCGAAAGGAGCCGGCAAGCTCACGAAGGCCGCTCACCTCTCGAGCGGCTACAAACCCGCGATTGCCGGAATGCTCGGTGATGTCACTAGCGGCGCGTTGCAGTCTGGTAGCCAAGCCGCGTTTGATGATGACGCGTGGCGCTACGGCGGCGCTGGTGGTGGCTTGTTGAACATGGGCGTCGAGGGGTTGAAGGGCGGGGGCGACGCCTTGAAGACTGCGCCAGCCGAGAACCTGACGCACGGTGCGATGGCCAAACCTGGCAGGAAGACAATGGGGTCTACGATTATGGGCCAAGTCGCGGAGAAGGAGGCGGGATATCTGTCGGAGACGCTGTTGTCGAAAGACACCTGGGGAAAGGGTGGCCCTGACGTCGCGGGAATGGGCCTCGGCGCGCTGAAGGTCGGTGGTGAGGCTACCCTGGACGCCGCCGCTGACAAGAAGGGCACGGACGTCGGCGCGAACAAGAAGCTGCACAAGACCCTTGAAATCAACAAGAAGAAGAAGAAGAAGAAGTCGCCGCATTTCACTTATGGCGGCAGCTGAGACGGCCTTCGCGCGCCGCACAGGAGACGACAGTGGCGCGTGTAACCTCACCGCGCTGCTCTCGGTCTGAAGTCGACACACGCCGACCGCAGCCCCGCCGGGGTCGTGATTTGGCGTGCAACGCACCAGGAGGTTGGCGCTTGGCCCAATGAGATCGGCTTTCGCCGCGCCAACAGCCTGTGACAGCACCGCTGATTGTCCAGCGACCCGGTTCCATTCGACAGGGGTTTGCGCTAAAACCCCGCGACGCCAGCGCTTGTTCGCAGCCGGACCGCGCGAGCGATGCGCGAATGGCTCACCGCCGAGACCGCCAACTAGGTGCCGATGCGAGACCCGAGCCCAGATCGAGGATGCGACCGCCAACCACCCGTCCGGCGTGGATCCAACCGCGCCGTGCTACGCCGAGCCAACCGCGCTCCGCTGTTCCTCGCCCTCCTATGCAGCCTGACATGGGCACCCCAGCCAGCGCGGGCGGACACGACGCAAGACGCAGCCGCGGCCCTCCGATCGATGGAAGCCCAGGCCACCGCCGCGTACAGGTCCCGGGACTTTACCAAGGCCGCCGGACTGTTCACCCGGATGGCTGACGCGGCCCCTCAGAAGCCCATTCTTCGCTACAATGCTGCGCGCGCTTGGCACAAAGCGGGCGCCCTGGCCGTCGCCGCACAACACTACGCGCGTTTCATCCAGGCCACCTCTCCGCAGCTCGAACACCATCGTCGCGCAGTGACCCACTTGGCGGCGATAAAAGCGCAGCAGCAGCAGCAACACCAACAGCAACAATCCGCTCAGACACCGCCCACCGCCTCAGCGACACCAATCTCTGCGACTGTTCAGGAGAGAGCAGCTCCTGGCGGATCTCACTGGCGCCGCCCAGCGATGTGGATCACCGGCGCGCTCGGGGTGATCGGCCTCGGCGTGGGCGCAGCAGTCTACGGCAGGGGCGCGCTGG
>CALENB010000080.1 GCA_937910235.1 uncultured Myxococcales bacterium | reverse complement strand
GGCGACCGCCGCGAAGCTGGCGGCCGCAAAGGCCGCGGCAAAGCGACTCGCCGAGCAGAAGCTGGCGGCGCGCGCTCAGCGATTGGCGTTGGCCAAGCAGAAGACGCTGGCGGCGCAACGTGCCCTCATGGCGGCGCGGACGGCTGCGAAGGCGCTGGCGGCCAACCAGAACGACCCGGCGAAGCAGGAAGCGGCGACGACGGCGGCGACCCGTCTGGCCAACAAGCGCGCTAAAGCGGCCGTGGCCGAAAAACGCGGCCGCTCCATCACGGCTGACACCCGCATGTACTGGGTGCAGATCAAGAGCCTCAAGGGCGGAGACGAGGCGAAAGCGTTCGCCGCCAGCTTGCGCACGAAGGGCTATACACTCACGGTCTCGCTGGCCCAGGTTACCGGCATGGGCGCCTTCCACCGCGTCCGCCTCGGACCCTTCCGTGGCCAAGCGGCGGCGAAGGCAGCGCTGCTCGCGTTCCAAAAGCGCGAGCACATGGAGGCGATGATCATGAGCGCCTCCCCCGGGCACTGAGACCGGCGCGCTCAGCCACATTCCCAAACGCGGACCGCTATGATACGCAACCGCGCCCCGCGTCGTTCGCGGACAGCGGAGACAATCATGGTCGAGATGCGCCTCTCCCCCCGCCCCGCCGGGCTCCTAGCTGCAGACTGCACAGTTGAGGTTCACTCGGACGCGCTCTCGTTCATCACGACCGAGGAAGTCCCGATCCTTGAAGCGGTCATCGAACAAGATCGCGCGCTGCGCAGCCTCGATCTGGGCCTCGCGATCTCTCGCCCGAACTATCACATCTATCTGGCTGGCGCGTCGGGCACAGGCAAGCGCAGCCAACTGCAGGCGCTGCTCGACAAGCTAGCGCCGACGTGTGCGGTGCCCCCAGACTGGGTGTACGTGCACAACTTCGACGACACCGACGCGCCGCGGGCGGTGTCGTTGCCGGCGGGCAAGGCCCAGAAGCTCAAGAAAGACCTGGAGGGGCTGCTCACACTGCTGCGCGAAGACATGCCGAAGGAGTTCCACGGCCGCAACCATCAGGAGCGACTGCAACGGGCGGTGTATCGCGGCAACGTCGCCAGCACCGACGGTTTCCGCATCCTGCGTCGCCAGGCCGAGACGCTCGGTTTTGAGATCAGCGCTGGCAATGAGGGCGATCTGCTGACCCGCCCGTTGGTCGATGGCGTAGCGCTGGATGACCAGGCGGTGCTGGCTCTCGAAGACGAGCAACGCGCCACAATAGACGCGAAGCGAGAAGAGCTGGAGCCGTTGTTTACGGACTTTGTGCAGACCAACCGCGCCATCGAACGCGAGACGCAGCTGCTGCTTGAGAAGTACACAGAGGAGCTCGCAAAAGAGGTGGCGCGCCTACCGTTCAATCGGCTGAAACGGCGATTTCACAGCGCTGGACCCAAGCTCAAAGAGTTCTTTAACGCCCTGCAAGAGGACTTCGTCGAGCATCTTGAGCGGTTCCTGCCCGATGATGACGATGAGGGCCACGACAGCCGCGGTCCGGACCCTTTTCGGGCGTTCCGTGTGAAGGTCGTCGTCGACAACAGCAAGACGAAGGGCGCGCCGGTCATTTTCGAGACCCACCCGACATTTTACCGCATGTTCGGGCGGATCGAGCGCCGCGTCGAACAGGGCATCTACTTCACCGACCACACGATGATCCGCGCCGGCTCGCTGATGCAGGCCAACGGCGGTTTCCTCGTGTGTCACGCCGCCGATCTCTTTCAGCTGCCCGGCGTGTGGGAGAATCTGAAGTCGACTGTACGCAACCGTGAGGCCGCCATTGAGGACCTTGGCGAGACCGCTGGGCTGCTGCCGACTAGCGGACTCAAGCCTGAGCCGATCCCGATCCACTTGAAGCTGATCTTGATCGGGTCCAACACGCTCTATCACATGGCCTACCAGACCGATGACGACTTTCGGAAGATCTTCCAGGTCAAGGCCGACTTCGACGACGAGATCCGGCGCTCGCCCGAATCGATCGCCAAATACGTCCGCTTCATCGCCACTGCCGCGAAGAACAACGGCTGCCGACCGCTCAATCGTCAGGCTGTGTCGGCCGTCATTAAGCACGGCTCGCGCTTGGTGGAGTCACAGCGGAAGCTGACGCTGCGGTTCAATGACATCTCCAATGTGCTCGTCGAGGCGAACTATCATGCCGACGGGGAGGGCTTGGAGATCATCGAGAAGCGTCACATTCAGACCGCGATCGAGGAGCGTGAGAAGCGTTCAAGCCTGATCGCCGACAAGATGCATGAAGACGTGCTCGACGATCAGCTGCTCATCGCCCACGCGGGTGGCGCCGTCGGGGTGGTGAATGGTCTCGCCGTCCTCAGCGTGGGGGAACATGATTTCGGCCGGCCGTTTCGCGTGACTGCGCGCTGCTTCGCGGGGCAAGACGGCATCGTCAACATCGAGCGCGAAGTGAACATGAGCGGGGAGATTCACGACAAGGGCGTGCAGATCCTGGCCGGTTTCCTGGGCCATCGATTCGCCCACCACAAGCCGCTGGCGCTGACGGCCACCGTCACATTCGAGCAGAGCTATGGCGCAGTGGACGGCGACAGCGCGTCGAGCACCTGGCTGTACGCGCTGCTCTCTGACCTAGCGCACGCGGAGGTCGACCAAGGGATCGGGGTGACGGGGTCGGTCAACCAGCTCGGGGAGATCCAGCCCGTGGGCGGCGTGAACCACAAGGTTGAGGGGTTCTTCCGATTCTGCAAGGCGCGCGGTCTCGATGGTAGGCAGGGCGTGCTGATCCCGTGGCAGAATGTGCAGCACCTGATGCTCTCGACGGAGGTGCGCGCCGCGATCACGGCGGGGACGTTTCATATCTGGCCGGTACGCTCCATCGACGAGGGCATCGCCCTGCTGACGGGGATGGAGGCCGGCACCGCGGACGCCGACGGACACTATCCGCCCGGCACGCTGATGCACGCCATCGCGGAGCATCTTGAGGCCCTGAACGCGGAGTCGAACGACAAGCAGTGCCACGGCCACGAGCCCGCTGCGGCCCCGGAGACCAAGGTCGGTGTGACTGGCGCAGTCGATGCTAAGGATGGTGCGGCCACCTCGGCAGACGATGAGGCTGCGCCCGCAAATGACGCAACGCCTATCAGTGACGCCACGGCCGCGGGTGACGCGACGCCCAAAGCCTAGTTGGATGACCCAGCCGCTCGCCGACGGCGGCGCAGCGCCAGCGCCAGCAGCGTCGTCAGGATGAGCAGGGGCCAGGACGCACGCGCCGGCGACGACGGCCCGCCAGCGCCGGTCCCCGCACTGCACGAGCCGGCCGGCTGGCCGCCCGTACAGCCCGCTTCGTCGGTGAGGCCGTCACAATCGTCGTCGATCTGGTTGCCACAGGTCTCGACCGCGGCGGCGGGACGTGGCGTCGCGTCACAGGCCGAGGTGGTGCCACCGGCGCTTGTGCAGACCATCTTGCCGATGACGGCGCAGCTCCCCAGCCCGACGGTGCACTGCCCGCCGACGTCGAAACCTTCGTCTGTCTCCCCGTTGCAGTCGTTGTCGAGGTTGTCACCGCACACCTCAGCGCTTGGATTTCCAACGTTTGCGTCGCAATGGGTGGCCCCGTTCGGCGCGCATTTCAGCACCCCCTCAGCGATGCACTGGCCGCGCCCAACCACGCACGTCTGGCCTAGTCCCAGCTCTTCGTCTGTCTCGCCGTCGCAATCATTGTCGGCGCCATCGCACAACGTCTCGGTGGCTTCGTGCGAGGCTGGGAGCTGACACACCGGCCCGTCGCTTCCCATGCAGACTGGTTCGGCCAGCAAACAGACCCCCAGCCCGCCGCACACCACCGCGCTCATGTCAGGGTCTTCATCGGTCTCGCCGTCGCAGTCGTCGTCCTTGCCGTTACACAGCTCCGTCGGCTCGACACCGCACGCGCCGCAAGCGTTCAGGAGGTCTTCGTCGGTTTGGCCGTCGCAGTCGTTGTCAAAGCCGTCGCACAGGGTCTCGTTGACGCTCTCATACCCGGCTGGATACGAGCACACGTAGCCGTTCTTGCCATCGCACTGCGCCACCGCCTTGCCGTTTGGGAGGGGTCCCGCGCACACGCCGTCGCTCAGGCAAGTCCCTTCGGGCGCCGTCACGCTGTCGTCGGTCTGGCCGTTGCAGTCATCATCGACGCCGTTGCAGGTCTCTTTGGCGAGCGGATTCACGAGTTTCTCATTGTCGTTACAGTCGCCGGTCGTGGCGGTGTAGCCGTCGCCGTCCAGGTCGCACGGCTGATTGACCTTGCCAGGCGATGGCTTCGCTGGGCTGTCTTTCGCGGTCGTCACACACCAGCTCGTGGCGGCGTCGCTCACACAGAGATCTGCGTGGGCGGGGTCCAAGGAGCGCACCGACTGCCAGTCTGTGTCCGTCGGCTTGTTCGTGCCGTTGCACAAATCGAAGCTGTGACTGTCGATCAGCCCGGCAGGGCCCAACAGCTCCACCTTCACCACGCACGCAGGCAGCACAAACGTCGCACCCAGGTTGACCATCGTGAGGCCAAAATACGGGCCGCTCGCGCTCGCGTCTGGCAGGTGCCCGAGCAGCAGCACCTCGCCACCTGGCACACTCGCGACCTTGGGTTCGAGGGCGAATTCCAGCGTATCCCCCGCTTTTCCGGCGATCCCGGCGGCGTTCACGCGCAACACGACGCCCTTGAGCGCGATCGGGTCGGCGCCTGGATTGAGCACCTCGACCCATCGGGGATGCGAGCCGATGCCGACCTGGAACTCATTGATGAGCAGCGTCTGTTTGGGCATCGGGCAGCCGCCGCTTGGCACCTGGGCCATCGTGGCGAAGCTTGGGCGCGGTACAAACGGCAGGCACGCGGCCAGACACACCGCAGCCCGGAAGATGCGCGTCACGGCGTCGCGCGACACGGCGTCGCGCGTCATGGGGCCGGGGTTGGACGAGGGACTCGGTCGGCGCTGGTAGGGGGAGCGTGGGGTCATCACCGAGGGAGCATAACGTTCACGCCCAAGTGATCCAACATTCTGACCTCGACACGATGACGGCGGCGCGGCGTGCGAGTCGGGCGCGTTACGCCAGACCTACTCCCACTCGATCGTACCGGGCGGTTTGCTGGTGATATCGTAGACAACGCGGTTGAACCCACGCACCTCATTGATGATGCGTGTCGAGATGCGACCGAGCACCGCGTGCGGCAAATCGACCCAATCCGCGGTCATGCCATCGACGCTCGTGACGACCCGAACGGCGCAGGTGTGCTCATACGTGCGCTGATCACCCATGACACCGACCGAGCGCACGGGCAGCAACACAGCGAAGTACTGCCACAGCTCACGATACTGCGGCCAGGCCTCGATCTCTTCGCGCACAATCGCATCGGCTTCGCGCACGAGTTTGCAGCGGGCTTCGGTGACCTCGCCGACAATGCGCACCGCGAGTCCCGGCCCCGGAAAGGGCTGGCGATGCACCATACGGTCGGGCAACCCAAGCTCGGCGCCAAGCACGCGCACTTCGTCTTTGAACAGCTCCCGCAGCGGCTCAACCAGTGCCATCTTCATGTGTTCCGGCAGCCCGCCGACGTTGTGGTGACTCTTGATGGTCGCGCTGGGCCCCTTGAACGAGACCGACTCGATCACGTCCGGGTACAGCGTGCCCTGCGCCAGAAAATCGTACGTATCGGGCAGCCCGTGCGCGGCTTCGTCGAAGATTTGGATGAAGGCGTGGCCGATGATCTTGCGCTTGCGCTCAGGATCTGTGACCCCAGCAAGGCCGGAGATAAAGAGTGGCGCGGCGTCGACCGTGATCAACGGCAGGCCCATGCCATCACCAAAAATGCGCTGGACGTCTTCGGCCTCGTCCTTGCGCAGCAGGCCGTTGTCGACAAAGACGCACGTCAGCCGGTCGCCAATCGCCCGGTAAATCAAGGCGGCAGCGACGGAGGAGTCGACGCCGCCGGAGAGGCCACACAGGACGCGGCCCTCGGGACCGACCTGCGCCCGGATGGTCGCGACGGCGTCGTCGACGAACGCGGCCATGGTCCAGTGGTCGCCGCAGCCGCACAGGTCGTGAGCGAACGCCGCGAGCAAGTCCGAGCCGTTGGGGGTGTGGGCGACCTCTGGATGGAACTGCAGGCCATAGAACTGCCGCGCTGGGTCGGCGACGGCGGCCAGCACGCCGTCTGTAGAACGCGCCTGGCACACAAAACCAGGCGCTGGCGCCGCGATGCGATCACCGTGACTCATCCACACCAGCTGCTCGGCTCCGACGGCCCACCGGCTGAGGAGGCCCTCGTTGGCGTCGACTTGCAGGTGGGCTTTGCCGTACTCCCGCGTGTCGCCAGGGACCACGCTGCCGCCAAGCATCTGCGTCATGACCTGGAGGCCGTAACAGATCCCCAACACCGGGACGCCGAGCGTGAAGATCTCCGCCGGTGGCCGCGGCGCGTCGTCGTCCGTGACGCTCATTGGGCCGCCGGAGAGGATGATGCCGGAGGGCTTCCAGGCCGCAATATCGGCGTAGGAGCGTGTGCACGGCCAGATCTC
>CALENB010000079.1 GCA_937910235.1 uncultured Myxococcales bacterium | reverse complement strand
GCTCTTGGCAGCGCAGGGCTTGCAGTTGCCGCCAATCGCCGGTTGCGTCTTGCAGTCGCCCATCGGCAGCTGGGTGTACTTGGCGGCGTTGGACACGGTGCCTTTGACGACGCCATCAGGAAACGGATCGGGCTGGTCGTCTGGCGGCGGCTCGCCGTTGCCCGCGCTTGGCGGCGGCGCCGTCGCTTTGCGGAGGCGCACGGTGACGTTGCGCACGGTGACCTTGACCACCGACGCCGCCGTGTAGCCCTGTTTGCTCGCGGATACGGTCACGGGCCCGACCAAACCAGGCGCGCTGATCACCACTTGGCCGTTCTTGTCGGTCTTTTTCGTCCAAACTTGACTGCCGCGCTCGACGACCACCATGGCGTCTTCGACCGGCCCGCCACCAGCGTTGCTTTGGAGCACGGTCACGTTGACATCGCGCTCGATCGGATCGCCCCACGTGCCGTAATTGCCTGCGATGGGATCGAAGTAGACATAGGCGTTCACGAGCACCTGCGTCGCGCCGTTTTTCAGCACAGACTGCAGCGTCGCTGGCCCCGGCTTGCCAGGCGGCGTGCGAAACCGGGCGAGACCCGCGTGCACCACCGTCAACTCCGTCGCCTGCGCGCCCCCGATGAAGACGCGATCGAGCTGGTCGAGGCCGGTACCAATGACATCAACCAAGCTGCCGCCGGCGACGGCGCCAACCGAGGGGGCGATCGCAGCGACGCTCGCGTTGCCGCCCGCGAATGTCACCGCGCCGGCCGCGATCGCCTCGCCGTTGCTCAGGACCAAGCGCACATCGGCTGGCCCAGAGCTGCCCTTCGGCGCCAACCCAGTGACGCTGTGCGGCGCGTATTTGCTGCTCCCGCCGGATACGACGCTCGTGGCGAACAGGGCGCCGATCCGGACACCGACCACCGCGCCAAACCCCACAGAATTGGGCCCCCAGTGCACTGTGAAGGGAGTGCCGCCGTCCACGTGTAGGATCGCCGGGGTCACCTTGGCGATCTTGGGGATGGCGGCCGTCCAGGTGAATGCGCCGACCTTGGTGGCGTCGTCGTAGCCGACGTCGACACGCACGTTGGCCTCCGTCGGCAGGACCGTCCATGCCTCCGGACCGAGCTCGACGATGATCGTGGCGGTGGTCTGCAGTGGTCCACCCGTGCCGACGTCGTGCCACACCACCGGCACCATCTTGCTCGATACGCGCACTTCAACCGCGCCGGTCGTTTGGCGGGCGATGGGGCCAGCGACGTGCACCGCGACCAACGTCTTCACGTTGACCGGCGCGCTCGGCGGCGACAGGCCGATGATCACATTGGTGAGCGGTTTTCCCGTCGCCGGATCGGTGGCGCCCACATACGCGAGCGCCGCTTTCAGGCTGATTATCTGGCCTTTTCGTGCGTAGACGACGTCGTATGAACCTGCGGTCTGGATGGCCGGCGTCTTCACGTCGAGCCACGAAGCGTCTGTCGCCGACGCGACGATCGGTGCGTTCCAAGGCTTCGTGCCGCTCTGACCCCCGCCACCTGCGGCGGGTGCGCTAGGCCCGATGACGCTCACCGCGCCACCACTTGAGAGCAGCGCCGCGCCGTGCAACCGCATCGTCGTGCCGCCGCCGAGCGGGCTGGTGCCGGGCGCGATCCACGTCAGGCTGGCTGAGCCGCTGTATTCCCAAGCGTTTTTTGCGGTCGCCGAGCCGTCGGCGTTGGCGGCGCGCACATCGACGCGACCCACGCTTCCGGGTGGGGTGTGCATTGACGCCGTGAACTCGTCGAGGACCAATGGGTCGATCGCGAGGCGGTCGCCAAAGATGAACGCAGTGTTGGCCTTGAAGCCGTTGCCGGTGACCGTCACCAAGGAGCCGCCGCTGCTCGGGCCCACGTCGGGGGCGACCTTGTGCACCTGCACATCGGCGAGGTAGCGAAACGCCAGGGGCAATACGATATCGGTCGCGTTGCCCTCCGCATCGGCGATGCGCACCGTCACGTCGACGATACCCGGCGGGCGCGGCGGTGAGGAGACGCGCACGGTGTAATCGCTGAGGACCTCCAGATCGAGGCCGGGAGACTCGCCGAAAAAGACGCCGATCGTGCCGGCAAAGCCGATACCCGAGATCTCCACGGTGGTCAGCCCCTGTGACGGCCCTTGCTCCGGGCTCACCGACAAGATGACGGGCTGGCTGTCGACCGGGCTCGTCGCGCCGCTGTCGAGCTTCGTCGCTGCCCCGTCGGCCGCGGCGACGGCCGCATCGACCGCATCGACGGTCGCCCCCAGCGCGTCTTCGGACGCAACCGCGTCGGCCGTGAGGCCCTCCTCAGGGGCGTCGGTCGGCGTGGCGCACCCCGTCAACCAGAGCGCGCAGCACGCCACGACGATCGTGCCGGCGACACGGATCCCGCCGCGGCGCAGCGAGAGGGGCGACCGTGCTGAGCAGCGGGGTCGTCTGGCGTTAATCTGTGGGTGAACCATGCGCATGACAGCCAACCTACCAGAAGTGCCGCGCCGGCAGGAAGGAAAGCGGAAGTTACAGCGCCGCGTCGCAGCCCTGCGTTCCAGGCAGATCACAGCGGCAGGCTGGAAACCTCACGCTTCTTCATGCTCGCACGCCAAGTTCAAGGTAGGCGCCGCGCAGTCGGTGCACGTGGATTGCGGTCAGCCGCGCCGTGGCCACACCGAACGCAGCACAGCCATGCCGCCCCGATCGATGGTCTGCGGTGTTGGCGAGCGGAGCGGCGACCCGACCGGTCGCGTTCGGCATGGAACCATCGCGGCGGGGATTTGGCCGGTCGGGGGGGCTTGGCGCTCTCCCCAGCGCTGAGGTACGGTACTGGACCGCGCGCCGACCACGGTCTTCCGGCCGTTTTCGGAGCGCGCGGCTGTTACCTGTCACTGGGTCATCGGGACCACAATCTTCGGAGTTCGACGCATGATTCGCACGATCGCCTCCAGCCTCACGTTTGCCGCGCTCGCGGCCACCTTGTTCACGGTCGTGACGTTCTCGCCGACGACGGCGCAGGCCGAGCAGCCCTGGGCTCGCCGCTTGGAGGTTGGGGTGACCCTCGGCTACCTCGGCCTTGGCGACCCGAACGGCTTGGGCAACGCGTTCTATGTCGAGGACGTCGCCAGCGGCGGCGCGCTCATCGGGCTGCGCCTGAGCTACCCGATCTTGCAGACGCTCGCGATCGATGCCGAGTTGAACTACACGCCGACGAGCCTCCCCCGCCCGGCGAAAGCGGGCGACGATCCGACCTCCGCGAGCCTGCTGTCGTACCGTGTTTTAGCGCGCTATGTCGCCATGCCGGGCAAGAAGTTGCGGCCCTTCGTGACGGCGGGTGTCGGCCAGATGAACCTGCGCGCGGATAAGCAGTACGTGAAGCCGAGCGACACCGACAACGCCTACATCCTCGGCGCCGGCGCTCAGCTGCAGCTCGGCTATCGTCTCTTTGCCCGAGCCGACGCGCGCTGGATCGGTAGCGACGCGCGGCCCGATGAGAAGGAGAAGGACGCGAACGGCGCCGTGGCTCCGGGCGCAAAAACGATCTCGCACGATCTGAGCCAGAATTTCGAGGTGTCAGTCGGGCTGTCGTACGCGTTCGGCGGGCCCGCCCAGGACACCGACGGCGATGGCATCCCGGATGATGTCGACAAGTGCCCCACGCTCGCCGAAGACAAGGACGGCTTTCAGGACGCAGACGGTTGCCCGGACCCCGACAACGACGGCGATGGCATCCCAGACAGCGCCGACAAGTGCCCGAATGTCGCCGAGGACAAGGACGGATTCCAGGACGGCGACGGCTGCCCTGAGCTCGACAATGACGGTGACGGAATCCCCGACAGCCGCGACAAGTGCCCCAACGCCGCGGAGGACAAGGACGGCTTCGAGGACGACGACGGCTGCCCTGACCCGGACAACGATGGCGATGGCATCCCGGACGTGAAGGACAAGTGCCCGAACCAGGCCGAGGACAAGGATGGCTATCAGGACGACGACGGCTGCCCAGATCCGGACAACGACGGCGATGGCATCCCGGACGTGAAGGACAAGTGCCCCAACGAGCCCGAGGACAAGAACGGGTTCCAGGATGAAGATGGCTGCCCGGAGAACATGCCCGCTCACATCGCACCGATGTTCGGCAAGCCGGTTGAAGGGCTGACATTCCGCCGCGCGAAGCTGACTCGCGGCGCCGCCAAGGTGCTCGACAAGCTGCTGGAGCTGCTGCTCGAGCGCGAGGACATCAAGATCGAGGTCCACGTGCACACGCACACCAGGGGTAAGCCGGCCGTGCTGAAGAAGCTGAGCGAGGACCGGGCGAAGGCCATCATCGCGTTCTACGTGGCCGCTGGCATCGACGCGAAGCGCTTCTTTGCGATGGGTCATGGTGGCGAGCAGCCGGTCTCCACGAAGCGGGGTCGCGAGGCGAAGAAGGCGAACGAGCGGGTGATCTTCAAGATCGCCGCTCCGGTTGCACGTCCCGGTCGATAGCGACAAAAACTCGCACACGGCCCGCAACGTTCAGCGTCGCGGGCCGTGTTTTTTTTGCCTAGAACAGCGCACTGTGTGTCGATTCGTGACGCAGCTTGACACAGTGCGTCAAAGCGGCCAGAACCGCCTACGCTGGGGCGTGTTGTCCCCTCACATCGGAGGAAGCTATGGCCACGAAAGATGACGCACTAGGCGGCAACGCCACGGACAGCAAACCAGCCGCCGCCAAGAAGGCCGCGGCGCCGAAGAAGGCAGCGCCGAAGAAGGCCGCAGCGCAGAAGCCCGCAGCGCCGAAGAAGGCCGCGGCGCCGAAGAAGGCAGCGCCGAAGCAGGCCGCAGCGCCGAAGCAGGCCGCAGCGCCGAAGCAGGCCGCAGCGCCGAAGCCGAGCGCTGCGGCGGACGCCGTCCTGACGCGCAAGACCGTGGTCAAGGCCGATCGTATCGCCATCGTCGCCGGGCTGCGGTCGCCTTTCGCGCGATCGTGGTCAACGCTCAATGACGTCGATCCGGTTGAACTGTCGACTCAGGTGGCGCGCGAGCTGCTCTTTCGGCTTGATTTTCCGATGGATCAGCTAGACGAGATCGTCTGGGGGACGGTCATCTCGGTACCGACGGCTCCAAACGTCGCGCGGGAGATCGCGCTGAACCTGTCTCAGTACCGGCTGCCCGGCTTCACGGTGAGCCGCGCCTGCGCCACCGGGGTGCAATCGCTCATCAGCGCGACGCAGATGATCCTCAGCGGCGAGCGTGAGGTGGTGCTGGCGGGCGGCGTCGACGTGACCAGCCATGCGCCGGTTGTGCACAAGAAACACGTCATCGACGTGCTCAAGAAGGCGCAGAAGGCCAAGGGACTGGCGCTCGTGCAGACGCTCGCGCAGCTCAACCCGCTCGACCTGCTGCCGTCGCCGCCAGCGATCGCTGAGCGTTACACCGGCAAGACGATGGGTGAGCACGCCGAGCTGATGGCCCAGAACTTCGACATCTCCCGCGCCGACCAGGAGGCGCTCGCGATCGCGAGCCACGCCAACGCCCACAAGGCGACGACCGAGGGGTGGATCGCCGGTGAGGTCATGGCCGTGCAGACGCCCAAGGGCATCGTGACGGAAGACAACTTGATTCGGGCCTCGATGGACGCAGAGAAGTTGGCGACGCTGCGGCCCGCGTTCGACCGCAAGCACGGCTCCATCACCGCCGCGACCTCGAGCGCGCTCACGGACGGCGCCGCGTGCGTCTTGGTCATGAAGGAGTCCAAGGCCAAGGAGCTGGGCTACACGCCGCTCGGTTTTGTGCGCGGCTGGGAGTTCGCGGCGCTCGACCCGCGCGTGAACTTGCTGCTCGGCAACGTCTACACCGTGCCGGGTGCCCTGAAGAAGTCGGGTACGACGCTGGCTGACATGGACACCATCGAGATCCACGAGGCGTTCGCCGCGCAGGTGCTGAGCAACATCAAGCTGATGAACAGCAAGAAGTTCTGCGCGGACGAGCTCGGGCTCTCTAGCGAGGTTGGCGAGGTCGATCGCAGCAAGCTCAATCGGTGGGGTGGGTCGCTTGCGTATGGTCACCCGTTCGCGGCGACAGGCGGTCGGATTCTGACCCAAATGCTTGATATTCTCGGCCAGATCGACGGTGAGCTCGGGCTCGCTAGCATCTGCGCTGCCGGTGGCTTGGGCGTCTCCATCGTGCTCGAGCGCGCGCGCTAAGCCAGCGCTGACCTGCGCGAGCGCCGGGTTGCCCGCCGCTCGCGCTTCTGGCGTCCTGCGGAGCCTGATTGCTCTCCGCGCGCCAACCCCGCAACTCCAAGCTGCGCCGCGGCGCACGGAGGATCCGATCATGGCTACCACGACGACCACACACACACCCGACCAGCCGGCGAGCCAGCCCGCTCCGCCCCTCCCCTCTGCCACCCAGGTAGCGCTGCGGTACGAGCGCAGCGACGCCCAGGGCGTTGGGTGCATCGTCATCGATGTACCCGGCCAGAAGGTCAACACGCTGAGCGTGGCGCTGATGCCGAAGTTTGAGACGGTGTTTGAGGAGGCGCGCAAGGACCCGAACCTGCGCGCGCTCATCCTCACCTCCGGCAAGGCGGCAGGCTTCATCGCTGGCGCCGACATTGGCGACCTCAACGGTGTCGCGTCAGCTGACGACGGCGCGCGTCTCAGCCGTCAGGGCCAGCAGGCGATGGATCGCATCGCGAGTTTTGGCGTGCCGACCGTCGCAGCGATTCACGGCGACTGCCTCGGTGGCGGCCTCGAGCTCGCGTTGGCCTGTACGGCGCGGATCCTGAGCACGGACCCGAAGACCAAGCTGGGTCTGCCCGAAGTGCAGCTGGGGTTGCTACCAGGTGCGGGTGGCACCGTGCGTCTACCAGAGCTCATCGGCCTGACCGCGGCGCTCGACATGATGCTGACCGGCAAGAACATTCGGCCCGACAAGGCCGTGAAGATGGGCCTCGCCGACATGGCGGTGCCGCATGGCCAGCTCATGGCCGCGGCCCGACAGCTGGCCGCTGATCTGGCGGCGGGCAAGGGGCCCAAAGAGAAGAAGCAGGACATGCAGGCGGAGGTGCAGGAGCTGTTGCTGGAGCGAAACGCCCTCGGCCGGATGGTGGTGCTGCGGGAGGCCCGCAAGAAGGTGATGCAGCAGAGCAAGGGGCTGTATCCGTCGCCGCTGCGCATCCTTGACGTCGTTGGCAAAGGCACCTACGAGGCCGAGTCCAAGGCCTTTGGCGCGCTGTTGATGACGCCAGAGTCCCGCGGTCTGCGGCATCTGTTTCACTGCATCACGACCCTGAAGAAGAGCGATGGTCCCGGCACCGCGGGCGTGCAGGCCCGGCCGGTGACCCACGTCGGCATGCTCGGCGCTGGGCTGATGGGTTCCGGTATCGCGACAGTGCTCGCCGACAAGGGCGTCACCGTTCGTCTGAAGGATCTGACCCACGACGCGATCGGCCATAGTCTCGAGTACGCGCGCAAGGTGTACGGCAAGGCCCGGCGCCGCAAACGCTACAACGCGGGCGGGGTACACCAGCGCATGGGTCGCCTGTCGGGTGGCATCGACTATGCCGGGTTCGGCCAGGCGGATGTGGTCATCGAGGCGGTGCTAGAGAAGGCCAGCTTGAAGCACCAGATGATCGAAGATATCGAACGAGTTACCCGAAAGGAGGCCATCTTTGCGACAAATACGTCAGCCCTGCCGATTGGCGAGATCGCGGCGAAGGCGAAGCATCCGGAGCGGGTCATTGGCATGCACTTCTTCAGCCCGGTGGAGAAGATGCCGCTGGTAGAGGTGATCATCACCGACAAGACGGCGCCGGAGGTGACCAAGACGATCTGCCAGCTGTCTCGAAAGATGGGCAAACACGTCATCGTGGTGCGAGATTGCGCCGGGTTCTACACGACGCGGGTCTTGGCGCCTTACATGGTGGAAGCCACGTTCATGCTGATCGAGGGCTACGCGATCGAGGACATCGACGAGGCCGCGACGCGCGTTGGCTTCCCGGTCGGGCCGATCACGCTCATGGACGAAGTGGGTATCGACGTCGGCCAGAAGGTGCTTGAGACCATGCGTGCGCACTACAGCGGGCACATGGAGTTTCCGCCGGACAACATCTCGAAGTTCCTCGACGAGGGACGGCTCGGGCGCAAGGCGAACAAGGGGTTTTTCCTCTACGAAGATGGCGAGTCGCAGCTCGTCAAAGGCCACAAGGTCGTCGACGAGACGGCCTACGACCACATGCCCAACGGACGCGTGACTCGGCTCGCCAACCTGGATGAGATGGGCGAGCGCATGGTGCTGGCGCTCACGAATGAAGCGGCGCGGTGCATGGAAGAAGGCGTGCTGCTCGATCCAGAATCGGGCGATCTCGGCGCCGTCTTTGGCATCGGATTCCCGCCTTTTCAGGGTGGCCCCTTCCGCTACGTCGATCGATACGGCGCGCGCAACGTGGCGAGCCGCTTGCGTGCGTTGGAGCTGCGGTTCGGCAAGCGTTTCGCGCCCACGAAGATCTTGTCCGATATGGCTGACACGGGCGGCACGTTTTACGGCAAGGGCGCGTAGGGATGGTGCTGGCGCCGCCGGATCCACCTGCGTGGGGACCCGCGTCGGCTGAGGCTTGGCTCCAAGCCCTGCTGCCGACGCCGGTCAAGCGAATCGAGGCTGCCGGCGGCACCGTGCTGCTGGTGGGCGGCGATCCCGGGCTCGTAGCGCTGCGATTGAACAACGCCGCGGTGCGTGTCGGGCTGTTTGCTCAGAAGTGGTGGGGAGCCAGGGCGGTGCTGGTCGACGAGTCCCTGGTGGCGGTGCCGTGGGCGCGCATCCCCGCCGATCCGGACCACGCGAAGGCCATGTTGGGCCACCTCATCGACGCGGCAATTGTCGCTCGCAAGGCGCGCTTCTTCCGCTGCGAGCGCTGCGTCACGCTGCGCCCGCCGGAGTGGCTGCACGCCAACCGACTGGGCCCCGCCGCCTGCCAGATGTGCGGTCGCGAAGGGGACACGTCTCCCGCCTAACAGGCGCGTCTGCCGCGCGGTCGACGCCCGATCCTCCCTGCCGTACCCTCTCGGCGGAGGTGCACGTGGCCGCGATCGGGAGCATTCTGAACCGGGAGCAACTCAGGCTCGCTGCGCGCTGGCGTCGGGTCGGCCTCGTCCTCTCGCCAGGTTTCGCCGTCGCGGTTTGGTGGCTGCGGCCCGACAACATGTCGCAGCCCGCAGCGGCCCTCATGGCCCTGATCGCCGGCACGCTGGTGCTGTGGCTCACGGAGGCCCTCCCGCTCGGGATCACCGCCCTCGCTGCGCCCGCGTTCGGGGTCTTGCTCGGCGTCGCCACGCCTGAGGCGATGTTCGCCCCGTTTGCCAATCCAGTGGTGTTTCTCTTTCTAGGGGCGGCGTTTCTCAATGAGGCTGCGCAACGGCGACGTCTCGACCGCGCCGTCGCGGCGGCGCTCTTTCCGCAGGGCCGCACGACGCTGCGCGCGCTGGTGCGGTCCATCTCCTTCGTCGCCTGTGTGCTCTCGTCCTTCGCGCCGAACGGCTCCGTCGCAGCGCTGCTCGTGCCCGTGGTCACCGAGCCGGGCAAGCGCTTTGGTTTGCGATTCGAACGCTTGGGCCTGCTGGGCGTGGCGTGGTGCACCAACGTCGGCGGGATGCTCACAGCGGTCGGCGCGCCAGCCAATCTGGTCGCATTGGCTGCGCTCTCGCAGTATGACGGCCGCGACGTCCCGCTGCTGTACTGGACCTTGATCAGCCTGCCTGTGGTCATCGCCATGGTCGGCCTGTGGATGGCGCTGTTAGGGCTGGTGCTCGGTCCGGATGGCAAGGCGGAGGTCCACGGCGACCTGCGGACCCTGCCGAAGGCTGAGCGGCGCTCTCCGACGACCAAGGCGTTGCGCCTAGCCGAGACGGTGCCTGCCGTGTTTGGCCTGGATCGAGGTCAAGCCGTGATCGCTGGCGTGATCGCGGTGTGCTTGTTGTTGTGGTGGGCGCCGGGACTCGTCGCGCTAGTGACCGGCGTCGGGAGCGCCGCGAGCGTCGCGACGGCGACCGCCTTGCCCCCAGGGGTCGTCGCGCTGCTCGGCGCTGCGGTGCTGTTCGCCGCCCCTGCTGGCCAGAAGCGCAACCCGTACGGCAAACCCGTCACCGAGCCGGTGCTGTCATGGGCCGAGGCGAAGAACATCGACTGGGACGTCGTGCTGCTGCTCGGCTGCGGCCTCGCGCTCGGCCACCAGGGCATCGACACCGGCCTCTCTCGATGGCTGGGTCACCTGGCGATCAAGGGTATGGGTGTGGAGACCCAACTCGGCCTCGCGATGTTGATGGCGACCCTCACCCTGATTATGACGCAGCTCGCCAGCGACACCGTCACCGCCGCAGTCCTGTGCCCATTGGCCGTGGTGGCAGCGCAGCAGATCAACGTCTCGCCCATCGCGCCCTGTCTGAGCGTCGGCATGGCTGCGTCGATGGCGGTGCTGACGCCGAACGCCACGGACAGCAGCGCGATCATCTTCGCGACCAGCAAGCTGACATGGCGCCAGCTGGCGCAGCGGGGCGTGTTCGCGTTGGTCGCGGCCGCCGTCCTCATCCCGACGCTGACGACGGCCGTCGCGGCCCTCCTGGGGTTGGGCTGAAGGGCGCCGAGTCGGCGGCGGCTGCGGCCCGAGCCGTAGCCCGAGCTGCTGTCCGAGCTGCTGTCCGAGCTACTGACCGATCACGAGGCGCTGAACGCCCGTATTTCCGGCCTCATCTGTCGCCTGAATCAGGAGCGTGTGGCGACCTTTGAGCAGATCCGGCGGCAACTTCAGCTCGAACGCCTCTTGTTTGCCGTCGCAGATATGGTCACCACAGCGAGCGAGCACAGGCGGCTCGCCGTCAAACGACACCATCACGCTCAGCACGTTGGAGCCGCGGTCCGCTACGACGCCGGTCAGCACGCCGTCTCGCACCTGCGCGCTGACCTCCGGTCGACCCTGATCGACCAGGAACGGCTTGCTGATCATGGCCGTCCGCAGCGCCTCTGACGGTGTGTTGGACGGCGCATCTGTCGCCTCGATCCGCATCTCGTACCAGCCGTCTGGCATATCTCGCGGCGACAAGGTCATCGAGGTCTTCGTGTAGAAGCGGTCGTGCAGCATCAGCCACTGCACTGTACCGCGCTTGCGATAGGTCAGCACGTAGCCGAGCGTGCCGCCGTCGGGGTCGAGCGCGCTCCAGCTCACGCGCAGCGTGCGGGTCTTGATGTTCGGGATGATCGTGATGCTTCGCATCGTGGGGGCTCGGTTGAAGGGGCGACGGAAGATGCGCAGCTCCCAGAGGCGGGCGTCCGCGCTCGCGAAACGCACGCGCACCTGCAAGTACGTCGCCGGCGGGCTCTGGCTCCGCTCATTCTTGAGGGGCTGCCACGCGCTCCATGTGTCACTGGGCGGATTGGAGAAGCCACTACGCGACTCCACGATGAGGCTTCCGCTGCCCTGCGCGGCGATGCGGCCCCATCGGGTAACGCCGGTCTCACGCAGCACCTCGGTCGTATAGGTCGGGTTCTTCGCGGCGCCGCCCACGCTGTACACGGCGGCCCCTTTGCCGGTCATGAGGGTCTTCGGTCCCTTGGCGCCCATCTCAACGCCAAGCACTTGGGTCTCGTCGAGGTCAAACAGGGTCATGACTTTGCCCTGCATGTCGGCGATGACGACGTGGCCGTCCTTGCCCGATCCAGCCACGATGCCTTGGCCCGCGCCGCCGATCTGGCTGAGCGTGCCGGTGGGAGAGACAAAGAGTCGGTGGATCCGACCGTCATCGTGACGCACCCAGACAGCGCCCTTGCCACCGGTCGACGTGGGCTTCTTTCGCTTCTTCTTGCGCAGCGCTGCTGTGCCCGTGCCGCCCGGGCGCTGCCGCGTCGCGCGCAACGCTGACAGCGCGGCGGCCGTGTTGCCGCCATTTACCGCGGCATACAGCGCGGTGCCCAACCGGACGACGCTGCTCACCTCAGCCCCCGGGAATCCAGCGATGGCCTGCGCCTTGTTCTCTCCGGTGATCCGCACCAGCGTCGCCGCGTCACCCGTCCCGGCGATGAAGGCGTCGCCGTCCGCGATCAGGGCGAGCACGTGCTCCGCGCCAGTCTCGGCGTACAGCTTCGCCGTCTTCGCGGCCACGTCGATGGCAAACACACCACCACCACTTCCGGTGCCGGCATACAGCGTCCCGCCCTTGAGCAGCAGCGCCCAAATGTGACGTACACCTTCGATGCGCACCAACTCTTCGACTTTGCCGCTCGCGTTGATGTGCATCACTTTGCCGCGCCCAACGGTGCCGGCATAGACGCCACCCTGACCGTCGGCGACGAGGCTTCCGACCAGCACGCCCGGCAGCTTCGCCACCATGCGCACCTTGCCGTTCTCCAAAATGAAGACCTTGGCCTGCAGTCCTGTGCCCAGCCACAGCTTGGCGCCATCGCGGGCCCAACAGTGGATCAGCTCTGCGTCGACCCCGGTGCGCTTGAGCCCAGGCGCCACCGTGAGGCCGGTCTCCTCGTGAAGCGCGAGCCCATCCAGCGTGCCACGGCCGAAGTCCTTGCCGCTGGCGAGATGCCAGTCGTGAGGCTGCGAGGCGGAGGCGGTCGTGCCGGCGACCAAGGTGGCCAGCGCGAGCAGCACACCAGCGGACAAGAAGGTGCGGCGGAGCTTTGTTGATGTCATCTCTCGATCCTGTGGTGGCAGCAGTCCCGCCAACGGCGAGTTCGTGTGAGTGTGAGTCGCTTTCGCGCACGAGGTTGTGTCACGCGTCGGCAGCCCATGCGGAGGTCAGGGCTCGTCGATCACCTGCAATAGAACCGTGCCAGAGCCCTCGATAGCCCACGGCAAGTCTTTGCCGACGCGCACCGAAGTTCGTCCCAGCTGGATCTTGCGCCGGTGTCCGTTCAATTCGCTGAGCACGCCGGCTGGCAGGTCGACGAGGCGCTCACCACGCATCATCCAGGACCGGCCAGGCAGGCTCAGCACCGCGACGAGGCGATTGCGCGCACGATAGTCCCGCATGGCGTCCAGCACATCGTTCACGTCTTTGGGCGGCGCCCGCTCAAAGGGCTTCCCGCTCGCCGGCCCGACCCATACCGTCAGCTTTTCGCCCGCCAACTCGGGCGGAATTTTTGGCAGCGTGAGCGTCACCGTCTCCGACTTGTTGTTCGGCCGGAGAAAGCTGAGACGCAGTTTGGGGCGCTGGCCGACGCGCACTTCATCGCTGTCGACCTTGACCGCCTCCAGAAACGCCATGGGTCGCCCATGTTCGATTTGGAACTCCGCGCGGACGGACTTCGTGCGAATCCGCTTGAACCCGTTTGTGACCAACACCCGCGCGACCCGCATGGCCAGCCCGCGAACCTGGTAGAGCCCGCCGGTACCTCCAATGCTGACGAACTTGTCGGTAAACACGAGGGGTTTGTAGCCACCCTCAAGCTCGAACGTCAGCTTCATCGTGGCCCACGCGTCCTGCGCGATCGGCTCACTGACCCGCAGCGCGTTGCCAAGGACCAGGGACACAGCGAGCGGAAAGAACTTGGGCTGGTCCACGATCTCCACATTCCACGTCTTGTCCGTGCCGCCGCCCTTGCCGCGCACATGCACCGACATCGGTATCATCGCGGCCTTCGGACCGATTCGGCCGGCGATCGCGGGCAGCCGGTCCTGGTCGAGCACGCCGAGATCGCTCAGCGGCACCCCCATCTTGAACGAGTTCACCTGCGACGCCGTCACCCAGACGATATGGGCGCCACCGACGGGTAGATGCACTTGGCCAATCCCTCGGAACGGGTGGCCAAAAGCGATGTACTTGTTGCCGCGCACCCACGTCACCGTGCCGATGCCCGCCACGTTCATGTCGCCGCGCACCAGGCTGAGCGAGATCGCTGACCCAGGCTGAAAAGGCTCGCTGATCGGGCTAATCGCGCTCCCCGCCGCCGACGCCCCGACCGCGGCCGCCTGCACAGCGCCGAAGCCGAGCGGCGAAAATGAGGCCTGCATCTCCTTGACGAGGTCCGGGTGAAAGCCAGAGGCAGAGAGCGGCATGGCGATGGGCTGCATACGGCTTGGATCGAGGCCCCCCGGCAGCGACATCCCGACGGAGGCGACACCGGACGGCGTGCTCATCGACGGCGCGCTCGACAGCTCGTCGAGGCCGGGAAAGAGCTGCGCGCGACGTCGGCGCCGCACGCGTTTGCCGGGTTTCGGCACTTCGCCAGGGTTCAACGGATCGCCAGGCATCAGCAGCCGCTGGGGCGCCGGCACCGGTCGCAACGGTCGGTCGAGCTCGGGCCACATGCTTTTGATGGGCGTGACGCCAGCGACCGGGTCCTTGTTGAAGGGAAACGCGTAGGACACCGCGCCGACGAGCAGGTCCTTGCCGTTGGCGCCGGTCACGAAGACTGGGCTTCCGCTCATGCCGGCGATGACACCCGTGTGCTCCAGGTTGAGCCCAGCGCATCGCACCAAGATCATGTCCTGGCCTGGCAGCTTGTTGTAGAGCACGCCGATGACTTCAATCTGGAAGCGCTCGATCTTCTGCCCACGCATCACGGTCAGACCGTAGCCCTTCATGCCCGGGCGTAGATCGAGCGAATCGATGTTCGGCGGCATGCCGCCCGCGGCGAATGCGGTCGTCGCGAAGGCGGTCGCAGCGAGCAGTGCGCTTGCAAACAAGAGCGCGGCGACGAGGCGTAGCCGTGAACGTGTGGTCATAGGGCCTCCGAGAGGGTAACGGACCTGCAATCTGCCGCCGAAGTTGGCCCAGTGTGCCCGGAATTGTGCCGCGGCCACAAGTAGCCTGCCCAGCGCTTCTCGCCTGTCTCAACCCCACAACCGCTCGCGACATGCCCCATGAATTGCAGGACGCTGGACGGTGCCGCGAGTGGCCCGCATGATGACAGGCCCGCTCCCGCTGGGACGCCGGATTCTCCGCGTCGCAGCCACGCTCAAACCCCTACCACTCGACGGTCCCACCGGATGAGGAGTCTCCTTGCGTCGCCCTTTTCTGCTCCTTCAGGCTCGCAATCACGATGACCCCATGCTGTCGCACGAGGTTGACTGTTTCGCAGATGCCATGGGGCTCGAGTTGAAGGACCTCTTGGTGGTCAACGCGGTCGATCGGCTGCCCACACGCGCCGAGCTCCGTGGCGCGTGCGCGGTGCTGATGGGCGGGTCTGGCGACTATTCCGTGCTCGACTCCGATCCATGGATCAAGCAGCTGGTGACCTGGGTTCGTGACGAGTTGGTCCTGCCGGGCAAGGCGACGTTTGCCTCGTGCTTCGGGTTTCAAATCCTGGTGTTGGCCGTCGGTGGCAGCATGATGCGCGACTACACAAACACGGAGATGGGCACCTACGACCTCGCGCTCGCCCCAGCCGGCCGCGACGATCCGCTCTTCTCGCACCTGCCAGACCTGTTTCGCGCGCAAGTCGGACACCACGATCGGGCCGTAGCCCTGCCACAAGGTGTGCGGCACCTCGCGTCGACGCCAGACTGCCCGGTGCACGCTTTTCGGGTCGGGCACCTGCCGATTTGGGCGACGCAGTTCCATCCCGAGCTAGGCATCAGCGCGCTTCGCAAGCGCTACCTCCACTATCGCGAGCGCTATGCGCCTGAGTCGGCAGATACACCCGAAGACGAGGATCCCTTCCTCCAGGGGCTGCGACCGTCCGATGAAGCGACGCTCTCGCTGGCGTTGTTCGCGCGGTGGGTCGCTACGCACGAGGTCGAGCTCGAGTCCCTCAACCTCTAGGTGCACACGACCGCCGCTCAAACCGCGGTTTTTCAACGTTTCCGGAGCCAGTCATGAAGCCCTTCCTGCTGTTGCAAGCGCGCGACCACGACGACCCGATGGCAGAGCACGAGTGGCAATCGTTCGCGCGCGCGATGGGTGTGACACGGGACGACATTCACACCTGGAATCTGATCGAGGGCACCCCCGACGCCGCGACGCTGGACCGGCACGCCGCCGTGCTGATCGGTGGTTCGGGTCAGTACTCCGCCGGAGGCGACGCGCCATGGCTGACCTCAGCCGCGACGATGGTCCGCGAGGAGCTGGTGGAGCGCGGCCGGCCCACGTTTGCGGTCTGTTTTGGGCTTCAGCTGATGGGCCGTGCGCTGGGCGAGGCGGTCATCCACGACCCGGACAACCGCGAGGTTGGCACCTACGAGGTGAGGATTACGCCAGAGGCTGAGCGTTGTGATCTCTTTGGTGCGCTACCAGCTCGGTTCGACGCGCAGCAGGGCCACAACGACCGCATCCTCAACACGCCTGCCGGAACGACCAAGCTGGCGGAGAGCGATCTGGCCGACGTGCAGGCCCTCGTTGTCGAGCGCAAGCCGGTGTGGGCGACGCAGTTCCACCCGGAGCTTGATGTGGCTGGCAATCGGTTGCGGTACGTCAGCTATATCGAGAACTACGGCGGCCTGGTTGGGTCTGAGGCAGAGGACCCTGTGCTGAGCAGCTTGCGGCCATCGCATCACGCCACAAACCTGCTCTATCGCTTCGCGAAGATGATCCTGGAGGGTCGCCAGGAGCTGTAGGGCACGGCGCAACGGAGCGCTGCGAGCGCGAGCGTCCTGGCGCGCGACGACGCGTTACTGCGCGCAGCCTGCGTTCCAGAGCACCAAGGTGTCGAGCGGAGACGTCGCCGCAAACAGCGAGCTCCGCAGCGCGTTCAAGTCAGCGCCGGGCGCCGCGTCATGGCGCGACATCCGCACCGCAGCGACCCACCACGCGGTTTGAAAGTGCAGCAGCAGCGGCCCCCAAGGCTCCGCGACACGGAGCGCGAACGCAGCCGCCGACGCCCTGACGTCGATGAGCCCACGCTGCTCGGTGACGTGATCCTCAATCAGCGCCACGACCTCCCGCCAGACCGCGACCGGGTCGGCGGCCAGGATCAGCAGCGCGGCGGCGAGCGCGTCTTCGTCGCGTCCTGCGTCATCCCAGCAGACCTGGAGCACCTCGACTTGCATGGGCACAAAAGCACTGTCACACCGTGCGTTGAGCAGCGCGCCGAGCACCAACACGTCCGTCGCGGACGCAGCGGCTTCAGCAAAGAGCCAGCTCCGCCAATCTTCAGGCCGGTCGAGCGCGCCGAAGATCAGCTTGTGAACGGCTAGGTGGCACAGCTCATCGGCCCCCGCCGCGTCGCTACGCAGCAGCTCATGCGCGTCGCCTGGGTGCCAGTTAAGCAGGTTGCTTTGGCGTGCGAGGTCTTCCCAAGCCGAGGGCATCGCATCGACGTCGGTTGGCCAACAGAACGTCACGTCGCGCAGCGCGAGACGAAGCGCCATCCACGGCACACTACGCAGCGCCCCGAACGTCACGTCGTCCTCGACCTCAAGGTCGTCCAAGGTGCCCTGGCACCACTCCGATGGGATCAATCCAGCACCTCGGGCCGCTCAGATTTTGGCTTGGCCTTGGGGATGACGACGGCGGGTGCACGCGGCGCTGGCTGGCTTGTCACGGGTGGTCGTGGCGGTCGAGCGGTGCCCGCGCGCGGCGTTTCGGGGCGCGGCGTGGGCCGGTCCGCTAGCTTTTCGGTGTGTTTCGCCGCCTGTTTTGCCGCCCGCTGCGCCGCGAGCTTCTCGGCGCGCGCCGCCGCGCGACGTTCGGCCCGCGCGGCGGCGCGTGCCTTCTGAGCGCTGATCTTCGGGCCGATGGCGCGAATCGCCCCAGTTTTCGCCGATTGCGGCGTGACCGCCGTCGCGTCGAGCTGAGGTCGCGCGCCAGCGCCAACCGCCGCCTCGCCGGAGTCGGCAGCGCCAGCGTCTGAGTCGCCGCGCGCGGCAGCGGTCGCGGGGCCGGTGCTGGCATCCGGTCCCTGCTGCGTCGCGTCAGACTGCGGCGCAGCGCGTGCGTCGTCGCCCGCCACGTGGGCGACCCCAGGCGTGCCAGACTTGGGCGTGCCAGACTTGGGCGTGCCAGACTTGGGCGTGCCGGACTTGGGCGCGCCGGATTTGCGAACGACACCCGGGCCGGTGGCGGCGCGGTCAGCGCGCGAGTCAGCGTGTGGTGTGTGCTTCGCCGCGACGGTGCTCTCGCCGGCCTTCGGTCCGCCATCGAACATGCCAGCCAGCCACAGGCTCGCCACGATGGCGACCAGCCCGAGGGCGCCACCCGCCCGCCAGAACGTCGCGCGGCGTCGCCGCGCAGCCACGTCGTCATCCGTCACATCGCCATCCGCCGCGTCGTCATCCGCCGCGTCGTCATTCGCCGCGTCGTCATCCGCCGCGTCGTCATCCGCCGCGCCGCCGCCGCCCCTTGTGTTGCCGCCTATGGCCGCAACCATGGCCGTGTCGTAGATCGGCGCGTGACCCGCGAGCGTCGCGTTCGGGGTCGCCAGCGTGTCCCCGCCGTGATCGATCTCCGTCTGCCTGGGTGTGGCCTTGACGACGGCCGCCGCCGCCGTCGGTTCGAGCGTCGCCGCCGCCGTGGCTTGCGATTTTGCGCGGTCGTATCGCTCGGTCGCGCGGCGCGCTTGGACCGCCTCAAGGGCCATACGCATCGACTTTGCGGTCTCGAATCGATCCGCCGGCGCCTTCGCCAGCGCTCGCTCGATGACACTGACCAGCGCCTCGTTCACGGCCCCTGGCGCCAACTCCAGCACAGGCCGGGGCGCCGCGTGCGCGTGTTTGTACATGATCGTCAGCGGATTGCGGTCCTCAAAAGGCAGCCGGCCAGTCACGCAGCGATACAGCACAACCCCGAGCGAATAGAGGTCACTGCGCCCATCGACTGCAGCGCCCATGCACTGCTCGGGGCTCATGTAAGCCGGTGTGCCGAGCGCCGTCCCTTGGCCCGTGAGCGACGAGTCCTGCGTGCGAGCGATGCCAAAATCCAGCACCTTGGGGATCACGTCCTCGTCCGGGGAGACCTCACTGAGGATGATGTTCGCCGGCTTCAGATCGCGATGCACCAGCCCGCGACCATGGGCCTCCGCCAAGCTGCGCAGCACCGCGGTGGCCATGTCGATGGCCGCCCACTGACCGAGCACCTCGCCTTGCTCGGCCTGCGCGACGAGTCGCTCTTCCAGCGTGTCGCCGTGCAGCAACTCCATCGCGATGAACAGCGCGCCCGTCGTGGTCTGACCCACGTCAAAGACGCGCACTGTGTTGGGATGACGCAGCTGCGCCGTCACTTGCGCCTCTTTGTAGAACCGCCGCACCGCCCCCATATCCGGGCTGCCGCCGTCACCAACCACCATCACCTTGATCGCGATGGCTTGCCCCGTCCCCGTGTGCTCAGCCGCGTATACAGCGCCGAACCCACCGCGGCCCAGCAGCCCGGTGACACGATAACGACCGTCGATGATCTCGTCGATCTCGAGTTTGGAAGTGCCAGCGGCTAGATCGCGGCGGGTGACCGTGCGTGTGCCGTCCTGATCGCAGTACTGCAACGCCGATTCGCTACCGCACAGCGGGCAAAAACGGGTCGCGACTGCATTGGACATCCGGGGCTCCTCTAGCTCCCGCAGACGATGCCACAGCCATCGCGCGCAAGCGAACCCAACCCGCCAGCGGCGAATCCCGGGTCTCGACCCCACGCCAGGCGCCTGAACATCGCCGAATCACCCGCCGACCCCAACACGTCGGCGTGCGTCACGGCGTCAACCTGCGCGCCACAATCGGCCTGGCGTGCGACACCGCCGATGTGCGACGCGCTACTCGCTGTCGGACTTCTCGTTGTCGGACGTGTCGCTGTCGGCCGCTGCGGGCTTTGCTGCCTTCGACGCGGACTTGCTGGTCGACTTGTCGGCGGTCGCAGACTTGCTGGTCGACTTGTCGGCGGTCGCGGACTTGCTGGTCGACTTGCTGGTTGACTTGCTGGTCGACTTGTCAGTGGTCGCGGACTTGCTCGTCGACTTGCTTGTCGACTTACTGGTCGACTTGTCAGCGGTTGCGGACTTGCTCGTCGACTTACTGGTCGACTTGTCAGCGGTTGCGGACTTGCTCGTCGACTTGCTTGTGGATTTGTCAGCGGTTGCGGATTTACTCGTCGACTTGCTGGTCGACTTACTGGTCGACTTGTCAGCGGTTGCGGACTTACTGGTCGACTTACTGGTCGACTTACTGGTCGACTTACTGGTCGACTTACTGGAGCTGTCCGACGTGTCGCTGTCCGACGAATCGTCGCCCTCACCGTCCCCGCAGTAGCTCAGCTTGTCGACGGCGCCCGATCCCTTCAGCGTGACCACCATCTTCGTCACGCCCGTCGTGTTGCCGAGGTCCAGAATGAACGCTTTGCCGTCGCCCATCGTCGGGATCTTGACCGTCTTGGTGCCGCCGGTCGCGAGCGTCATCACGACCGTGCCGTCAGCCTCTTCGATATCCACGAAACCCAGGCTTTTCAGCGTCACGGCCTTGCTGAACGTGAAGCTCAGTGTGCCGCCGCCTGCCTCGTCGTCCGGGTCCGTCACTAAGCCTCCGTTAGCGCCAGAGCCCTTGTCGTTCTCCGCGATGATGAGCAAGTTGCCCCAGTCGCTCGTCTTCAAGTCCGTGTCTCCTCCCGTCGGCTTGCTCGAGTCGAAGATGATCGCCTTGTCCGGATGTCCCTTCGTCGCGTTCTTCGCGCTGACCGAGAAGCCCCAATCGCTGAACTGCGTGGTGATAACCGTGCCGGCCTTCAGCGCCTCTCCCTTCGCTGACTTGTCGAACTCAACTGTCTGGCACGTCTGCCCGCCGCAATTCGGTTTGGCCGTGAAGACGCAGCCCTTCTTGGCGTCACACTTGTCGATCGTGCAGGCTTTTCCGTCGTCACAGGTTTTGCCCGCTCCGGCATGGCAAGCGCCGGCCTTGCAGGTGTCCGAATCGGTGCATGCGTCGCCATCGGAGCAGGTCCCCGTCGCCGAGCCGTGAACACACTTGCCGCTGGTACCGCAGCTGTCCGTTGTGCAGACGTTGCCATCGTCGCAGCTCACGGGCTTGCCGGCCTTGCACGCGCCGCCCACGCAGCCGTCGCCGCTTGTGCAGGCCTCGCCGTCGCTACACGGGCTGCCGTTCTTCGCATCGGTGTGCTGGCAACCGGCGGCGCTCGTGCAGGTGTCGATGGTGCAGGCCTGCCCGTCGTCGCAGCTCTTCTTGACGCCCGCCTTGCACACCCCGGTCTTGCAGACCTCGACGCCGTTGCAGACGTCTCCGTCCGAGCACGTCGTACCGTTCAGCGCCTTGTTTGCGCAACCGGTCTTGTTGTCGCAGCTATCCGCGGTGCAGGGGTTGCCGTCGCCGCACGCCAGCGCCTTGCCGGCCGCGCAGCTGCCAGCCGCGCAGTGGTCACCTGCGGTGCAGGCGTTGCCGTCGGTGCACGTCGTTCCGCTCAGCGGCTTGTGGCTGCAGCCGGACGCGGGGTTGCAGCCGTCCGCCGTGCACGGGTTGCCGTCGTCGCAGCTCAGCGCCTTGCCTGGCTGGCACGCGCTGTTGGCGCAGGAATCGCCGACCGAGCACTGGCTGTTGTCGTCGCACGGTGTGCCATTCAGCGCGCTGGTGGTGCAGCCCTTCGTCGGATCGCAGCCATCGGCGGTGCACGCGTTGCCGTCATCGCAGGTGGTCGCTTTGCCGCCGGTGCACGCGCCCGCTTTGCACGCGTCGCCGGTCGTGCAGGCGTCACCATCCGAGCACGCTTTGCCGCTGACGCTGGTGTGCACACAGCCCTTCGTTGGGTGGCACACGTCGCTCGTGCAGCCGTTGTTGTCGTCGCACGCCTTTGGCTTGGAGCCCTTGCATGCGCCGCCGCTGCAGACGTCGCTCGTCGTGCACACGTTGCCGTCGTCGCAGGCGGCGCCGGCGTTTGCCTTGTGTGCGCAGCCGCTCTTTTTGTCGCAGCTATCGGTGGTGCAGGGGTCGCCGTCACCGCAGGCCAACTTCGCGCCAGACTTGCAGCTGCCCGACGCACACGCGTCGTTGGCGGTACAAGCGTCGCCGTCCGAGCACTTGGCCCCCGTCAACGCCTTGTGCCAGCAGCCCTTGGCGGCGCTGCAGCCGTCCGTGGTGCAGGGGTTGCCGTCGTCACAGCTGGGGCCACCGCTGCCTTTGCAGACGCCGGATTTGCAGGCGTCCTTGCTGGTGCATGCGTTGCCGTCGTTGCAGTTGGTGCCGTTGAGCGCTGCATGGCTGCAGCCGCTC
>CALENB010000078.1 GCA_937910235.1 uncultured Myxococcales bacterium | reverse complement strand
CCACCGCACAGGCCCCCATCACGTTTGCCACGCATCCAGATGACTACAAGCACTGGAGCCTCGCCGTCGACGGTGCCGTCGCTACGCTGACCTTGGAGGTCGCCCTCGACGGGGGGCTGCGGCCGGGCTACGAGCTCAAGCTGAACTCCTACGATCTCGGCGTCGACATCGAGCTGGCCGACGCGATCCGGCGCTTGCGCTTCGAGCATCCGCAGGTGCGGGCCGTCGTGGTGTCGAGCGGGTTGCCACGGGTGTTTTGTGCCGGCGCCAACATCAAGATGCTCGCGAGCAGCGCGCACGGCTTCAAGGTCAACTTCTGCAAGTTCACCAACGAGACCCGCTGTGAGCTGGAAGAGGTCAGCGCGCGCTCAAACATGCAGTTTATCGCCGCCGTCAACGGCGCCTGCGCCGGCGGTGGCTACGAGCTGGCCCTGGCCTGCGACGAGATCTACCTCATCGATGACGGCTCTGCGACGGTCTCGCTGCCCGAGGTCCCGCTGCTCGGCGTGCTACCTGGCACCGGCGGGCTCACGCGCTTGGTCGACAAGCGCAAGATTCGTCGCGACCACGCCGATCTCTTCTGCACCAAGGCCGAAGGCTTCCGGCTGCGCGACGCGCTGCGCATGAACCTCGTCGATGGCGGCTTCGCGCGGAGCAAATGGCAAGACAACATCGCCCAGAAGGTGGCGGCGGCGGTGCAAGAACGCGGCGGCGCCGGGACCGAGCAGGGGGTTGTGCTGGACGCCGTGGCGCGCACATGGGCCGACCGTGACGCGACGATCAGCGTGCTGTCTTACGCCCACGTCACCGTCTCGATCGACACCGATCAGCGTGTCGCGACGCTGACGATTCGGGGCCCGCAGACCGCGCCTCCGGCCGATGCAGCACAGCTGGTGGCGGCCGGGTCGTCCAACTGGGCGCTGCAGGCCTTCCGCGAGCTCGACGACGCGCTGCTGGAGCTGCGGTTCAACCATCCAACCGTCGGGTTGCTGTTGCTGAAGACCGAAGGTGATCTCGGGCTCGTGCGCGCCTGGGACGACAGCCTCTCCGAATGGCGCGCCGACGGCGACTGGTTCGCACGCGAAGTGCAGCTCCATCAGGGCCGCGTGCTGCGTCGCCTCGATAACATGGCGCGCTCGATGTACGCCCTCATCGAGCCGGGCTCCTGCTTCGGCGGCGTGCTCTACGAGGTGGCGCTCGCCGCGGATCGCAGCTACATGCTCGACGATCCGGACCAGGACAACGCCATTCAGCTGCACGAGGTCAACTTCGGCGCGTTCACGACGTACAACGGCTGCACCCGGCTGCACGTCCGCTTTCTGGGCAGCCTGGAGACGCTCGACGACCTCGTTGAGACCGACGCGCCGATCGACCCGGCAGAGGCGCAAGCGCTTGGCCTCGTGACCGTCGCGCCGGATGATCTGGACTGGGAAGATGAGCTGCGCATCGAGATCGAGGAGCGTGTCTCGCTCTCGCCCGACGGCCTCACCGGAATGGAACAAAACCTCCGTTTTGCGGGCGCTGAGACGTGTGACACCAAAATCTTCGGCCGCCTCACCGCGTGGCAGAACTGGATCTTCCAGCGACCCAACGCGGTCGGCGAGCAGGGCGCGCTGCGTCGGTATGGTCACCCGGAGAAGCCGGTTTTTGACTGGAAACGCACGTAGGTCAGAGCCAGTCTCACCGCGGTGGGACAAGAAGGCTGGGCGGCGCG
>CALENB010000077.1 GCA_937910235.1 uncultured Myxococcales bacterium | reverse complement strand
ACCTCGCAGATATGCAGAGCACTAACGGGACGGCGCTCAATGGACGGTGGTTGGAGCCCAATCGCAGCTACCCCGTGCAGGTTGGAGACAACGTCGCCCTCGGCCAGGGTTTTGTTTTTGAGTTGCTACGAGAGCATCTGCCCCAATCGGTCGAGACGCCAGCGTCCTTGCCCATGCCAGTTCCGCCTCGGGTAGCCCACAGCCAGCGAAACGCCTCGGCGCTCGCGGTGACGTTTGGGCGCAGCGCTGAAGCTGCGGATGTGTTTGTAGACGGTGACGGCGTCTCCGGTGTCCACTTCGAAATTCGCATCACTGAAACCGGATACATGCTCCACGACCTGGGCAGCACGAACGGCTCCTTTGTGCACGGGTCCAGGGTCCAAGCTGGGCACCCGGTCCCAGTCTCGCTAGGCGACGAGATTCGGCTGGGGAGCAGCGTGCGCGTGGTACTCCAGGCAAAACATCTCGCAAAGCTTGGTCCTGTGCCGCATGCAGCCGCGGTTCGTGGCAAGACGCGATTGGAGGCGGAGGCGGTCTCGCCACGCCCCCCGGAGGCCCGAACGCCAGCCGCCGCTCCGTCTACGCCTCAGACCCCTGTCTTCATCAGAGAGGAACGACCACAAACCGTTGTCGTGGTGAAGGAGTCTAAGAGGTCCAGTGGGAGTAGCGCAGGAAGTATCGCGTTCCTCCTCCTTCTTGGCGCCATGTGGTTTACGAATCCGACGCGTCAGGACTTTGAAAACCACGTAGTTCAGAATCAGCGAAAGCAAGGCGAGCTAAACAACCAACTGTCGGAGGCCCTGGGCCGCGCGTGGGTCCGGAAGCTTGCGAACAGGGCCCGCGTACAGAGTTTCGGCGTCGGCTGCGTGATTTCAGTGCGCGACGACAACCGCAGGAAGCATCGGTGGATCGGCATCTTCAGGTCTTTTTTCAAGGTTCCGGCATAAGGCCTACGGGGCCCGGTGTGGACGGGCATCACCACCCCGGACTTCGGCCATATCACTGAACGAAGCCATCCAGAGTCGACGGACGTGCGGAGTGCGAGAACATGAACTGCAATCATTGTCATCATCCGAACGAGACCGACGCCGTATTCTGCGGCGCATGTGGTCAGCAACTTCACGCTCCCACGACTGAAGGGTCGTTCCACGTCGGCGCTGTGGTCGCTGACGGCCGCTACCGATTGGACACGCTGCTCGGGGTCGGTGGGATGGGCACGGTGTACAAAGC
Source organism: uncultured Myxococcales bacterium (assembly GCA_937910235.1). GTDB lineage: Bacteria > Myxococcota_A > UBA9042 > UBA9042 > UBA9042 > UBA9042. Next base: position 756 of record CALENB010000077.1, on the reverse strand, counting down.
AACCGACCTCTCGCTCCAGCGGACGTGCGCGCTAAAAGTGCTGAATCCTGAGCTCACCTCGCATCCGACCGCGCGGCGACGCATGGAGCAGGAAGCGAGGATCCTCGCGCGAATCAGCCACAACAACGTCGTTCAGGTTCGCAACATATTCACCGACGACGGTGTTCTGGTGATGGAGCTTGAGTTCGTCGCTCGCGGTGATTTGAGCGGGCTGATTGGGCCTGACGGAATGCCAGAGCCGGAGGTCAAGCGCTGGATGGCGGGCATTCTCGATGGTCTGCAGGCGCTGCACGGCCATGGCCTAATACACCGCGACATGAAACCCGACAACGTGCTCGTCGACAGCGATAATGTACCTAAGGTCACCGACCTGGGCGTGGCAAGGGACGCTAGCGCCCGCGAGAAGACGCGGCTCGGGACCGTCCTGGGGACCCTCGAGTATATGTCTCCCGAACAGATTCAAGGGCTCGCCGTCGATGCGCGCGCTGACATCTATGCGTGTGGCGTGATGATGTTTCACATGTTGTCGGGCGAGCTGCCGTACAACGCCACCTCTGAGTTTGAGTGGCAAGAAGCTCATGTGCGCAAGGAGCCGGACTTTGACCGGCTCGTCGCGCGAAGCAGCCCCTCCGCTGGACTGCTCGCTGTGCTGAAGAGAGCCATGGAGAAAGATCCGAAAGGCCGCTTCGCATCCGCCCGAGAGATGAAAGACGCGCTCATGAAGCCGGCTGCCAGTGTCGCAGTTCGACGAGCTCC
>CALENB010000076.1 GCA_937910235.1 uncultured Myxococcales bacterium | reverse complement strand
GTGTTCGCGAGACTGCCTGGTCTACCGTCATGGACGAAACGATGATCGAGGCCGGAGAAGGGCCGAACGCCGATCGTGGCCGCGAAACAGACCACGGACCAGCACCCAGCCCTTCCCAGACACGCCGACGTGTGAGTCGTGCGGCTAATCTACGAGCTCTGCCGCGTCCGGCAGCACGATGACGTCGCCAGGGTGCAGCATCTTCGGGTTGCCGTTTGCGGCCTTGAGCGCGGCGTGCAGCGCGCCGTTACCATACTGCTCGTCGGCGATCTTCCACCAGGAGTCGCCCTTCGCGACCTCGTACGTGGCGAGATCTTCCATCTCCAGGTCCTCGTCTTCGTCGTTCTCCTCAAACCCGTCGATGTGCAAGTTCGGAATCACGCCCGAGACCCCGCAGGCCTCAACCAGACCGATGACGGTCGCGGCGTCCTCCTCGCTCTCCACGACGCCGTTGACGTGTGCGACGTTGCTGTCGTCGACGGAGACCTCGACGCCGACGAAACCGTTGTCGCTCAGCGCGGTCGTGATGCTCTCTGCCATCATGGTGCTCATGTCCATCGTGTGCTCCTCGGGTGTGGCGCCGAGGGTTGTGGTCGGCGCCGCTAGTGGGGTTTCTGGGGGCGTCGGGAGAGGAACCAAAAATCCGAGTCGGCGTCAACATCGTCGTGTGATTCGCTGTGATATCGAACGATTCAGGTTTCGATTGGGTGGGCTGCGCGCCGCACTTTGCGCGTCGTCTCGACTCCGGCCCGTCGGAGCGCGACGGTCCAGCCCTGACCGACGCGTCGTTCCTCGGCAGGGACGGCCGGCCAGTAGGGCGTCGAGACCGCTGCTTTCTTGACGCGCCGAGAATTCTCCTTGCCGCGCCTTCCCTTGCTTGTGTAGCTTGCGCCGCGCAAACGCCCCGCTGCCCGGTTGACCGGTCGCGCTCGATGCCGAAGGAAGATGTCATGCCGAGTCACAAAACCCCCGCCAAACCACGCTTTTTCCTTGCGCTGCCGGGGCTTGTGGGGCTCGCGCTGTTGGGTGTCGTCGCCGGGTGTGCGACGCCGGTCAGCTCGAACGCGACTGGCAACATCTACTCCGACGCGGGCACTTTTTTTTCGGCTGACGTGCCGCTCACCGACGGGGTCGCGGCCGACGGTGGCGGCGCTGCGGACACAGGCGCCGACAGCGCCGCGGTAGACGTTGGCTCCGCAGACGTGACGGCGTGCGTGAGCACCTGCAACGAGGGCGAAAAGCGCTGCGATCCGGGCGCTGGCGGCACGCAGAGCTGCGTGGACACCAACGATACGGGCTGCTTCAGCTGGAGCACGCCCACGCCTTGCGGCAAGAGCCAAGCCTGCGACAAGGGCGCGTGTGTGACGCAGTGCCCCAGCAGCGCCTGCACGGTGACGGGGACCAAGAAATGCGGCGCCAGTGACGATGTGCTCGAGTGCGGCGATTTTGACGCCGACGGCTGCAACGAGTGGGGCAAGAGCGCCCCGTGCGGCAACGGCAAGGTCTGTACGCAGGGCTTCTGCGCGAGCACATGTGTCTCGTCTTGCACGACCACTGGCGCGAAAAAATGCGATGGAAACAGCGTCGTCGCGTGCGGTGACCACGACGGCAACGGCTGCCTGAGCTGGGGCACGCCCGCCACGTGCGGCGCCAAGGTCTGCTCCAATGGCGCGTGCGAGGACTCCTGCAAGAGCGAGTGCACGACCAGCGGCGCGAAGACCTGTGACGGCAACGGCTACAAGGAGTGCAAGGACTACAACAAGGACGGCTGCCTGACTTGGGGCACGGTCGTGAACTGTGCACAGGCTGAGACGTGCTCGTCGGGCGCTTGCCTGACCCAGTGCAAGAACGAGTGCACCGCGGTCGGCGCCAAGAAGTGCGACCTCGACAAGATCGTGACCTGTGGTGACTTCAACAAAGACGGCTGCCTGGCGTGGGGAACCCCGATCGGGTGCGCGAAACCGTTGGTTTGCCAGGGCGGCTTCTGCGCGACGTCGTGCAAAGACGGCTGCACCGTCAAGGGCGCCAAGCAGTGCGATGTCGGCGGCGGCGTGAGCGCGTGTGACGACTACAACAAGGACGGCTGCCTGGAGTGGGGCACCCCGGTGGCGTGTGGCGCCGGCACGGTGTGCAGCAACGGCCTCTGCGCGCTGAGCTGCTCCAACTCCTGCAAGACCAAGGGCGACGTGCAGTGTGTGCCGGGTTCCACGACCAAAAAGCAGACCTGCGACGACTACAACAAGGACGGATGCTTGGCCTGGGGCACGGCCACCGACTGCGGCACGACGTTGGTCTGCAGCGCCGGAAAATGCGCATCTTCATGCACTAGCACGTGCACCAACAAGGGCGAGAAGAAGTGCGACGGCAACTCCGTCAAGACCTGCGGTGACTACAACGCCGACGGCTGCACCGAGTGGGGTACACCGGTGGCGTGCGAGAGCTATGAGCTGTGTGTCGGCTCGATCTGCAAGCAGAAGCCGTCGCCGTCGAAGGTGCTCATCAACGAGCTGGTCTACGACAGCGTCGGCAAAGATGACGCCACCTTCGTCGAGCTGAAGGGACCCGCTGGCGCAGACCTGACGGGGTACACGTTGGTGGGCGTCAACGGCAACGGCGGCTTGCTCTACAACGTCATCACGCTGACCGGCAAGATTGGCAGCGACGGCCTCTTCGTGGTGGGGCACACCGCGGCGCCGAAGGACATCGCAGACCAGTCGGACCAAAAAAGCAGCTCAGTCGATTTCCAAAATGGCCCAGACAGCGTGCAGCTTCGTTATGGCGGCACCGTCGTCGACGCGGTCGGCTACGGCGTCTTCTCTGGGCTGACATTCGGCGGCGAAGGCTCGCCCGTGCCGTCCGTCGCTGCCGGCAGCAGCCTTGGCCGCGACGCCTCAAGCACCGACACAGACGACAACCTGAAGGACTTCAAAGCGTTCGTTTCGCCCACGCCCGGCGCAGCGAACTCGGCGGCGAACAAGCCTCCAGTCGCGAAGCTGGCCTGCCCCGGCGGCGGCGCGCCGAACACCATGCTGCAGTTTGACGCGAGCGCGTCGTACGACACGGAAGGCAAGATCGACCAATACACCTTCGACTTCGGCGACGGCACGGCCGCGGTGAAGAGCGCGACGCCGAAGGTGAATCACACGTTCGCCAAGGCGGGCACCTTCACGGTAAAGCTGAGCGTCATCGACGATGGCGGCGCGACGGCCACGGCGAGCTGTGTGGTCGGCGTGAGCGCGGGTAATCAGCCGCCGACGGCGAAGTTGGTGTGCCCGGGAAGTGTCTCGCTAAATCAGACGTTTAGCGTCGACGCCTCCGGTTCGTCCGACAACGACGGGCTGCTGGCCAAGTACACCTTTGATATGGGCGACGGCACGGCCCAGAAGGCGGGGGCGAGCGCCAAGGCATCGCACGCCTATGCCAAGGCTGGCAGCTTCGCTGTGAGCGTCACCGTCATGGATGACAAAAGCGCCACGGCGAAGGCGACGTGCACCATCCTGGCGACCGCTGGGACGCCGCCAACCGTGAACATCATCAAGCCGTTCGACGGCAAGCAGGTCACGCAGGGCGACGTGGTCCCTGTCATCGTTGACGCGACGCCTCCGGCTGGAAAGTCGATAGCGAAGGTTGAGTTCTTCATCGACGGCAAGAGCGTCGGCAGCGACACCACGGCGCCGTACGAGACGAAATGGACGGTGCCCGCCACGGCGAAGACCGGCAGCAAAGTGCTGCTCACAGCCATCGCGACCGACAGCGCTGGCACGCCCGGCACGAGTAAGCCGGTGGCGCTGCTGATCGCCAACGACAAACCCAAGCTGAGCTTCACCGCTGTGGTCAGCGGCAAACTCAAGGTCGTGCTCGACGCGAACGGCGTCAGCGACACGGAGAGCGTCAAGTCCAAGCTGCAGGTCCGCGTGGACTGGGAGAATGACGGAAAGTGGGACACCGCGTGGGCGACTGACAAGGTCTACGAGCACACCTACGCCAAAGAGGGCAAGTTCGTCATCAACGTGGCCGTGCGGGATGAGGCGGGGCAAGAGACCGTGGGTTCGAAGTCCATCACCCTGAGCTCGACGCTGACCGTGAGCGGGGCTATCCAGACGACGACTTGGACCGGCACCGTCGTGGTGACTGGCGACCTCAGCGTCGCGTCGGGCCAGACGCTGACGATCGCCCCTGGTACCAGCGTGCTGTTTGCGCCCATCGACCAGGACAAGGACGGCGTCGGCGACTTCGATCTCGTCGTCAACGGCGTGCTGAACGTGAAAGGCACCAAGGATGAGCCCGTCGTGTTCACCGTGTATGGCGTCGACAAGAAGGCCGGCAAGGGCTGGAATCGCGTCAAGCTGATGGGCGCCGGCAGCACCATCACCTACGCCGTCTTTGAGTACGCGCAGACCGGCCTGGAGGTGCGCGCGAAGGCGACCGTGACCCATACGCTGTTTCAGCAGAATCAGACCGGTGTTCACGCCAATCAGGGCAGCCAGCTGACCCTCACGGCGGTGACGGGCAAGGACAACCTCAATCACGGGCTCTACGTCACCGGGGGCGGCCAGTCGGCCAGCAGCGGCAGCGTCTGGTCGAACAACGGCGACAGTGGCGTCAAGGTCACGAACACCAGCACCACGGCGACCGTGCTCAACATGACCGGCGACTCGGTCGAGCTCAACAAGCTCGCGGGCGTCGAGGTTGAGGGCTACGCGACGGGGTTGGTGACGAAGTCCACGATCAGCAACAACAGCTACGAGGGGCTGCGCCTCTACGCGTACAGCACGTATGATCCTCAGGTCGCTTTTCGCCTCAACAACATCACGGAGAACGCCCAAGTTGGCGCGCGGCTGGCCAAGACGGTGAACCTGTCGGTCGCGACGAGCGCCAAGGACTACCTGACCAAGAACTCCGCGGTCTGGTCGACGCCGGCCGGCGGCGCGATCGACAGCATCCTGATGAGCTACTCCGAATCCGACTACTACAGTCAGAACTACATCAAGGGCTACGTGAAGTCCGGCTCAACGACCCTGGTGAGCGTCTCGTCGACCGTGAGCAAGCGCTGGCAGACCCTGGGCAACAAGAGCGCGACGTCGATCTTCGCCAGCATCAGCGACACGAGCGGGTCGAGCTACTCCGGCAGCATGACCATCTACGCGGTGTCGTGGATCAAGAAGGGTGCGATTCGAGAGGCGTCGGTGCTGATGTACAGCAAGACGGTCGACCTACGGCACAACTACTGGGGCGTCTTCCCGAACGTGCTCGACGTCGTCAGCCTGTCGAGCCCGAGCGCGGTTACGTTGGACGGCTTTGTCGGCAAATACTTCGATGCAACCTGGACACGAGCGCCGTATTACGGTGGCGAGACGCTCACCGCCAACCAGTCATGGAGCGGCCAGGTCTGGATCACTGGCGACCTCACCGTCGCGAGCAGCAGCACGATCACCGTGGCCGCGGGTACGAAGATCAGCATCGTGCGGCATGACCAGGACGGCGACGGCACGGGCGACGTCGCCTGGACGACGGCGGGGGTGTTCAAGACCAACGGAACGAGCCAGCTGCCCGTCATGATCGGCCCGGCGGACGTGACGCAGAAGCCGAAGGCGTGGGAGAAACTCTACTTTCACAACGCCGCGCACGGCGTCGCGATGATGACGCACACCATCGTTGAGTACGGCACCAATGGCATTGAGCTGGGTGACGGCAAACACGTGCTCGATTCCGTGACCGTGCGCAACAACGCCGTCGACGGCATGCGCGTGACGGGCGCAGGCTGGACGGCGAAGAACTTCGTGGCGAAAAACAACGGCGGCAGCGGGCTGTGGCTCGCCAACTCCTCCGGGGGCATCGACGGCGGCACGGTCGAGGGCAACCAGGGCTCCGGTGTGTACATGACGGGCTCGACCTCGACGGTGCTCAAGAACATGAACATCAACAAGAACGTCGTCGCCGGTGTGACGATTGTGGACGCGAAACCGACGCTGTCGCAGTTGAACATCAACTACAATGGGCTGGGTATTTGGACACGGGGCAGCGCCGGTGGCTTGGTCACCAAGTGCAACATCAAATACAACAACAACGAAGGTGTGTTGCTGTTCAGTGAGAACGCCAAGAGCCCGACCATCGTGATTGATGGCAACAACATCTACGGCAACTCGGTCAAGGAGGGCGGCGCGGTCGCCTCGCCGAACCTGCAGGCCGCCACGTCGGCAAAAGACTATTTGACCAAAGGCTCAGCGCTCTGGAAGACCCCCAAGGGCGAGACGATCCTCGCGCTGCGGTGGGCCTACTCAGAGTCCGACTACTACAGTCAGAACTACATCCGGGGCTATGTGCGCAAGGACGGCCCCAATGGTGCAGCCCTCTTGTCCACCTCGAGCACCTTGTCGGCGCGCTGGCAGACCCTTGCATCGAACGCCAACGCGACGTCCGTGCTGGCGCAGGTCGCCGACACCAGCGGGTCGAGCTATTCCGGCGCGACCACGGTCTATTCGGTGTACTACCGCGGCTCAACCATCACGACGGAGCTGACCGCGGCGACCGTCGCGGGCAAGGTGAAGGCGACGAACAACTACTGGGGCACGTTCCTCGATGTCGAGAAGAAGCTGGCTTTGGCGCGTAAAGACGGCATCGACTTTCAGGGCTTCAAGATTGGCGAGGTGAATGGAACGGGGCCACAGTAGGGACCCACGAAGAAGCGGCGGAGCACGGTGTTGCGTCCTCGCTCGCCGAACCACGCTCGTCGAATCACGCTCGCCCGCCACAGCCACCCCGACGACAGCGGCGCACTCCTCGCCCCTGGAGCTCTGCACCATGGTGACGCGCCAGCGCAACGAGGCCTCTGACACCGAGTTCTGGGCGACGCGGCTGCTGCCTTGCCCGTACCTGCCCGATCGGCAGGAGCGCAAGGTCCTGACGCAGCTGCAGCCGCCAAACGGGACCACACTCTACGACCTGCTCGCCCGCAACGGGTTTCGCCGCAGCCACAACTGGGCCTATCGGCCGCAATGCCCCGGCTGTGTGGCGTGTGTGCCGGTGCGTGTGTGCGTTCAAGACTTCATCGAGACGCGCAACATGCGCCGCGTACGGCGGGCGAACGCGGACCTGACCGCCGTTTGGCAAGCGCCGACGGCGACCGAAGAGCAGTACGCGATGTTCAGCGCCTACGTGCAGGCTCGTCATGCTGACGGGGACATGTCAGACATGACGTGGGATCAATACCGCAGCATGATCGAGGACGCGCCGGTACGGACTGGGGTGGTGGAGTGGCGCGACCCAAAGGGCACGCTGCGTGGCGCGATGCTCACAGATCTGCTGAGCGACGGCGCCTCGGCGGTCTACAGCTTCTTTGATCCGGCCGACGCCAACCGCAGCCCTGGCACGTTCATGGTGCTCGACGCCGTGACGGGTTGCCGCACCCAGCAGCTCGCCTACCTGTACCTCGGCTATTGGGTTGAAGGCAGCCCGAAAATGGCCTACAAGTCGCGTTTTCAGCCGATGGAAGCCCTGGGTGCCGCCGGCTGGGCGCCCATGATCGCGGGGGAAAAGCGTTGACTGGCACGCCCAATGAAGCGGTCCGAGATTCGACTCGCAGCCTCGCGGCGCTGATTTCACGCCTGGGTGCGGACGTCACACACTGGGATCGCAGCTTTGCGCGGCAGCTGGCGACGGCGCTGGCGGCGGAATGTGAGACGCTGACGCTGGCGCCGGTCGAACGGCTGGACCTGCGGGATGTGGTGGTCACGTTCTCCCTAGCGGAGCGGTTGTCGGTCGTCGTCACCGGGCGGCTGCCCGACGTGCCCGGTGAGTTGACGCTCCGTTGGCGCGAGGCGGATCTGATCGATGTGGGTGCTGAGCTGCGACCCCGCAAATCTGGTACACCGCCGTACTTGGTGTGCTCGCTCGACTTCGGTCCGGCCGGGCAACATGGCGTGCTGCTGACGAGCGCTGAGGGGCTGCCTGCTGGCCAAGTCGTGCGCATCCGCGCGCGCGCCACGGTCGGGCAGCGTGAGGAGTGGCGCGTGCAGGCGCTGGGTCTCTCGGCGTCCGTTGCGTTGGCGGACCTCAGGCTGCTCGTGCAGGAGTGACGCGCAGGAGTGGCGCGGGGCGATGGCGCGCGGGCCATGGCGCGAACATCACGCGGCAGCTGCAACGAGTCTTGAACCTGAACCCGAACCTATACAGGCGAACCAGATGAACTCAAACGATCAGCTCTCTCCGCTCCGGATCGGTACCCGTGGAAGCCCGCTCGCGCTCGCTCAGGCCCACGAGGTCGCGGCGCGGCTGCGAGCGGCCTGGCCCGCGCTGAGCGAAGAGGGCGCCATCGCCGTCGTGGTCATCGACACGCGTGGCGACCGGATCCTCGATCGCCCGCTGGCCGAGATTGGTGGCAAGGGCCTCTTCACCGAAGAGATTGAGGCGCGGCTGCTCAACGGCCGGATCGACGTGGCTGTGCACAGCATGAAGGACATGCCAACGGTCCTGCCCGACGGGCTGGAGATCTCTTGCATGTTGCCTCGTGAAGACCCGCGCGATGTGCTGCTCTCGCGCGACGGACTGCGTCTCGACGAGCTACCGGCAGGCGCCGTGTCGGCACGGCGTCGCTGCGCCGCAAATCTCAGGTGTTGGCGCTGCGGCCGGACCTGACCGTGATCTCGTTCCGCGGCAACGTGCAGACACGCATGCGTAAGCTCCAAGAGGGGCAGGCCGACGCGACCCTGCTCGCGCTCGCTGGTCTCAAGAGGCTGGATATCACCGGCGCCGCGACCCAAATATTCGAACCCGAAGTGATCCTGCCAGCGGTCGCGCAAGGCGCGATCGGTATCGAGATTCGAACGGACGATGACCGGATTCGTGGGCTGCTAGCCGCCATCAACTGCAGCGACACGTTGCGCTGTGTCGAGGCCGAGCGCGTGATGCTGCACGCCTTGGATGGCTCGTGCCGGACGCCCATCGCGGGTCAGGCGACGCTGCAGGGAGACCAGATCGTCATGACTGGATTGGTGGCCTCGGAAGACGGCACGCAGGTCTGGCGGGCGCAGCGCTCCGGTGCGGCCACGGACGCCCTGGCGATCGGCCGTGCGCTGGGTGAGCATCTCAAGCAGCTCCAGCAAGAGACATCCGGGCGCTGAGCTGGCGCTGACAGGGCGCCCACTTCCTCATGACGCCGCTCGCCCAGCGCTAGCTCAGCAGCAACAACCGAGCCACGAGCGCGATCGCGGTCAGCACGCTGATGCCCAAGAACTTGAAGCGGAACTCCTCGCTGAGCGGCTCGGGCGCGGCTGCGATTCGAATCTGCCGCGTCGGGCGGCGCGCTTGTCTGATTTGATGGTCTGTCATGACATCCTCCAGTTAATTCCGTACATGGGTGACCTTGAGGCCGCCATCGGCGGTGGCGCGCCCTAGCCAAGCTCATCGACGAGCCGGCCGAGCTGCTCGCGCGTCAGTGTCCAGTTCTCCGGCTGTCGTTCTCCTGCCTTATCGACGCGAAAACGCCGTAAAATAAGGTCGCCTTGGGTTTGTACTTCGAGGTCAAAATAGCCGCCGTTTCGCATGTGCTCTACCGGCGTCCGCAGCACGGCTTGCCCGAGGGTCGCCGACAGCTCCACCACTTCGACCGGCTCCGGCAGCAGCCGCGCCAGCCGACCGGGCAGGGCGCTGGCTTGCGCTCCGATGTCACGACCAGCCGACCGGGTCATGTGTATCCGCTGAATCTCGACACCAAGACGATCAACGTCCGCGACCGTCAGCCGCGCCTCTGCAGCGTCCCCAGCGCGCGTTGTGCCCGACGCCCGCACGTGAGCGGGTTGGCCCTGTTGCGCTGCCGTTCCCGCGACGCTCGCCGCGTCGTCCAGCGCCGCCAGCAGGTCGGTGCCCAGTGTTGTCGAGGTCATGCCGTACCCCTTGCTGCGCCCGCCTCAGCGACGGCGTTCTCTGCGTCAGCGCCTGGCGACGAGCGGGTCATCGCGGCGCCATCGTGGCTCAGCAGCACGGCCGCGCCGTCGACCTGGGTCTCGAGATGCACCGGCCGCGACCAGACCTTCGCCAAGTTGCCGAGCACCTGCTCGGCCCACTGCAGCTGGATGTCCAGACCGTCGTGGCGGTGCTGCAGTCGCAGCTCCATGCGCCCAGCGTGGTTGCCGTCGACGACGTAGACCCGCGGTGTGCCGCGCGAGGCCAGGTGGCTCAACAGCTGTGACTTCACCAGCGCAAACTCGCGCGAGTCGATGATCCATCGGCCCGTCCGCGGGTCCTTCTTGGTGGTGAAGAAGCCCTGCGCGCGGCAGAAGTCTGCCGTGAGGAAGGTGTCGAGAAACGTCACGTCATTGTGGGTCTCCCGCACGGCGAAGACCTTTTGCGCGCCGGCGGTCTTACCGGTCTTGTCCGGGCTGGTCGCTCCCGCGCCTTGGTCCCAGCGTCGCCGCTCTTCTTCGCTGGTGCAGTCCAGCCAATCCTGGCCAAAGCGGCCCTTGTTCCACCGCATCTCGATGTGTCGAAACAGCTCGACCCCCATTTTGTAGGGGTTTAGCTGGCCAGGCTGCTGCAGCACGGTGCCGCTGTGGTGGTCGCAGTAGTCCACGACCTCGTGGTCGCCCAGGATCTCCTGCGTCATCATCTGGGTGTGCCAGAAGGTCGCCCAACCCTCGTTCATGATCTTCGTCTGGCCCTGTGGCGCAAAGTAGACCGCCTCGTCACGAATGATAGCGAGCACGTCGCGCTGCCAGTGGCTGAGCTGGGCGTGGTCCGTCAAGAACCCCAACACGTCGCGCTCGGGTCGCTCCGGCACACCCTGCATGCGCGCGTTGTCCGCCTCCCGCCGCAGCCGCTGTGATTCTAGGAACGCGGGCGGATTGATGTGCCGATCCATGTAGTCCCGCGTCTGAATGCGCGGCGTCTCAACCTCGCCTTCCGAAGGTGTCTCCAGCAGCGTGCGCTGTGCGCCAGCTCGATGCCGTTTGATGTGCGCCGCGTAGGGGTCGATCAGGTTGTCGAGGGAGAGACACACATCGATGAACTGCTCGACCACGGTCTCGCCGTGGCGGTCCATGTGACGCCGAATCCGCGCCGCGTGGTTGGCCATCTCATCGAGCATCTTGCGGTTGGTAGGCGAAAACCAGACGTTGTTCTTGAAGAAGTCGACGTGCCCCAACACATGCGCCATCACCAGCTTCTGATCCACCACGAGGTTGTTGTCGAGCAGGTAGGCGTAGCTGGGGTTGGTGTTGATCACCATCTCGTAGATCTTATGTAGTCCGTACTCGTAGCTTTTCTGCATGCGCAGGTATTCCATGCCCCATCGCCAGTGTGGATAGCGCACGGGGAAGCCCTCATACGCGGCGAGCATGTTGATCTCTTCCCACGTGCACATCACAAACACAGTGTCGAAAAAATCGAGCCCACGCCCTCGCGCTAGCTGTGTGATCTCCTGCCGCGCCGCCTCGAGTTCGGGCGGCAGATTCCGCGACTCTCCGACGAATCTCTCAGGTGGCAGGCTCATTTCTGTCTCCTCCTTCTAGTTCGTACTGATCGAGATCGTGCGACCTTCGCGCTACCGTCCTTTTCCCAGCAGCTCCTTGATGCTGTCCATGATCCCGTCCTTGTCCGTGACCCGGCTGATGGCCACGCCGGCTTCGTCGCCGAAGTGCTCCTGCAGCACCTTCAAGAAACGACCCGAGCCGTACGGCGAATCGACCTGCGCGTAGCTGAACTGATTGCTCACCGGCAGCAGGCCGTCGCGGACGATCTGCACACAGCGCTCGTTGTCCTTGGTGGTGGCGTTGTCTCCGTCACTGAAGTGGAACGGATAGATGTTCCACTCGCTCACCGGGTAATCGCGCTCGATGATCGTCTGGCACAGCTCGTAGGCCGTACTAATCAGGGTTCCGCCGCTCTCCCGCGTGCGAAAGAAGGTGTCACGGTCCACCTCGCGCGCCGCGGCGTCGTGAATGAGGAAGCGGGCCTCAAACCCCTCGTAGTGGTGCCGCAGCCACGCGTCGATCCAGAACACCTGCGAGCGCACGATGTCCTTCTGCGCCTGCCCCATCGAACCGCTCACGTCCATCATGTAGAGCACGACACACGCCGACCGCGGCTCCTCCTCCATCTCGAAGTGGCGGTAGCGACGATCTTCTCGAATCGGGATGATGCGCGGATTCTTCGGGTTATAACCACCGGCCGAGATGTTGCGCATGAGGGCTTGGCGGAAGGTGCGTCGGCCGTGTCGCAGCGACTCTGGACCTTTCAGACTGATGCCTTTGTAACGCGCCCGTTTGGCGTTCGACTCGCGCTGACCGCGTGGCTCAATGCGCGGCAGCTCCAGCTCTTCGCCGATCAACTCAGCCAGCTCATCGACCGTGAACTCAACCTCTAAGAGGTGATCGGCGGGTTGGTCTCCAGCCTGCTGGCCCTCGCCGGGCTCTCCGGACGCCTCACCTGGTTCACCGTCGCCCTGGCCGATTCCGCCCTGCTTCTCGTTCTTGCCATAGCGCAGCTTAGGAATCCCGATCTCTTGTACGGGGATGGACACCAGCTGGTCGCCCTGCTTGCCGATGAGCTCCTTGCTCGACATGAACCGTCGCAATTCGCGCCGCACCCGACCCTTCACGATGTCGCGAAAACGCTGGCTGTCGTGGTCGATGTTCAGCATTGCCATCCGCGCAGCCTCCTATTGATTCGAGTCCTTAGCGTCGCCCCGAGCGAAGATGCTAGCTACGTACTGCAAGACGTCGGTCGCGCTCTGGTCATCATAGCCGTAGCGCTCCATGAGGCGCTGTTTCACGATGTCGATCTTCGCCTGCGTGTCGGCGTCCGCGGTGTTGGTCACGATGGTGCTGAGCTTGATGCTGTCCTTGCTGTCCTCAAACAGCTTGAGCTCGAGCGCGCGGTGCAGGCGGTCGTTCATCGTGTAGTCAAAGCGCTTGCCGCGCAGGCTCAAGCCGGCGATGTAGTTCATCAGCTCCGAGCGAAAGTCGTCTTTTCGCGCGTCGTCGATGCCGATCTTCTCCTCGACCGAGCGCATCAGCCGCTCGTTGGGGGATTCACTCGCACCGGTGAACGGGTTGGTCACCGTCTCGGCGAGCACATACGCGCGCAGGTTCTCGATGTAGTTCTCGGCGAGCCGCGCCATCGCACCTTCGTCCGCGCTGATCGCCTTCTGCACCTCATTTTTCACGATGTCGTCGTACTCTCGCTTCACGACCCCCAGCAGGCGTCGGTACTGCTCGCGCTCGTCGTCGCTGTTGATCAGACCGTGGTGGCTCAGGCCCGACTCCAGCTCGTTGAAGAGCATGAAGGGGTTGAGCGAGCGCAGGTCCGGATCGCGCACCAAGGCGTTGGAGATCTTGTCTTGCACGTAGCGCGGCGAGATGCCGGTCAGCCCCTCGCGCTTCGCGGATTTACGCAGCTCTTTGATGTGGTCCTCGGTGAACCCTGGCACCGGTTTGCCGTCGTACAACTTCGCCTTCTGCAGCAGCGACAGCTTCGCGTTCTTCGGATCCTCCAAGCGGGTCAGCACCGCCCAGAGCGCCGCCATCTCCAGGGTGTGCGGCGCGATGTGAGCGCTCACTGAACGGCTGTTAAAGTCCTTAGCGTAGATGCGTGTCTCCTGTGTGGCCTTTGTGATGTAGGGCACGTCGATCTTAATCGTTCGATCTCGTAGCGCCTCCATGTAGTCGTTGCTCTGCAGCCGCCGAAACTCGGGCTCGTTGGTGTGGCCCAAGATGACCTCGTCGATGTGGGTCTGCGCAAACTTCTTCGGCTTGATGCGATGCTCCTGGCTCGCGCCGAGCAGGTCGTAGAGGAAGGCGACGTCGAGCTTCAACATCTCCACAAACTCGATGATGCCGCGGTTGGCGACGTTGAACTCGCCATCGAAGTTGAACGCGCGCGGGTCCGAGTCGCTGCCATATTCGGCCAGGAGACGGTAGTTGACGTCGCCAGTGAGCTCGGTGGAGTCCTGATTCTTCTCGTCTTTGGGCTGAAAGGTGCCGATGCCGACGCGGTCTTTCTCCGACAGAACCATGCGCTTGATGACGATGCTCTCCTGCAGCCGCAGGAAGTCGCCGTCGACCTCCTCCATCACCTTGCGGAACATGAAGCGGCACACCGGGTTCAAGTCCCCCTCGATCCGCACCGCGTAGCCGCCTTCGTCGCTGGCGTCGATGCGCGCGTTAATGGCGGCGAGCACCGGTTCGCGGACCTCGTTGGGCAACAGCCGGATCGGATCCTCGTGCATCGGGCTAG
>CALENB010000075.1 GCA_937910235.1 uncultured Myxococcales bacterium | reverse complement strand
GGCTGGCTTCCAGCGCCAAGCCCAGGGCGGTCGGCCAAAATCACTGCTGCCACCGAGAAGTTGGCTGCCGATCGCCAGCTTCTGGCCTGTGGGGCGGCCTGCCGGCGCCTTGTAGATGAAGGTCATGGGCTTCACGAAGAGGTCGGGAGACGCGCGTCGCGGAAACCAAGTGTCGAACACGGACGTCAGCTCATACGTGAACGTCGGCAATGATGCCGACGGCGTCGCGCCGGGTTTGCCACCCGTCGCCAGGGCAGGCGTCGCTTTCAGCCCAGGAACATAGCGGATCAGCGACATGGCACCCTTGCTAAAAGTATCGGTCGCGCACACGCCCGCGCTCTTCTCGCCGAGATCGGGCCAGAGGCAACTCTGATGGGTGCTGCCGGTGAGAAAAGCCGCAAAGCGCCGCGGCGTACACCCGGTTTTGCCCGCGCATCCCAGCGAATCGGTCGCTTTGGGGAACAGCGTGTCGACGGGCAAGACGGCTCGGACGTTGACGGCGCTCGGCTTTTTCCCCGCCGGGACGAGGCCGCTGTCGCTCGTGACCCACAACCACCGGCGCTCGTCGTTTGGTCGCTTGAACCACGTCTCCAGCGCGACGGGCTGCTCGGTGGGATAGCGCCGAACGACCACCGTCGCGCCAGCCGTGTCGTTGTTGTAGCCGAGCTGCCCCGTGATGCTGGTGCGCCGCGGCCACGTGTAGACGTAGTGGATGAAGAAGTGGCTCTGCGTCTCGGCGACCGCCCAACCCACCGACGCGAGGGCGTCGAACTTGGTCAGGTTGGCTTCGTTGTTGCTGGCGATCCAGTCGCCGTCGTAGCCCAGCCCCCGGAGGAGATCATTGCCCGGCGCGACCGCGCCGAGTCCTTGACGAATCTCGGGCGCATAGCGCAGCGCTAGCGCCGAATAGGGCTCCGTCTTGCCGTACCCCGCGGTATGAAAATGAAAGCTGTAGGCCTCCGCGAGCGTTTGGCCCTTATGCCCCTGCACCTGGATGGTGATCGTCACATCGACCCGGCTCGCCGGTGGTAGCGGCGCGTCCGAAACAAAGGACAGCACCGGCCCCTGAACCTTGAACGCCCCGGCGATCGTGGCGCCCGTGGCCGCGATCACCAAGACCGTGTAGTCCGCGATGCTCTGATCGTTGACCGGCTGCGAGAAGGTGACGGAGAAGACGGCCTTGAGGCCCGGCGTGCCCGTGTCCGTCTTGGGTGCGGTGCTCAGGACCTGTAGGGCGACATACGGTACGTCGGGCGTCTGTACGTCAAACGGCAGACCGGAGCCCAGGTCGTCGGCCCAACCGCTGTCCACGGCGTCGTTGCCCGTCCCGTCGGGGGCGTCGGTGTCCGCTGGGAAGGCATCACCAAGGCCGGTATCGCTCGCGGTCGCGTCGGATGCGCCTTGCACATCGCCGCCGATGATGTCGATCGCGGCGACGCTGTCGTCCCCACCGTCCGTCGCCGCACCAGCGCCGGGCGTCGTGGCTGGCGCGGTGCTGCATCCGGCGGCGGCGCTGGCGGCCACCACGACGGCTGCGAGCGCCGCGACCGCGACGGAGCGGCGTCGTAGGGCGGGTATCGGGTCGAGCCGGCGCCGATGTGAGGTCGTCGGACAGTGGTCCATGGCGTCTCCGGACGTGCGGACGGTGCGTCGTCCTCCCAGGTTGCGAGCGGGCGGCGATGGTGTCAGGTTCCCGCGTCCAACGCGAGGTTGGCGGCCGGGTCGACATCGCCCAAGGGCGACATTTCCCGGGGCGACCGGGTCCAAGGGCGACAGGGTCCAAGGGCGAGATTGCCCCGTCCGGCCTGTTTCCTCGCCGCCGTCGTCTGTTCCCCCGTTCGTCCGTTCCCCGGGCGTCCCTCGTTTCTTCTACCCAGAGCGTCCCGATCCATGAGCCGCCCCGGTCAGCCACCCAACCAGCCCAAGGCCACCCTGGACGCTGAGCGTCGTCGCGCCCGGCCATGGGAGCTGCTCATTGCGGGGCGGCTGCTCAGGAGCGAGCGCAGCTCCCAACTGTCGTTGATCAGCATCATGTCGGTCGCCGGTATCGCGCTCGGTGTGGCCGCGCTTATCGTCGTCTTGGCCGTGAATACAGGCTTTCAGACCGCTTTTCGCGAGCGCATCCTCGCCACGTATCCGCACATCGTCGCCATGCGTCGCGGTCTCGACATGAACGATTGGCGTGACGTCGTGGAGCGCCTCTCCCGTGTGTCCCACGTTCGCAGCGTGGCGCCCGCGACGTACGACGACATGATGCTCGCCTCGGCGAACGGTCGTGCCGGCGCGATCGTACGCGGCGTGCCGGCGGCCAATCTCGCCGGCCTGCCTGCGGGGCTGGTGGTCGACGGCGCGGTGGACACACACGGCGAATCGCCGCGGGCCGTGCTCGAAGGCGGCGCGATCGCGGCGCTGCGAATCGAGGGCGGCACAGCTGCCGCGCGACATGTGTTGATCAGCGGCGCTGGTGCGACCGACGCCGCGCCGCTGCGACGCATCAGCGTGCTGCCCCCGCAGCGAGGATTGGCCGGCTTGGTCGTGTTTGACGCGGACGGCTGTCGCCCACAGCTAGCGCCGCCGGCAACGGGCGACGTCGTGCTGCGCCAGGGCGAAGGCGAGGGCGCAGAGCAGCTGCGCAGCAGCGTCCGCGCACGCTGTCGCGTCCTGACGAGTTGGGAGACACTGGCCGGGACCTATCAGATCGATTGGCAGCAGGGCGCCGGGGCCGACGCCGCGAGCCGGGTGCACGCCTCGGTCACGCTGCGAACCGGTAAAACCACCGTCATCATCATCGAGGGCGACCAGCTCATCCAAGTCTTGCCGCCGCAGGAGAGTCCCCCCGAGACCCTCGCTGCCGTCGCGATCGTCCATCTCGGCGCGTCACCGCTGCGGTTGGTGCTCCCCAATCGGGTCGCGCTGTCGGTCGCGCCAGGTCAGGCGTCGCCCTGGCAGACGTTGCCCGGCAGTCTACCGGCGATCGCGCTCGGCGCCGGGCTCGCAAAGCGTCTGTCGGTCAAGATCGGCGAGGAGGTCCGCGCCGTCTCGCCCATGCGTGACGCGGATGGTAGCCGCGGCAGCCGCGCGGCCGGGCGCTTCGTCGTGACGGCGATCTTGTCGACCGGCTTTCACGATCACGACCAGCGCCTCGCCATGGTCGACTTCGGCGCAGCGCAGCGCTTTCTCGGCCGGGGAGACGTGGCGCGCTGGGTGGACGCCCGTCTCGACGATCCAATCCTGGCCAAACAAGCGATTCCTGAAGTGCGCGCCGCGCTGGAGCCCGTGACGCTCGGCGACTTGATGGCCGATGTGCAGGCGGCGCGCGCCAAACTCAATCGTGTCCGCGGCGAGATCGTGCCCGGCCTGGAAGTGCGCGCCCCCAGCGGCGCAGTGGATGTTGTGAACAACTGGACCTCGGGGGTGCGAGCGCTGCGACAGGCCCGCACCCGCGGCGAATCCATGTTCCGCGTGCTCGACTGGGAGGAGATGAACCGCAACATCTTCGACGCTGCGCGGCTGCAGAAGGTCGCGATGAGCCTGTTTCCTTTCATCATCGTGCTGGTGGCAGCGCTGAACGTCGTCGGTACGCAGGCCGTCGTGGTGCACGAGCGGGCCCGTGACATCGCGATTCTGCGGGCGATGGGGGCCACTGGCCGCTCGGTCGGCGCCGTGTTCCTCACGCAGGGGCTCGCGGTGGGGCTCGTGGGGACCGCGATTGGGCTGCTGCTGGGCGGGCTGTGCTGTTTTGCGCTGGCGCAGATCGGCTACCCGCTCGATCCCAACGTCTACCTCATCGACGAGCTGCCGGTTCAGATCGAAGCGTCGACTTTTGGCCTAGCTGGCGGCGCCGCGACGGCCCTCTCCTTCGGCGCGGCCTGGATCAGCGCGCGAAGAGCGGCTACCCGCGCCCCGGTCGACGGACTTCGCCGGCTGGACTAGGGCCGGACCAGCGCCTGCGCACGGCTGAATTCGATCGTCATTCGCCCGCCATTCACCGTTCTTGTAGCGCCGCGGCCCACACCGCAAACTTGCGTATTGGCCGAACTGGATGTATCACCCGGGCGTGCGCCCACGATGAGCGCAGACCGCGGAGGACTCGTGCAGACGCCTGGCCACGACATGCGAAAGCAAGACGCGCAGCGTGCCACTTCCGCTGGGCTCACGTCGCATCAGCACCGGCAGTCGTTTCCGGACCGGCAGTCGTTTCCGGACCGTCAGGCGCACGCAGCGCCGAACGTGCCGCCACCGAACGTGCCGCCACCGAACGCGCCGCCACCGAGGGGGCCCGCGCCATCGTCGTCGCCATCGTCGTCGTCATCATCTTCATCGTTCTCGGCCGCATCGTTTCCGCCGCTGGGTGGTCTGCCCGCGCCGGCGTGGGCCATGGGCGCCGATCTGTCGCAAGAGACCGTGGGCCAGCGGCTACGCGCCCGCCGCGATCAGCTCGGTGAATCGTTTGAGACCGTGGTGCGCGACACCCGCCTCTCGCGCCAGGCGGTCGAGGCGCTCGAGGCCGACGACT
>CALENB010000074.1 GCA_937910235.1 uncultured Myxococcales bacterium | reverse complement strand
GTCCGTTTGGCGGGGGGTGAGGTGCGAATCTCGCATCTCAACAGCTTCGCCGTGGGGCTGACGAGTGGTCAACAGATCGTCGCTGGCGCCGCCCTCGGCAAAAGTGGCAACACCGGTTTTGTGATCGGCGCCTCCGGATGCCATATCCACAACGAATGCCGTGTGAACGGAGCACTCGTAGACTGCCTCTACAATCCGGCCGTCGTCTGGCACACCACCTGCGATGAGCTCAAACTGGCCGACACCGCGGTGCTCGCCAGCACCGGCGCCTCTGGCGGCGTCTGCGAATACAGCGTCGTAGCCTCCAGCAAGCCGGGCTGGTGGTGCGATGGCAGCAACGTCGTGCTGTGCGGTGGCGCAGTGCTCAAGAAGGTCGTGGCCTGTCCGACGGGCGTGTGCGTTCACGAGCCGCTTGGCACCAATGATCACTGCGAAGTGTCGATTCCGGTCAAGCCGCCTGTGCTCAACGTCTGCGCTGGTGCGCAGTGCGACGACGCGAACTTGTGTACCGACGACACCTGCGATCCGACCAAGGGCTGTCAGCACACCAAGACAAGCGGTCTCGCCTGCAACGATGGCGACGCCTGCACGGCGGCAGATCTGTGCATAGCGGGGACCTGCAAGGGCAAGGCCATCTCCTGCGACGGCAGCAACCCGTGCACCAGCGACAGCTGCGACCCCACGACTGGTTGCCAGAAGGGCTGGAGCGGCGGCGGCGCTTGTGACGACGGCAACCCCTGCACCGAGGACGACGCGTGTACGGCGACGGGCGGGTGTGCTGGAACGCCAAAGACCTGCGTGAGCGGCGTCTGCAGCGTCGGGGTCTGTGGTCCCAAAGGTGTATGCACAAAGAAGTTGACCACCGCGGTCTGCGACGACGGCGACCCGTGTAATCTGCCGGGTACCTGCAAGGACGGCGACTGTAAGACGACTCCGGTGGCCGCTGGCTGCGACGATAACAATGCGTGCACGTTGGACGCATGCGACGGCGGCAAATGCGCCTTTGTGACTGCCGGCGCGGTACCTTGTTCGGACGGCCGACCCTGCACCCAGGGAGACAGCTGCGTCGGAAAGGCCTGCCGCGCGGGCGTCTCCACCTGTGTGGACAAAGGTGCGTGTAGCGTGGCGCTGTGTGCGGCGACTGGATGTGTGTACCCCGTCAAGACCAATCAGCCGTGCTTCGACGGAAATCTGTGCACTCAGAACGACCTCTGCGCCGCGACGGGGACCTGCCTCGGCGAGGCCGTCGCTTGCGATGACGGCGACGTATGCACGACCGACAGCTGCGATCAGAGCACCGGCAAGTGCAGCTACGCGCCGACTCAGGCGCAATGTGACGACGGCGACGCTTGCACGGCGAACGACAGCTGCGCCGCCGGCGCGTGCGTTGGCGTGGTCATGGGCTGCGACGACGGGCAGCCTTGCACCAAAGACGCCTGTCAGGCCGGGTCTTGCGTCCACCAAGCGACCAGCGCGCCGTGCAGTGATGGAGACGCGTGCACCCTCGCCGATACCTGCCATAAGGGCGTATGTGTGGGCTCGCAGCAGCTCGCCTGTGACGACGGCAATCCCTGCACGGCGAATGCGTGCGCCAAGGGCAAGTGTACCGCCAAGCTCAGCTCTGGCGGCGTCTGCAATGACGAAAACCCTTGTACGAAGGCCGACGTATGCGCGGCCGGGTTCTGTCATGGCGCACCAGTGAGCTGTAACGACAACAAGCCCTGCACCAAGGATTGGTGCAAGGCCGGCCTGGGCTGTCAGCACAGCGCCCTGACTGTTGGTAGCTGTGAGGATGGCGATCCGTGCACGCTCGCTGACAGCTGCGAGGACGGCGTCTGCGTGGGCGGCAAGAGCAAGCCCTGCGACGATGGCAACCCTTGCACCAAGGACGCCTGCACCACGAAGGGCGCATGTGCGCACCAGCCGCTCTCCAGCGTGGTGTGCGATGATGGCAACGCCTGTACGGTCGCGGACGTCTGCAAGGCCGGGGTGTGCGCTGGCGCAGGCAAAAAATGCGAGGACGGCAACGCCTGCACCACCAACGCTTGCGACCCCAAGACTCAGATCTGCGCCTTCGTTCCGCACAACGGCGCGTGCGATGACGGGGATGACTGCACGCCCAAGGATGTCTGCAACGGCGGCGTATGCCTCGCTGGCAAGCAAAGCTGCGACGATGGCAAACCATGCACGGCGGACAGCTGTCTCAAGGGCCAATGCGTTCACCTAGCGCTCTCCGGGCCAAGCTGCGACGACGGTGATCCGTGCACGCTCGGCGATGGCTGCGCGTCTGGTGCCTGTGTCGCGAGCAAGACCAAGGTCTGCAGCGACGCCAACCCCTGCACCAAGGGCGTCTGTGGCAAAGGCGGCACCTGCGCGTTCACGCCGATCAGCGCCGCCTGCGAGGATGGTAGCGCCTGTACCGCGGGCGACTTGTGCTTGAGCGGCGCCTGCAAGGCCGGCAAGACGGCGAGCTGTGATGATGGACTGCTGTGTACGGTGGACAGCTGCGACTCGGCCAAGGGTTGTGTCTACGTCGCGGCCAAGGTTGGTACGACATGTGACGATGGCTCCGCATGCACCACAGGCGACGCCTGCAAGGCCGGAAAATGCGTCCCGGGCGTGTCCGCCTGTGACGATGGCAAGCCCTGTACGAAAGACCTGTGCCTCGACGGAGGGTGCGCTCACAAGCCCGCGGTCAACGCGCCTTGCAGCGACGGCAAGCCCTGTACGGGCGAGGACCGCTGTGACGCGAAGGGCGTCTGCAGCGGCAAGGTCCAGTGTGGAGACGGCGATCCATGTACCGTCGACACCTGTGGCGGACCTAGCAACACGTGCAGCCACGACGCATCAAAGAAGCAAGGGCAACCGTGCGACGACAGCGACGCCTGCACCGTAGCGGACACCTGCGGCACCAAGGGCTGCGCCGGCAAGCCGACGACCTGCGACGACGGCAAGCCCTGCACCAAGGACAGCTGCGATCCACTCCTTGGCTGCACGGCGAAGCCCTCGATTGGCAGCTGCGAGGACGGCGACCCCTGCACCCACAGCGACACGTGCAGCGGCGGCGTCTGCAAGCCAGGCGCCCCCTTTCCATGCAACGACGGCAACCAGTGCACGCAGGACACCTGCGCCAAGGGTGTCGGTTGTACGTATGCGAAAATGTCGGGTTCCACGTGCAACGATGGCAACCCGTGCACGCCAGCAGACGCCTGCGTCAACGGCGCCTGCAAGGGCGCTGGCAACAAGCCATGTAGCGGCGACGGCCCCTGCATTCAGGCCGTGTGTCTACCGTGGCAGGGCTGCACCACACAGTCCGTCAAGAATGGCACGGCGTGCAGCGACGGAGACGCCTGCACCGAGGCGGACAACTGCGCGAATGGTACCTGCAAGGGCGCGACGAAGACCTGCTCGGCCGCCGTCTGCTACGACGCCAAGTGCGTCGTCGGCAAAGGGTGTCAGAGCAGCCCTTCGGCCGAGGGTGCGTCGTGCCAGTCCGGAGGGAAGTTAGGGCAGTGCAACGGCAAGGGCGCCTGCCTACAACCTCAGAAAACCCTCTACGTCGATGGCTGCGAAGGCAGCGCCTACCAGCCTTGGTGCAAGAGCGCGAGCTGCTACAGCTGTGTGCCAAGCTCCACTGACTATGCCCACAGCGGCTATGGCAGCTTCTCCGCGAAGACGTCCACAGCCTGCTTCGGAGCCAGCTGCTTCGATCGGATTCCGGGCGCTGGCTGGGCCGGCAGCGCGGCGCTCTATCTGTTCACGAAGTCGCAGGCGAGCAAGGGCTACGGCAAGGCTACCTGGAGCTTCGCCGCGGCGCTGAGTGGGGAGGTGAAGGTGTGGATGTGGGTGGCCCCGCAGACTGCGAGCATCGCGGCTGGCGCCTGTTCGGCGGCCTGGACCGTCTACGCCAAGGACGCGGTGTTCCATTTCGAGGGCGGCACCAACTCGGTGTCGTCCGCGCCGATGAACCTGCAAAAAGCGGCGAAGGGCGCTTTTCTGCTGATTTATCAGGGTGATCTTACCGGTGTGACGTCGATGTGGGTCGACAATCAGGCCTCGCCGAACAATGGCTGCACGGTGATTCCGGTGGATGTGGTGAAGGTGGCGCCGTGACGGAAGCACAGCACACCCCCATAAAAAGGGCGTCCGGCTCGGTGTGGCACTTAACGAGCGGGCCTCCTCCGGGCTAGAGATCAGTCACTTCTTGCATAATCCTGAACACGATGAGGTGGTGGTTGCGCACGACACCACGACGCTCTCGTTCCGGCAGTACT
>CALENB010000073.1 GCA_937910235.1 uncultured Myxococcales bacterium | reverse complement strand
GGCATCACGAGCTCAGCGGCGGGCCCCAACGGGATGAACGTATCGTCGCTGCACAGCCGCGCCATGTGCGGCGACGCGACGCCGGCTTCGACGAGCGCGGTGAAGATGGCCTCCGCTACGCCCCCGGTTTTGCGGCCTTCATCGACCACCAGCACGCGACCGGCCGTGGCGCTCACTTGCGCCGCCATGCCGGCTGTGTCCATCGGCGCGAGCCAGCGCAGATCGAACACACGGGCCGCGACGCCGTGCCGCTCACGCAACACCTTCGCCGCCTGCAGCGAGAGATAGACACCGTTGGCGTACGTCAGCAGCGTCACGTCCGTCGCCTCGGGGTGATAGCACCGGCCTCGGCCCAGCTCGGTCGTGGCCGCGGGGTCGGGCATCGGGTCAGCCCACAGCCCGTCGCCGTCGTCGTGCAGATCCCGGCTGTGGTAGCGCGCGATGGGCTCCAAGAACACGACGACGCGCTTGTCCTCCCGGGCGAGCGCCACGCAGCGACGCCACATCAGCACGGCGTCGTCGCCCCGCGCCGGTGAGGCGAGAATCAAGCCGGGGATGTCGCGCAGCACCGCGACGCTGTTGTCGTTGTGGAAGTGACCGCCAAACCCCTTCTGATAGCCATACGCCGCGATGCGGACCACCATCGGGTTGCTGAACTGGCCGTTGGAGAAGAACGCCAGGGACGCCGCCTCGCCGCGCAGCTGGTCCTCTGCGTTGTGCAGATAGGCGAGGTACTGAATCTCCGGCAACGGCAGCAGACCGACCTGACCGGCACCGATCGCGAGGCCCAAAATCGTCTGTTCATCGAGCAGCGTCGAGAACACACGCTTGGCGCCGAACCGCTGCTGCAACCCCCGCGTCACGCCGTAGACGCCGCCCTTGTGGCCGACGTCTTCGCCAAAGACCAGCGCCCCCGGCACGCGCTGCAGGGTCTCACTCAGCGCCTGGTTCAGGAGCCGCGCCAAGGTCTGCGGTGGCCCAGCTGGGGCCGAGTCAGCTGGGGCCGGGTCAGCGGGCGACGTGAAGCCCGGCGACGTGAAGCTCGGCGACGTGAAGCTCGGCGACGTGAAGCTCGGCGACGTGAACCCCGGCGACGTGAACCCCGGCGACGTGAGGTCCAGTCCCGCAACACTCGGCGACGTCGATTCGGGCCGCGGCGCCGCGGGCACATGCGGCGGCAGCGGCGCGGCGATCTGCGTCGCGTCCTGCAATTGCGGGCGCTCCGCGGCCTCGGCAGCGGCGGCAAAGACCCGCGCGTGGGTCTCGTCGAGGAGATCGCAGAGCTCGCCTGGGGTCAGCACCCGCGCCTGCAGCAGCAGATGTGCGGTAGCTCGCACGGGATCCTGGGACTCGGCCAGGCGAATCTCATCGGGCGAGCGATAGGCGGCCTCCAGATCGGAGCCGGCGTGGCCGAATAACCTCACGGTCTTGAGGTGCAAGAACACCGGTCGGCGTTGCGTGCGACAGATCGACATCGCGCGCTTGGCGGCGTCGTAGGCGTCCGGCAGATCCAGCCCGTTCGCCTGAATGTAGCGAAGCGGCGCCTGACCGCTCTGTTGCGATGGATGGCCCATCACGCTCTCCACCCAGCCCTTGGGCGTGCTGAGCGAGATCCCCAAGCCATTGTCCTCGCAGACCAAGAGCAGCGGTAGTGGGATGTGCTGGTACCGGGTCCACCGCGCGGCGTTGAGCGTGCCCTGCGCCGTGCTGTGGTTCAGGCTGGCGTCGCCGAAATTGCACAGGGTGATGGCGTCCCGCGCCACGGGCAGGTCGACCTCGTCCAGCAGCGCGCCGCGGTCGATGGCAAACGCGGTGCCCAGGGCCTTGGGCAGGTGCGAGGCGATCGTCGAGGTCTGCGGCAAGATCCACCGCTCCCGATTGCCAAAGACCTTGTGGCGCCCGCCTGAGATCGGCTCGTCCGCCGCGGCGCGCAGCGACAAACACAGGTCGAAGATCGGCGTGCCGCCGTGGCCCTGACAGCGCTCGATCACCGCGGCGCCGGAGCGATAGTGCAGCATCCACGGGTCCGTCGGCTCGGCCAACGCCCCGAGCACCACGTTGCCCTCATGGCCCGACGAGCCGATCGTGTAGTAGCCCTTGTTCTGCGCCCGCATCCAGCGCGCCGCCAGGTCAACGCAGCGGCTGGTCAGCTGCGACTCGAACAGCTGCAGCGCCAGCCGCGCCGTCAGCTGCGTGCCCGCGCGGATCGGCGCGTCGAGCGCGGCGCGGTTAAACGCCAAGGGCGCTGGGAGGCCGGAAAACTCGGCTCTGAGAGCTGCAAAATGCTGCGCTGCGCGGTCGTTCGCCATAGTGCGCGCAGCGTAGTCCGCCCGCTCGGCGGCGTCGAGAGGGAACGCCGACGGATGCAGACAAAGTGCCTCAGTTGTCCTTGGCGCCTTCGTCGATCCACTTGGCGACGATGGCGATGTCCGCGGCGGACACGGCCGGGCGACCCGACTTGGGCGGCGGCATGAGGGTGATGGCCTTACCGACGCCGAAGCTCTGCTTCAGGATCCCGATCAGGCCGCTGCTAGCGCTGTCGCCGGGGATGTAGGCGATGTTCTTGAGGGCGAAGATGTTCGCCTTGGTGTCGTAGTACACCTTGTTGGCGACGGACGGCCCTTGGCCAAGCGGGTTGTGACAGAAGCCGCAGTTGTCGGCGAGGATCGGCAGCACCTGCGTCGTGAACGACACCTCTTTGGTTGTCCCTGCGTCCGCGATCGCCGCCGTGTCACTGCCGGCGTCTACGGTAGTGCCAGCGTCGGTGGCCGTGCCAGCGTCGGTGGCGGCGCCGCTGTCCGTCGCAGCGCCGCTGTCCGACGCTGTGCCGCTGTCCGTCGCGGTGCCGCTGTCCGTCACAGCGCCGCTGTCCGTCACGGCCGGGGTTGTCGTCTCTGTGCCGCAGGCGGCGAGCGAGAGGGCGAGGGCGAGGGAAAGCGATAGGGCGGGGATGCGCATGAAGTCTCCAAGACAAGATCGGGTGAGGCGCCGCGACGTGCGGGAGCGGCAGCCTAGCAGCGCCGTTCGAGCGTCGGTAGGACAACCTGAGCAACGTTCTGTCTCCCTGTGGAAACAGTCGGCAGGCCGCGCGCAGCGTGAGGTCGATTGGCGCCGAGCCCGGAGATTAGGCGGCTGTGGCGACGCTCCGCCAAGCGCGGGCGTCCTGCGTCGGTCGCAGCGCGAGGCGCGGGGACTGCACGTGATCACCGAGGCGGAATGTGCGCGAGACATGAGCCGGATCCCGCATCAGCCGCATGATCAGCGCGGCCACGGCGTTCGGGATGAGGTCCGCCGAGGCGGCGGCAGCGGCCGACGGGTCCCGCCGCACGACCACGCTGTGCACGCCGACGCGGAGTCCGCGCGCCTCGGTGGCCAGCGCGTCCTTGAGTTGCAGGCGCGCGGTTGCGCCAGCGCCGGCGAGGTTTGTGTCGTTGATGAGCAGATACTGCGCGCCACCAAACTGCGCACCGCCCTGCTCGGCCATGAGCGGCAACAGCGTCCGCGCCAAGCTGTAGTGCGCGTCCATGTCGGGGTCGAGGACACGCTGGGCACGAAAACGCACCGGAGCGACGACGCGATCTGGCGGCGGCCAGGTGCCCAGCGCGGCGACCACCAAGTCGAGGCGGCCAAACTGCCGGGCGATCCGACGCCGAGCCTGCTGCGCGCCGTGATCCGTGGCGAGGCAGATGGGCCACACATGTAGGCGCGGGTGAACATTGAAACCAGCGCGCTGAGCGGGGCACGGACTGGCCACGACCACGTCGGCCCCGGCGGCGATCAGGAGGTCGGCGGCGGTGTGGGTCAGCGCATCGCAGCCCACGAGCAGCGCGACGCGTCCCGCCAACTCACCCTTCGGCTCAGGGAGCGCGGCGGCCGGGGCCTGACGACGTTGGGTCTGACAATGCTCCGCCTCACAGCCAGCGATCCTGCCGCCACCTGCCCGGCAGGCGTGGCAGTGACGAGCGTCTGCGGTCGGGGCTTGCGTGGCGCGATTCATCAGATCCTCCTGCTAGTCACAGAAGGTTGGACGCGTGAGCGCGTCAATTGGTTCACGCCGGGACGCACTGTTGCGCTCACGCAACGAAGTTCGGGGAATAGACGCGACTGCGACTGCGACTGCGACTGCGACTGCGCTAGTACCATCGATCCAAAATCACTTCCGAATTCTTACCCGCTTTATGATTTATCACCCGAAACATCCGCCAGCGTCCAACGAACTGAGAGACCAGCATCTCGACCAGGGCGGGCATTTGCGAGGACGTGGGGCGAGCACGTG
>CALENB010000072.1 GCA_937910235.1 uncultured Myxococcales bacterium | reverse complement strand
ATGCTGCTGTTCGGTCGCTGTTTTTTTCGTGGTGGACGAAACGATGACCAAGGCCAATCAGCGAGTCCGGTTTTGCAGCCTCTTCGCGCGCCGTTGCGCCGCGCGCGCGTGGCAAGCGCGGTGGTCGTCAGTCAGCAGCTCAAGCGCTGCGATCGGCTGCGGCTTGCCGCTGCTGTCGACGCACACAAACGTGGCGAACGCTTCGAGCGCCCGCTGTCGTTGACCATCGATCTGCTCACGATCGACGCGGATGCGTACCTCCATGGAGCTGCGACCTGTCCAGGTGACGATGGCCTGGATGTTGACGACGTCGCCGTGATGGATCGGCAGCTTGAAGTGGACCTCGTCAAAACTCGCGGTGACACACACCGCCCGCGCGTGCCGACCCGCGCAGACGCCCGCGGCGATGTCCACCCAGCTGAGCACTTGACCGCCGAAGGCCGTCCCCAGCGCGTTGGTGTGCTGCGGCAGCACGAGCTGGGTCATGATCACCTCGCTCTGCGTCGGCGAGCGGGCGGTCATGTCGCGGTGGGTCGCGGCGTCAGGCGGTGAGGTCGTCATGGCAGAACTCCGAGCCCGCTGCGACGGGCGCGCGGGGTGAGCGGTGGGCGCGGTGGGCGCGAGAGGGTGCGCGTCGTGAGGCCGCGTCGCAACTTCGAACCGGCCGGTGAGTTGGGGTAAGGTGAGGCCGGCGTGGACCCGACCACGACGCAACTTGGAGACTCGCCATGGCGTGTGACGGCGGCGCGCAGCGCGCCCAACGACCCGCAGCGCGCCACCGCGGCCGCGTGGCCTATTGGGGTGCGCTCGCCGCCTTGTGGTGGGGATGCTCACCCGTCTCGTCGAGCCTAGCGACCGGCGACGATGTGGGCAGCAACCCAAAGGCCGACAGCGGCGTGGTCGACAGCGGCGTGGCTGAAAGCGATGTGGCCGACGCTGGATTTGCCGACAGCATCGCCACTAAGACCGACAGCGCGAACACCGACAGCCTCCCCGCCGACGCCGCGATCGGCGTGCAACCCTGGCGCAGCGCGCTCTTCCCCGCCGCCTGGAAGCCCGGTTTTGCGGCCAAATCGGGGCATGCGCTCGAAGACTACAGCTACGCCGGTTACCACGGCGGGGGCGTGGCCATCGCAGTGGGGGCATCCGCGGTGATCGTGCACCTGCCCGCGCCGGCGACCGACGCGTTCGACAGCCGCGCCGACATCCAGGCTGCGCTCGACAAGGTGAACGGGGGCGGCGTTGTGCAGCTGGGAGAAGGCACCTTCCGGATCGAAGGCCAGCTCTTCCTGACGGCGTCCAACGTTGTGCTCCGCGGCAAAGGTGCGGACAAGACACACCTCTGGTTCACGACGCACGCGGGGATGAACAACAAGGCGCATGTGCAGGTGGGCGGCGCGCTCAAACACGGCGCCGACATCGCGCTCCTGGCCGACGCGATGCGCGGCAGTTTTGAGGTGGCGGTAGCGGACGCGAGCCAGCTCAAGCCGGGGGACGATGTGGACGTGGGCTGGATGATCACGCCGGCGTTTGTCGCAGCGCACGGGATGACGGGCACGTGGAAGGCCTTCAACGGTACGTGGCAGCCGATCTTTCGCCGCGCTGTGATCGCGATCCACACCGCGACCACGCCGCACACCGTGACGCTCGACGTGCCGCTGCGCTACGACGCCCTGCTGCGGGACAAAGCCAGCCTGCGACCTACCACAGGTTGGATCTCCGAGGTCGGGATTGACGCCCTCAGCGTCAACAACGCCGTCGACTGGGACGCGGCGTGGACCCACAACCAGGTGCATGCGATCGGCCTGCAAGGCGTGAAAGATGGCTGGATACGGCAGGTGCAGAGCTATCCCGCGCCCCACGCGCTGCAGGTTGGCCGCATGCCGACGCCGCATCTGCAATCCGGCGGAATCGTTGTGCGCGACAGCAAACGCGTGACGATCGCGGACTGCGTGATGCGTCGCGCACAGCATCGCGGCGGCGGCGGCAACGGCTATCTGTTCGAGCTGCGGACCTCGTCAGAGGTGCTGACCCGGGACTGCGCGGCGCGCCACGGCCGACACAACTTCATCCAGAACTGGGGCTTTGGCCTCACCGGGTGTGTGTGGTTGCGGGTCTCCAGCAGCGACGGCAGGGCCTTGCTGGGGCCAGCGACCGACATCGGCACGCTCGGCTACTCGGAGTTCCATCACAGCCTCGCCATGGCGAACCTGCTCGACGACAGCGAGATCAACGATGGCTGGGCGAGCCGCAATCGCCACGGATATTCGACCGGCGCAGGGCAGACCGCGTCGCGCAATGTCATCTGGCGCGTGCGCGGTGGCGGCGTTATCAAGAGTTATAACTATGGCGATGGTTTTGTGATCGGGACGACGCCAGACATCACCGTGCGGACATCGCTGACCAGCGGCACAGGACCGACGGACGGCGAAGGCACGGCGCCGGTCGACGTCGTCGAAGGTGTGGGGTTGGCGGCTGGGCTGACGCCCGCCAGCCTATACGAGGCGCAGCTGGCGAAGCGGCTGGCTCCCTGATTTTGCGGGGTTTAAGCGGAGGCGGCGCGATGGGTCGCTGCGGCGGCGCGTGTGACGACCGCCGTCAGATCGGTCAACGACGCGGGCTTGCTGACGTACTCGTTCATGCCACACGCCATGCACCGCGCGCGGTCTTCGGACATGGCGTGAGCGGTGAGCGCGACGATCGCGGCGCCGGTGGAGCGGCCGTCAGCGCGGATGCGTAACGTGGCTTCGTAGCCGTCCATCGTCGGCATCTGCAAGTCCATCAAGATGAGATCCCAACGGCGCGCATTGGCTAGGCGCACCGCCTCAGCGCCGTCGCATGCCCAGGCGGTCTCACCGACGCCGATGGCGCGAAGCTGCTGGTCCACGACCATGTGGTTGATGGCGTTATCTTCCACCACGAGCACACGCAGCCGGGAGGCGGCGAC
>CALENB010000071.1 GCA_937910235.1 uncultured Myxococcales bacterium | reverse complement strand
GGCCACTTTGACGTCGGCCACTTTGACGCCGGCAACTTTGACGCCGGCCACTTTGACGCCGGCAACTTTGACGCCGGCCACCTCGACGTCGGCAACTTCAACGTAGGCGACTCCGACGCAGGTGACGTCGCGCCCGATGCCGGCGGAGACGTGGCGGCTGGCGACGCAGGCCTTGGCGGCACGTCGATTTGGGCGATCGGGACAGACAAGGTGACCGTCGCGTGGATTGCGCTGCCGAAGAACCGGCGGATGTGGACCCTGACGACCACCCATCCCCTCCGTGACAACCTGCCGCCCAGCAAGCACGTGACCATTCAAGAGTTCGCCGGCCAACCCGTGCTGCGCAGCGGCCATGCGGGCCTCGACGCCGTGTACGCGCTCGCGGTGCAGGAGAGCCGCGACAACAGCGCGAAACAGCTGACGGACGCGGCGTTCAACCAGGGCAAAGCAGTGCCATGCCCGTGTTTTGTCACAGGTGAGCAGTGGCCCTGGGCCTGGACTCGCGACGTCGCCTACGCGGTCGCGCTGGGCCTGGGAGACCTTGATCCCGGGCGATCCGCGGCGACGCTCGCCTTCAAGACCGCCATGCCGAAGCCGGGGTTGGCGGCCGGGCTGCCCACGGCGGGCGGCGGTCGCCAGATCGTGCAGGACACCGGCAGCGGAGGCAGCTGGCCTGTCTCCACCGATCGCGTCGTGTGGGCGCTTGGGGCTGAGGCCCTGCTCGATCGCTTGAGCGGCGCGGCCCGTCAGGCGTTTGTGGACCAAGCCCTGGCCGCCCTGCGCAACACGCTGGAGACCGATCGCGCCGTGGTCTGGGATGAGGTCGACGGCCTGTACCGGGGCGAGGCGTCGTTCATGGACTGGCGCGAGCAGAGCTACCCTTCGTGGGTCAAGACGGACATCGTGGCTATAGCCGACGCCAAGGCGCTCTCGACCAACGTGTTGTTCTGGCATGCCCACCGCGTGCTCGCTCGATTAGCGACAGAATCCGGCGACACCAAGCTAGCGGCTGTGCACAAGGGCCAGGCTATGGCGCTGGGCACGGCGATCCTCACACGCTTCGCGCTGCCGGGCACGCCGCTGTTGGCGGCGCTTGTGGGTGGCCCCTTTGACGCCGCGCCGTCGCGCCGTTTCGAGCTGCTGGGCAACGTCCTGGCGGTGAAGCTCGGCCTGGTGACGGGCGCCTCCGCGCGCGCGCTGGTAGCCGCGTGGCCCGTGAGCGAGGCGGGTCCACCGGTGCAATGGCCGCAGCAGCCGGGCGTCGCCATCTACCACAACCGCGCGATCTGGCCCTTTGTGACGGCTTGGTACGGCCTCGCTGCAGCGCAGGCCGGTCACGCCGAGGCCGTGCATCGCAGCCTACGCTCCCTCGCCGAGTTCGCGGCGCTCAACCTCTCGCATATGGAGAACCTCGAGTTTCTGACCGGAAAGAACTTCGTCGCCGACGGCGCTCTCTCTGGGCCGGTCGTGAACTCGCGACGGCAGCTCTGGTCGGTCGCTGGCTTCATCGCCGCGATCCACCGCGTGTTGCTGGGGTTTGAGGCGTCCGCGCAGGGGATTCGCTTCCAGCCCGCCGTTCCCCGCGCCTTGCGGCAGTCGTGGTTCGTCGGCAGCGACGTCGTGCGTCTCGAGCACCTGATGTGGCGCGGCCACGTGCTGAACATCGAGTTGATCTTGCCCAAGGCGACGACGGCGCAGACTGGCCTCTACGACGTCGCGTCGATGCTCGTCGATGGCAAAGCCGTACCAGTCGGGAGCTGGATCGCAGAGCCCAAGCTCGCCGCGACAACGACGATCACGTTGACCCTGAAGGCGCCCGTCGCCGCTGACACCTCGTCCGTCCCGACGATTCAGGCGGCAGACGTGGCGACCTGGCTGGCGCCTGCGGAGCCGGTGCTGACCGATCCGAAGCTCGACGGTGGCGCCATCGCGATCGCGTGGAGCCCGATCTCCGGGGCGGACAGCTACGACGTGTTTCGCGACGGCGCCCTCGTCGCTGCGAAAGTGAAGGCGACGTCGTGGACGGACGCCACCAGCGACCCCAGCCTCACAGCGCCGTGTTACGCCGTCGCAGCCCGCGCCGGCGCTCTACGCTCGCATCACAGCGCCGGACGCTGCTGGTGGGGGCCTGGCGCCCAACGAATCCAGGCGATCAGCGCCTACAAGATCCTCGGTGACGACGGGACGTGGAACACCACCCCATCCGGCGCGTCGGCCGCTGGCCTGATGGACGTAGGCACCACGGGCAAGCTGCTGCGGGTCGCGAGCGTTCACCCGCGCCACACCGGGCCACACGGTCTGCAGCTCATCTACCGCAACCTGCATGGACCCACCCAGACGGGCATCGCGTGCGCAACGGCGCGCGTGCGGGTGCGGCGTCTGTCGGACGGCAAGCTGCTGGCGGATGGCCGCGTCGTCTTGCCCCAACAAGGCGGCGACTTTCTGCCGTCGACCGTGCTGCCTGTGCAGCTCGACGCGTCAGCGCCAGTACAGATCGAGATCGATCGCGGCGATGGCCTCGTCAACATGAGCGCGCTCGCCCACTACACGGCTTACAATGGCGGCCCCGGAGGCGGCGCTCAGCTGTTCTCGCGCTTCGACTTGCAGACGGTGAAGCTGCTGAGTTGGGCCGGACCCGCGACGCTGTTCACGCCGACAATCCAGCCAAATGGTCAGAATGACCTCGATAAGCTCGGCGCCGTCAATCAGGTGACTCCGGGCGCGTCGCTCGCCACTTGGGACCGGTTCGCGCTGACCTGGGACGCGCGGTTCGTGACGATCTCGGTGGTGAGCAAGGCCTTTGAACAGGGGTTGCGCCCCTTCATGCTCTACCTGGACGTAGGCAGCGCCGGCGCGCTGACTCCGGCGCTGCCAAGCACGGGTATGCCCTACGACGGACTGACGGCGAAGCTGCCCTTCACGCCGACCCATGTCGTGACGCTGCGCAGCCAGACCGATGCGGCGGACGGCGCCGGGCCCTGGAGCGGCGTGTACCGGGCGACGACGCAGGGTTGGACACAGACGAGCCGCTTTGAGGCGGGCGAGGACCTGTGGCTGGCCGGCGACAAGCACACGATCACCGTCCGCATTCCCAGAGCGCAGCTGGGCGCGATCGGCAAGCTGCGGCTCGCCGGGCACGTGGTGTGGGCGCAGCCCGCCAATGAGTGGAAGTCCATCGTGCCGTGGGTCGCGATGCCGTGGAAGAACGCCGCGACGGGGTACTACGAGCTGGACGTGAGCCAACCGCCAGGGGTCAAATCGTGGCTGCTCAAGTGAGCTAGTGCGCTGAAACCCCGCGATTCCGGGTCAGGCGTCAATGCCAAACCGACGACGCCAACGCCACAGCGTCGGTCGGCTGACCCCGAGGAGCTCGCACGCGCGCCCGATGTGACCGTCGCTCCGCAACAACGCCTCTTTCACCTTCAGCGCCAGCTCGTCCGGCGAGAGTGTGCGGGGCGACGGGAGCTTGCGCAGCACGGCTTGGCGCGACAAGTCCGTGAGATGGTCCGTTGTGGGAGCGAACGCGGCACCGAGCCGCGCGTCAGCCGCCTGGGCTGCATTGGCGTGGGCAGGCATGGGCTGGGCAGGCATCGGCTGGGCAGGCATCGGCTGGGCACGTATCGGCGGGTTGACAGTCGGCGGGTGGACAGTCGGCGCCGGGTCGTCGGGCACCAGGATCTCCAAGCCGCCGATGAAGCGCTGCTCCGCATCGAAGAACGCGCGCGCCGTCTTCCGTACCCTGACCTGTTCGCCGGCAGCGTCCAGCAGCACCAACGGCACGCTCGTGACCGAGCCGTACTCCGAGATGCCGCAGCCCAGCATGCACTGGTGGCAACGATTCGCCGTCAGGCAGTAGCGCCCCAGCACCTCCTCGCGCTTGAACCCCAGCAGCCGCTCGGCGCCGTCGTTCCAGCACAGCACGTTGCGATCGGCGTCCACCACGAAGACCGCGGCCTGCGGTAACATTTGAACCAGCGCCTGAAACAGCTGCGCCTGGCCAACGTCGGCCTGTAGCGCAACCAGCGCGGCGTCAATCGCCGCAGTAGACGACGTCCCGCCGGGCACGGCCGTCGCTGTGAGCCGCGCTTTGTGGCTGAGGATATGCGGGTTCTCCAGGGAACCGTTCATCTGAGACTCCCACGCGCTTAGGACGTGAGCGCCCATGTTTCACTTGCGTCGTGCGTGGCGCAACAGAAATCTCAGCTGAACCATGATCGTACCAAGTGAAACATGTTACAGCGTGCCGGCATCAACCCAGGCGTGGTCGCGCATCGCTACGAAAGGGCGACCCGAGATGCGGACGCCGCCTCTTCCGTCATGGTTCACACGCAACACCCGACCAAGCCCCCAGCCCATCGGCCCGCGTCGGTAGTAGTGCACGAGCACGCGGCGGCTGCGGGTGTCTCTGGATTCAAAGAGCTCCGGGCCATACCCCTTGGTGACATCGGCGGTCAGACGCCCCGCCGCGCCGACTTTTCGGGAGAAGAAGGCGTGGCTGGCGTCTCTGCCGAAGACGTGAAGGTCGACGTCGTTGGCGTCCGTCTCCCAGGTCAGCAGCAACAGGCCCACGGCGCGGCTGTCAGGAACCACCCAGCCCGCTGCTTGCGTGATTCGGTCGGTGTCCTTGGGGTGCTGGGTGAGCCACGCGCCGGCGAGCACTTGCATGAGTCGGCGAATCGTCTTGTCGACGCCGCGGCGATCGCGACCGTGGCGACGATGCGCGTCGAGGCCGATTCTTAGGCTTGAAAGTCCGCCAAGCATGTCGCCCATCCGGGCCTGCGCCAGCGCCAGCTGCACGTGTCCGCTCGGGTGGTCGGGACGCTGACGCGTGGCTTCGCGGTAGGTGTCGAGCGCGAGCGCCCGGCCAGGCACGACCTGCTCGAGCAAGTTGCCGGCGAAACGGCGCAGATCTGCGCGCGAGGGGTGGAGATCGAGGATGGAGCCCCAAGCGCGGGCGGCGGCGGCGTCATGGCCGCTCGCGTGCAGCGCGCGGCCGAGCGCAACCCAAGCCAGCACGTCGTCCGGTTTGTCGGCCGCCCAGCGGCGCGCGAGGTCTCGCGCAAGGCGGGGCTGCTTGCGGTCCAGGAGGCGCTGCAGGTCGCGCATGCGTCCGGTCATGGCCTTGTGGTCGGCGGCCTTGTGACGCGCAGCGGCTAGTTCACGTGAACCACGATGGATCCGCGCCGGTGGCCGATGCGCGGTGTGCGGGGGCTGCCATCCCGGCCGTGACGGGAGCCCTGGGGTCACCGTCAGGGTCCAGGTGAGCGTGCTGCCCAAGTTACGCGGCGGGAAACGCAGTCGCCGGAGCTGCCTCATCATGCAGCTGCCGACGTTGGGGGCGTGGTTGAATGTGGAGCGCGTGTTGTCGACCTCGTTGACGCCCCCATCGGCCCCGACCCAGACGGTGAAGCGCATCCACCCACGAGGCTGGATTCGGCCGTACCGCAGCTCCCGCGCCACACAGGCTTGAAATGTCGAGGTGCGCGCGCGCAGGCCGCGCTCAACGACCGCCTTCGCGAGCGGACCGACGATGCGAAGCGACGTCGTTCGCACCACGATGGGGCCACCGTCAAACCAAGGACGGCGACCGAGTGCCGAGCGCCGGCCGCGGCCACTGCCGGCGTCGATG
This sequence comes from uncultured Myxococcales bacterium, assembly GCA_937910235.1. Classification (GTDB taxonomy): domain Bacteria; phylum Myxococcota_A; class UBA9042; order UBA9042; family UBA9042; genus UBA9042. Next base: position 5,556 of record CALENB010000071.1, on the reverse strand, counting down.
TGACCGAGGCCGTGGATCCGGCCTACTCGCGCAGCGCCGTCGCCACTGGATGCGGCGCCGCCAGATGCGCCGCCGCCGCCCGATGCCTCGCCACGAAGGCCGAAGCCGCCGTCGCCCAGACCGGCTGCTGCGTCGCGTCCAATCGGCGGCCGCGGCGCGCGCGGCTCGGGCCGGGAGGTCGAGCTAGGCCCGTCGTCGTCCTCACCGCCGCCGCGCTTCGCGAGCCGATCCGTCGGCGCGAGGCGGTCTCTCAGGTCGCGCTGCGCGCTCGGCACGGACCGACCGCTCGGCGCAAAACCGCCCTGCCCTCGGCTCGTCGCCGGCAAGTCCTCAGTGGGTTCCCGCTCGTCGACCGCTCGGGCGCCCGCCAACGCCTCGACGACGTCCTTGTTCGCAGCCGCCTTCGCCTGTCCCTTCGCCTGTCCCTTCGCGTGGTCGCCAGCGGACTCCTCCGCGTCTGTCGTCGCCGCACGGGGGCCAGGCCGACGCGGCGACGCGGTCGCTTCGAGGTCAGGTTGGCGGCCGCGCTCCTCTCGGCGTGACGGTGTGTCGCGGTCCATCCGTGACTCCGATTTGGGGTCCTCCGCGACCTTAGAGTCTGGGTCCAGGTCAGGATCGCGGTGCAGGTCGCGATCGCCGCGCAGGCCGGAGCGATCGTCGTGGTGCAGGGCCTGCCGTGACAAACGCACGGCCTGCCCGGTCGCGCTCACCGCCAAAATATCGGCGCTGCGCGTGCGATCGATGCCGTATCGCCGCAGCTCGCGCTCGTTCTCCAAGACGAGAAACGCGGTCCAAGGACTCAGCACGCGGTGGCGGAGGGACAGCGCCACGGCCTTCTCTTTGAGGCGCGCGCGGGCCTCGGTCGCGTCGCCCATATGCGCCGCCGAGAGCATGGCGATGCGAGCCTGCACCCACGCGCGCTCCAGCAGCGGCGCCAGCGCTGGGCGTGTTTGGGGTCGCTGTACGCCGGTCATGCCGCCGCTCAGCTGCACCTCAAACGCCGCATTCTCGGGCAACTCAGCCCAGACCAGCGCGCTCTGCCCGGCCTGAAGACCACGCAGCGTCTGCGGCCACACCCACGCCGCTCCAGGCACAACCACCTGCACCGGGGCCAGCGTGCGACGAGCCAGGCGCGCGAGGTCGGCGCCATCGCGCCCCGGCCGAATGAAGACACCGTCCTCTTCGACCTGACCCTGGACCAAGGTCGTCAGCAGCGGCTCGTCGCGCGCGGCGGCCAGACTGACCGCATCCACACGGCGCACGCCACGGCGAGCCAACACGCGCAGGCGCTCACGCAGCGCGTCTGGCTCCCGCGCGCCGGCGGTGATGACCCCGTCCGTGACCAGCACGAGCCGCTTCGCCAACGTGTCATCACCCAACTCAGCGAGGGAGGCCAAGGCGTGGTCCAGGTCCGAAGCCCCCATGGCGCCACGCTGACGCAGCGCTGGCACGCAATCTCCGAGCGCGTCCGGCGCGCCACGCCACACGACCTTCGTCTCCTGATCAAACGCGACGACCACCACGCGCGACACACCCGCCGCCGCCAGGGTCCGGCCCATCTTCGGCAACAAGGCGAGCGTGGCGCCCTGATAGCGTGTCGTCGACGCCGACGTGTCCACCAGGAGCCACGCTTCGTCGTGCTGCGCTGGCTTGGTGCTTCGAGACGCCGTGACCCGCGCCATGGCGACCCGACCGCTGCGAAAACCCTGCACCGCCGGGCCGATCGCGCTGGGATAGAGCTCCAGATCAACCGCCGGCTGTAGATCGCGGCGGTCGAGCTGCACCAAACGAGGCCCGCCCGCGGCGCCGTACAGCCACGCGCGGACACGCAGCAGATCGAGCGTCGGCAGGCCCACCAGCGGCAAGCGGTACGCCGTCTTTGGATCGGTGCGCTCCTGACTCCACGACACGATCAGGTGCTTGCGGCCTCGAGCGGGGATGGGGAACACCCTGGCGCGAAATCGATTGCCGGCGTCCACCTCCAGCAGCGCGGGATCCTGGCGCTTGTGCAGGTAGTCCTCGTAGATTCGCTGCGCACGGTGCCGCGCGACCATCTCGCCCTCCATCCAGCGACCTTGGGTCTTCATCGCAAAACGGCTGACGGCGGCGCCCGGCGGCAGCGTGAGCGAGAAGCGCCCTTCGATTTGGCGCGGCTGGGGATTATCGAAGATCAGGTGCAGCTCCGTGAACGCGAGCGGCCCGTCGACGATGACCTTGGCGTCGACCGAGCGCAGCCGCAGCCCCGTCCCGTCGCTGGCGGTGAGCTCAAAGGGCGCGGCCTGGGCACGGGCCTGATCGCGCGGGATCGGCTGGATCACTGCGGCGAGGTTGGCGAGCGACGTGCCCTGTTTCGGCTGCATCTGCGCCTGCGGCGCCGGATCTCCGGGCGCTATGGCGCCAAGGTCTGGGTCCGCTGCGCCACGATCCGGGTCGGTCACGCTGCGGTCTGGATCCACAATCGGTGGCGCAAGCGGCTCGTCGGGCGTGCTACACGCGAGCGAGGCCGCCGCCACGGCGGCGAGCAGCGCGGCCATCACGGTGGCGTGGGAAGCTAGGGCGGGACGATTGCGCGACATGGGACCTCCTTGCAGGTGGAGTCACATACGCACTGGTCACCAAAGCGATCTATGCTGCGCGCCGCAGGCCGCTGGTTCGGGACCACCCCGGGCGCGCTCCCCTCGCCACCAGGACCCTCTATGAGCGCAGATCCAGAGCTGATTCAACGGATTGAGTCCGGCATGTGGCGACCGCATTGGCTCACGCCGGTGGCCACCGTCACCGCCGTGGTCGCCTGTGTCGGCGTGGTCGTGCTGCTGTTTGGCTATGGCCCCGCACTGGAAGCTTGGCTGCACAACCTCACGGTCGGCGGGCTGGCGGGCGGCTCCAATACGCCCGATCGCATCAACGGCCTGCGAATCGTGGCCGGGTTCTGCGGCATGATGAGCGTCGTGGGCACGGTGATGTTGGTGCGGGCGCGGGCGCAGCGCCGACGACTGAGCGCCGCGCTCCGCGGTGCACCAGGCGTGGTCTGGCTGTACCGCGAACGCGCGACGGTGGCGGGCGAAGCGGAGCACGTGTTCGTGTTTGGGTTGGAGGACGGCGTGCGGCTGCGTGCGACCGTGCCGACTGAGACCTGCGAATCGCTCTGGAACCTTGCGATCGCGGCGTTTCCGCTGGCGTCACGTGGTCACGACAGCCAGCAAGAGCGTCGGTTCGCGACCCGGCCGCAGCTGCTCGCAGCGCAGCCGCGTGTGGTCGAGGGCATTCAACCGCTGCAAGGCAAGAGCCGCGCGCGGTAGCCAAGGCGGAGAGGCCCGGCTTGAACGCGCAGAGACCCGGCTCGGTTCATCGCGCGGGCGCGGCCGCTATGGCTTCGTGGTGCGGCGGCGCTTCGCCATGCCGGGGTCGCCCTTCGCGATCGTGAACGTCACGGTGTGGCCATGCAGCACGGCGCGATAGCGGTGTCCGACCGTCCACTTCAGCAAGCGCGCGAGCACGTTGCACCGCTGCGGCGCGGCCTTGGTTTTGCCCTTCTTGCAGCGCGACGTGACGCGCACGGGCACGATCGACTTGTCGGTGTCGTCCGCGACCTGCACGGTCGGCGTCGTGCCGGATTCGGCCAGATCGTAGCCGACAAACATGACGGTGTTGCCCACTAGCTCGCCGTTCTGCACCGGATGTGTCGCCAGCACCTTGGGCGCGCCGGCTTCGGCGACGGAGGCGACGCCACTCGTCGCGACAAACGCGACCCCAGCGAGGACCGCCCAGGCAAGCGCAGAGCGCATCGTCAAGCGATGTGAGGTGGGCTGGCGCCGTCTGGAGTCTGAATGCATGGGATGACCTCGGGCACGAGCAGCAAGCACGGACGAAGGGAAGAACGACCGAGTGTGCAGGCTACCAGCGCGGCGGCCGTGGCGCGACGGGTTTCGCCGCCGGACTCCGACTCCCGGGTCACCTACGCCACTATTCGACGACCAATCCGGCTGGGCAGGTGTCATACGTGAGCAGGCCGCCGTCGGCGTAGCAGATGTCGATCGTCTGGCCGGACTGCGGCGAATACTGCCAAGTGCCCACGCGCAAGCCGTGTTTCATCTTGCCGAACCAGGTCTGCACACCGTCCGAGGCCCACTCGGTGTAGCTGCCGTGGTACTGCAGGTCCTCGTCGTGCGCGCTGACGATGCCCTTCGCGCCCGAGGCGAACCAGAAGGCGATCGGGCCCACGTTCGCCTTGTAGTCGCCCTGAAACGTCTTGGTGCCATCCGACGCGTACGAGGCCCACGCGCCCTCGCGCTTGCCGGCGACGAGCGCGCCGCTGTCCGAGACGTTGCCGTTCTCGTGTTTGAGGGTGAGGGTGCCGGTGCCTTTGACGAACACCACCTTGCCCTGCAGCGCGCCGCTAGCGTGCCACCAGGTGTGCACCCCGTTGGCGAGACCATTGACGTAGTTGCCTTGGAACTCGAGGTTGCCCTTGTCATCCCAGTTCCGCGTCGTCCCCGTGATCAAGCCGGCATCATCGTAGAATGACCGCCGCGATTCTTTGCCGTTCTCGTGCCAGTTCTTCTGGACGCCACGCAGCTGCCCGGGCGGGTTGAAGTACAGCTCGCGCTCGACTTGTGTGCCGCCGTCGTACCAGCGCTTGTAGTTGCCGTAGAGCTCATCGCCCTTGAACACGCCCTGCACGATGGTGTTGCCCTTCTCGTCCCAGACTTGGTACGGGCCCTGCGCCTCGCCGGTGGCGGTGTAGGAGAGCACCGCGCGCTTCGTACCGTCCGCATACCAGCCAGCATACGAGCCGGCCGGCTTGCCATCGATGTAGCAGGACTTGACGCGGAGGTTGCCCTGGCTGTCGGCGGCCTCGTACGAGCCGTGCAGTACGTCCCCCTGCGCTGTTTTCTTGGTGTAATAGACGACTTTGTAGCCATTCTTGTCGTTTGTGACCTTGGTCCCATCGATCGGGCACGTGACAGTCGGCGCCAGGACGGTGCTCCCGACCGGCGGCTGCGCGATCGTGGGCTCAATGAGGGGGTCGGTGCCGCCCCCGTCGGTCGTGCCCGTGTCGGTCATACCTGTGTCGGTCATACCTGTGTCGGTCATACCCGTGTCGGGCGTGCCGGTGTCGGCCACGCCGCTGTCCGTCGTGCCGATGTCGGTCATGCCACCGTCCGCTGTACCGCTATCGATTGTGCCTGCGTCGGTGGTGCCGCCACCATCGGTCGTTACGCCCCCGTCCGACCCGCCGGTCGTGGCGTCCGAGGCGGCTGCGCCCGTGTCCGCTCCGCCGCCGTCAGCCGCGTTAATGCCGCCGTCAATCGACCCTGCGCCCGTGTCTGTCGCGCCGACGACGACCAGCTCACAGCTGCCCGAAAAGGCCGCCGCGCCGGCCTGCACGAGCTCTTTGCACACAGTCCCGGCGCCGCACAACGCGCCCTCTTGCCACTTGCTGGTCGCCACATCGCAGGTCATGACCTGATTGGCGGCGATCCGGCAGCCCGACGTGTGCGTCGCTGGATTACACGGCGAATCGGGCCCGGGCGACGATTGGTAGGAACCTAGGCC
>CALENB010000070.1 GCA_937910235.1 uncultured Myxococcales bacterium | reverse complement strand
GACGAGCGACCAACGTAGCGGTGTGGCTGCTGCTTGCGTCGATGGTGGGTTGCCTGCCGACGCGACGAGACAATGATCCGAGCGCCTCGGCCGCCGACGCTGGGCAGACCGACGCGGTGGTGGATGCTGGGACCGACGCGAGCGCCGGGGACGCGGGCGCGGTCGCAGACGGAGCAGACGGCGGGGGCGCGGACACCAAAGCGGCGGACGTCCCGATCCCGGAAGGGTGCAAGCAGGACAGTCAGTGCGCGGCGCTCGTGACGTCGCCGTGCCACCAAGCGGCGTGTGACTTGGCGAGCGGGCTGTGCACCGTGATCGCCGCCGCGGACGGCGCGACGTGTGGCACCTCGAACAAGTGCCTGACCAAACAGACCTGCCAGAAGGGAGCGTGTGTCGGTGTCGCCGTGGACTGCGATGACGGAGACGTCTGTACGACCGATAGCTGCAACAAGCTGTCGGGCTGCGTCACGAACTTCAACGATTCTGCGTGCAACGATGGCGATCCGTGCACTGATCAGGACAAGTGCAACCAGGGCAAATGCACCAGCAAGGCGCGACAGTGCCTGCCGACCAACGACGTCTGCAGCATGAACATCTGCGTGAAGATCAAGGGCGGCTGCGTGGTGGTGCCACGGGAGTTGGCCAAGGATGAGACGTGCAGCGACGGCGACGGCTGCACGGACAAAGACACGTGCGTGGCGGGCCTCTGCGTCGGCAAGCCGATCGTTTGCCCGGAGGACAACGACCCGTGCACCGTGGCGGCGTGTGAGACCAAAGCGGGCAAATCGGAATGTGCGACGAAGGGCGCGCCGCTGACGGCCTGCGACGACAAGAATCCGTGCACCGAAATGGACCGCTGCGAGTCGACCCAAGCGGACGCCAACAAGTACGAGTGTGCCGGCAGCCCCAAGAGTTGTGCGGACGATAACCCGTGCACAGATGACGCCTGTGACGCCGGAAAATGTGGGTACAAGCCCAACGACGCCAAAGCGTGTTCGGACGACAACCCATGCACGGTCGAGACGTGTAAGGCGGGCAAGTGTGTCAGCACCGCGGGGCCGAGCTGCGATGACGGCAACCTCTGCACCAACGACAGCTGCGCGCCCAAGCAGGGTGGCTGCGTCCACACCGGCAACACCGACAAATGCAGCGACGGGGACGTTTGCACCGACAAGGACAGCTGCGCGAAGAGCGCCTGTTCGGGACAAAAGGCCATCTGCGACGACGGCAACCCCTGTACGTCGGACACCTGCGCGGCGGGCGTGGGCTGCGTCGCCTCGGGCGTGAAAAACGGCACGACCTGCGCCGCTGGCGGGCAGTGCTGGGGCGGCGGCTGCATCGTCGCAAAGTGCGGAAATACGGTCTGCGAGTTCAATGAGGACAGCACGAGCTGCGCCGGGGACTGCCCGACCGGCGGCGGTCTATGTGCGGTCAACGACGCTACGTGTGTGGCGCAGTGCCGAGCGGATCGCTGCGCCGCACCGGTCAAGACCTGCGCGGATGAGCAGGCGTGCCCGATCTTGCTCACCTGCCTGGACAAGTGCACGAACGACGCCTGCCGGCTCGGCTGCGTCAAGACCGCGAGCGCCGCGGCGGTGACGGCGTACTACGCGCTGTCGTACTGTTTGGCGACGAAGTGTCACAAGAACAGCTGGGATGGAAAGCAGTGTAAGACCAGCGCGGTCGCGTATCCGGCCTGCATTGGTGCGTGTCAATCGGGGGTCTGCACCGGCGAGGAGATGGCGTGCAATGGCACGGCGGCGTGCGCGTCTATCGCGACTTGTGTGGCGAAGTGCCCATTGAACGACAACACGTGCCCGGTGTCCTGCATCAAGGCGCCAGGCGACACGATGGCCGCGGACACCTACGATACGCTCTCGGTGTGTGTGCAAGCGAAGTGCCTCTAGCGGGAGACGTGGCGCTAGCGAGAGCAGTGGCGCTTCGGGCGACGTCGCCCCCCGCCACATGCAGGGCGCACGGGTCAGTCGCCGTTTGGTGAAAGCTCACCGGTCGCGAGGGGCACCACCTGCGCGATGTCATCCAACACGTAGTCCGCCCCCATCGCGAGGAGCCGCGCTCGGCCTGTGCTGGGGTTGCACAGCGCCACCCGTACGTCGGCGTTGCGGGCGGTGCGGATATCGACGCGGCTGCTGCCCACAAAGACGGTCTCTTCGGGCGGGATGTCCATCCGCTCCAGCAGCAAGAGCAGCCCGGCGGGATCAGGCTTGTGGGGCAGCCCCATATCCCCGGTCACCACGTAGTCGAGGTAGGGCTCCAGGCCGAACTCTCGAACCAATCGCAGCGCTGGCTCGGATGGCTTGTTCGTCAACACGCTCTGCCGCGTACCGCTGCGCTTGAGCGTCTGCAAGGCCACAATCGCGCCCGGATGGACGGTGCTCAGCTCCAACAGCCAATGATCATAGCGGCTGCGAAAGGCGATGAGGTCGTCGTTCAGATCACTGTCCGACAGCGCGCGACCGGTCAAGTGCAGGGCGCCGCGCAACAACGCGCGCAGGCCGTGATCGCGCAGGCGCCTCACCTCGTCTTCGGAGATCGGCGGACGCCCCCTCGCCGCGAGGGTCTCGTTGAGGCCACGCGTCAGCGCACGGGTCGTATCGACGAGCGCACCATCGAGGTCCAAGATGATCGCGCGGTACTGCATGCTCAGTCCAACGCCACGACCGATGTGGCGGTGGCGCGAGTGTTGCTGAGGCCGGCGCTCGGAGCAACCCATCCCAGTCAACTCGACGACGGCCGTGGCATTGCCGTGACACCGTGGGTCGCGGTACCGTGCTGGCCCCACAACCCAGCGAGGAACATGTCCCTGCGCTCCGCCCGCTCCGCTCGTCGCCGCCCTCGCGCGCAGGCCATTGGTGCCACGGCGTCTCGGCGCTGTGCACGGGCGGTCTGTCGACGTCGTCCAGTCGGCGCGGGGCTGTGGCTGGTTCTCGCCTGCACATCGATGGCGCTGATCACCCCGAATATCGCCTCCGCGGACGTCTCGCCGCCGTCGCAGCTCGAACTTGGCCCGAACAGCGCGCGACCGCACGTGGAGGGCGAGCGGCCGCCGACGACGACCGCCCGACTGCCTGCGCGGTTGCCGGCGATCACACCCAAGGCGAAACCCAAGCCGAAACCGAAACCGGTCAAGCCAAAGCCGCCGGTCCTTCGCCCGCGACCCGAGCCGGCCGAGCCGCCCGGTTCTACGTTGGTCCTGTTCGATGTCGGCCGCGTCAGCGTACCGCGCCAGATCGTGGTGTTGGCAGCTAACGCCGATCGGTTTCCCGATCTCATCGGCGTCAGCGTCGATATCTCGGTGCTGCGCGCCTCCGATTGGCATCATGCGTACGGTGTTCGGGTTGGGTTGCTGACGCCCTCGGTGCCGGCCACGAACTGGTACCTCGACGCGCCGGGCTCCAAGCCGCCGGTCTACACTGAAGTCGACCTGATCGGGCTCGATGTCGCGTTCGAGTACGCCTACCGTCGCAAGCTGATCGGCCCCGTGGGGGTGATGCTGCGCGGTGGCTTGGGCCTCGCGGTCGCCGTCGGTTCGCTGCGCCGCGTGGAGACCTTGCCGGGGTGCGCGGATGAAGACCGGGCCACGTGCCCACACTGGCGCAAGGCCGGGGTGCAACCCAACGCGCTGCCATCACCCGTCTGGCCCGCCGTACACGCGACAGCGGGGCTCTTCGTCGAGCTCGCCGGGCGATTCGGGCTCCATGTCGAAGCGGGTGTGCGTGATGCGGTCTACGTCGGCGCCGGTGTGAGCTTGCGGCCGTGACGTTCAGCCGGAACTTTCGGCCCTGATCTTCAGCCGATTCGCGCTATTTGACGCAGATGCCGGCGCCGTTGGGCCAGCTCTTCTTGTCGGCGTCTTGCAACACGTAACACGTGCCACCCGGACAGCTGGCCGGCGCCGAGGTGAGACACAGCGGGTAGCACTTCTTGTCGACCGAATCGCACAGCAGCGGCGCGCCGCTCGTTGAACGGCCGCAGTCGGTGAGCGTGCTGGCGTCACAGCTCGTATTCAGCCCCTTAGTGCCATGAGAGAGGCATTCGGCCTGGCCCGTGACGTCATTCCAGTAGCAGCCCTGCCCCTTGGCGCACCCGGTCCAATCGGCGGCGTTGCACGGCCCTGAGCCAGCGTCGAGCATGCCGGTGTCGTTCGCGCCAGTGTCCACAGCGCCAGTGTCCACAGCGCCAGTGTCCACAGCCGCGCCGATGTCGGCGCCACCATCGACTGGGCCGGCGTCGGTCAGGCACGACACCTGACCGCCGGAGGGTTGGCAGAATCCACACAGGCAGGTGTAGCCGGTCGCGCAGGCCGACGACGAAGCGCACGCGAAACGCTCTCCCGCGCCCGTGACCTCGCGGCCGGTGCTGCAACCAAGCCCCGTGCCGAGACAGAGCGCGATCATCCACAGCAAGCCGCGCATCAGAATCTCCCCTGCAGGGTCCAACCCACGCCATCTTTGCCGATGGTCGGCGCGAGACTGAGCTTGTTCTCGCCGTCGAGTCGACGACTGAGCCACAGCCACGTGCCGACGCCGATCGCGGCCGCGCCAACACCCAGCAGCAAGTTGCCGCCCAGCCGCCGCCCGTCGACGGTGTCGATCGCCTTCTGAGCCTCGGTTTGGGTGATCCCGCCGTAGTACGTCGTGCCGCCTTGCTGGATGCGGCCTCTGGCCAGATCAGCGTCGAGATCGCTCAGCGCGCTGCTCGCGGCGACGTGAAGGACGATGCCGGTCAGCACGATGGCCGCGCCGCCGCCCATCAACGCCACAGCGCCGATCTCCCGGTCTGTCCAGCCTTGTGAGCTCACCCGCGAGAACAAGCCAGGTCGGTGCACCGGCTTCTGCGCGGAGGGCGGTTTTGCGATCTCAGGCGGCGCGATGACGGTTGGTGCTGGCATAGCGGGTGGCGGGCCGCCGGTGGTCGGGGGCGTCCCCGTTCCGGATGGCGGCGGCCCAGCGGTCGTTGGCCCAGCGGTCGTTGGCCCAGCGGTCGTTGGCCCAGCGGTCGTTGGCCCGGCGGTCGTTGGCTCGGCGGTGGTCGGATCGGGCTGCGCACCGTGAGCCCGGGCTTCCGCCGCGGCGCGATCCTTCTGGGCGCGCAGCTCTGCGGCGTGCTGCAGCTCCTTGTCGATCGCCGCGATGTTGGCCACCGCCTCAGCGCGGCCGGCACGGGTCTCGTCGTCGTCGTGCGTCGCGAGGGTCAGGTAAAGCCGGAACATCGACAGCGCTTCACGCAGGAACTTGCCCTTCTGGTAGGCACGAGCCGCGTTGAACAGCAGCGTGGGTTCAGGCACCTGCGCATATGCCTGCTGGTACAGCATCGCCGCCTGCTGAAATTCGTTGGATTTGTAGGCTGCCTTCGCCCGCCCCGACAGCGCCACGGCTCGCTGCTGCTGCGGGGTGTCGGCCATGGCGGCGCGCGGCGTGATGCTCGCAGCGAGGGTGAGCGCGCACACGAGGAGCGTTATCCCTGCGGTGCGGTGCGATGGAAACTTGCGGTGTTGGGCTCGTTTCATGGGCAGAGTCTCGCTGTCGATGTAGATCTCGTCAACGCGACATAGCCACGTCGTCGCCTCCGCTTCGGGCGACGATGTCGCCTAGGGCCTGGCGGCCTCCGACACGGTCGAACCAGCATCATCCAGCAGGGCCAATAACCAGCGATCTAGCTGCACTGTGCCAGCCTGCGTCACCGACAAGCGCGTTCCGTTCAGCCGCAACGGCGCGCCGGCGTCACACAGCAGCTGGGCCCGGACGCGGAGCGCGTCACAGATCTCGGCGCCCAGCCGCGGCCGCCACGCCGCCAGATCGATCCCTTCACGCAAGCGAAGACCGGTGAGCATGAGCTCGTCGCGATGGATCGCCGCGCCGATGGTCTCCCGATGGGCCTCGGCGAGGACGTCGTCGGCCAGCCGCGCCATCCACAGCGCGCTGCTGCGGACGTTGTCGTAGCGTAGACCGATTCCTGCCCCGGCGCTGTCTGGCACGAAACCATGGGCGCCGACCCCAAGCGCCAGATAGGGGCCACCACGCCAATACACCAAGTTGTGGCGTGACTCGTGCCCCGGTTTGGCGAAGTTGCTGACCTCGTAGCGGTCCAATCCCCACGGCGCGAGCAGCGCTGGCAGGGCCTCAAGCATGTCGGACTGCAGGTCATCATCGGGGGGCGGCGCGAGACCGCGAGCCACCATCTTCGCCAGCGGCGTGCCGTCCTCCACGGTCAGCGCATAGGCGGAGAGGTGAGGCAGGCCATACGCCATCACCTCGGCGAGGTCGTGTTCTAGCTCTGGGAAGCCTTGCCCCGGCGCGCCGAAGAGTAGATCGGCGGAGGCGCTGTGCAGGGCGCCGGAGGCCAGGAGGGCGGCGATCTCGCGGAGTGTGGTTCGCGCCGCGGCGGCGTCGTGGAGCCGATCGAGGGCGCGCAGTCGGGTGTCATCGGCGGCCTGTACACCGATGGAGACGCGGTTGATCCCGGCGGCGGTGTAGCTCGTCAGATCGCCGGATTCCAGGGCGCCTGGGTTGGCTTCGAGCGTGATCTCGCAGTCGTGGCTCAGCGGGCTCCACGCCGTGAGCGCATTGAGCACCGCGGCGATGTTGGCAGGTCCCCACAGGGACGGCGTGCCGCCGCCAAAAAAAACGCTGCCGATCTCGGACGGACGCCACGCGGTCGTGCGCAACGCGAGCTCTCTCAGGATGAGCGCGCGATAGGCGTCGCCGGGCGGATCATGGCGCGCGGTCGTCGCGAAATCGCAGTACGCGCAGCGATGCAGACACCACGGAAAGTGCACGTACACGGCGGCGCGGTCATCCGCTAAGGGCGCCAGCGCGACGCTCGTTCGATCGTGGCTCATCGACGATACTTCCCGACGGCCGGTGGCAGCACGGCCGCTTCGAGCCAGGCGGTGAGGGACGGCCGACGCAGGTGCAACGTTCGCGGCGCGCCGGTCTTGGCGAGATCGAGCAGCGTCGCTGTACCGGATTGGCAGTGATCGGTCCCGGCCAGCCGCGCGCAGCCGAGGGGAGTGAGCTGACCCACCGACACGGCGCTCAACCCGCCATAGCGGCCGTCAAACGCGACGCCGGAGCTGGCAGAGACGACGGCGCGGACATTGCTACGCAGGGCGTGCTCATAGATCCGGAACGCGCGATCGGCGACCTGCTCGCCGTCGGTCAGCGGTGACAACGGACGCGCCGACAGCAGGACCACGGCCGGGTAGGCCGACGCCACCTGGAACCCGCGCTGTAACGCCAGCATTGCGGCCTCTGAGCTCACGACGGGCCGGCTGTCGTAGACGAGAAACGCGACGTGACCCAGCGTCCAGGTGCTGCCGCCGGGGACGGCTGAGACGCGACCGAGCGGGTCGTGCACCACCGTCAACGGCGCCCGCTCGAGGGCCGTATCCGGCAGCGGGACCTCGATACTAGCCAGGGTGGTGTCGAGGTGGAGCAGCGGCGCTGAGCTGTCGAGCTGCGCCAAGATCTGCGCTGCGCCACCCGCGGCCGGGGCTGAGCCAAACACGATGATCGCGTCGACTTTCAGCGCGAGCAGCCGCCTCAGCGCGGCGGCTGGAGGCGCGATGGCGCCCGCCCCGAGCAACGCCATCCGGAGCCCGCGCGGCCCCGGCACCGGCTTCTCAAGGCTCGCGTCGCCATCGACGGGCGCTACGGCGAGCCGCTCAATCGGCAGCCGCTTTGAGATCACCAGCGGCTGCCCGCTGGCGCGATGGGCCTCAAGCGTGATGTGGCGGTCCGTCACGCTCTCCGGGAAGACGTGGTCGACCGCGGCGCCTTCTGCGGGGTCTGAGCCGTCCTCGAAATGCCAAACGAAACGCTTGAACTGAGTGTCTGGTCCTGGTTCTGCGTGCAGACGCACGCGCGTGTTGTGCCAGACCCGTAGCGCCACTGGCGTCGCCGTGATCTTGACCGGCGCGCGGGCCGCCGCACCACCGAGGCCGCCCGCGAGCGCCTCGGGATCGTCCGTCTCAGAGGCTGAGTCGTCCCGGATCGCAGCCGCCGCGGCGCCGGTGGTCGCGCTCGCCGCGCCAGGAAGCCCGGGGTCAGCGGAGGCACCAGGCGCAGCGCCGACAGCGTCAGCCGAGCCGGCCTGTGCGCCCTGCGCCGGCGTGGGCTGCGTCACACGATGCGACCACGCCTGCCACGCCAGCACGAGCACGACCGCCACCGCGGCGACCAGCAGGTGGCTGGCCGTTTGCAGGAGCGGGCGTTTGGGCGGATCGGACACGGCGAGTTCCAAGGCAGCAGATGAGTCGACGACGCGACGCAGTGGCGCGACACAGTAGCGCGACGCAGTGGCGCGAGACAGCAGCAACAGCGCGGCGTCACGGACCCGGGCCTCGTTGGCGCGCGCTCGTTGACCCAAGCTCGCGGCCCCGGATAGTATGGCGCAGGCTGTAAAGACGTTGAAGGGCTCGCGGATTCCCGAGCCAACACCAACGCATCGCAGCCCCGAAGCGCGCTTGGGCGGCGGCCCGCGCAGAGTTTGCGCACCAAATGGCCCACAAATCGGGCCCAACCCCCTGAGGACCATGCGACGTCACGCCACCTCCACGCAACGGATGCCCGCTTCGGCCGTCCCCGCGTTGGCCATCCCCGCTCTCCTTGTCGCCGTCGCGCTGCTCGTCGCCGTGACCGCGTTCGCCGAGGACTCTGCGTACACCAAGCACAGACACAGCTGCTCGAAACAGTTTGAGAAGCCCGAGAAGGCCGACGAGGGCAAGCTGCTGACGTGCGCCGATCTGTTCAGCTCCTACGCACGGTTTCACATGATCACCAGCGGCCAGCGCGACGAAGCCAAGGGGGCGCTGCACTGGATGTACGAAAACGGCAGCGATCAAGCGTCCCTCCTCGCCCGCGATGGCTTGTATCGCTTCGGGCTGAAGTTGCCGATTCGTGCGCCACGCGGCTCCGCGAGCGCCAGCACGTCGAGCGCCGGAAAGCCGCGCCGGAAGCGCTACGATCCGCCGGAGGCGACCAAATCCGACCAGAAGGCGGCCGAGAAGATCGCGAAGGACGGCGTCAGCGATCTGGTCCACAAGAAGGTCGCCCGGGGCGTGGGCAAGCTGTCGAAAGCCGTGAAGCTCGATCCGCGCAGTGAGTACGCCATCTACAACCTCGGTTGTGGCTACTCGCTGAAAAAAGACCGCGCCAGCGCCATCCAGTGGCTGCAGAACCTCGCCGACCTCGGCACCGATCAGAGCGCTGAGCGCTTGATTCGCGCGCGCAGCGATGGCGACTACACCTACCTGCACGGCGACGCGGACTTCAAGCGGATCACCGGCTATGCACGCATCCTCGTGGTCAACCACATCGGTGCGCCGGGAGAGCCGGCCATGGAGAACATCGAGACGCTGCTTAAGAAGCTGGGTCACAAGGACGTCCGCACCGAGACCTCCAAAGAGAAGCGCGACTCACCTCAGGTGATGTTCGGCCCCTCCGCAAAGGCCCAGATCTCGCTGATC
>CALENB010000069.1 GCA_937910235.1 uncultured Myxococcales bacterium | reverse complement strand
CCAGCTCGTCAACGCAGTCCCAGGAGTCGAACTCGCTGGCGCGGTCGTGCCGCGGCGGTGTCGGCAACGATCCTCGTCACGTCCGTTTCATCGGCCCCATCTCCGTCGGGTCGGCTGTCGCCGTCGGTTTCGCTCACGGCGTCCGGGACCGGGACGCCGCCAACCGACGTGTCCCAGTCCACAGGGGCGTCAACCCCGGCGGAGTCATAAGCTGGCGCGTCGGTCGAAACGACGTCGTCCGCACCAATCGACGTGTCCGGCGGCGGGCTGCCAGCGTCAACCGCGACGTCGCCGCCGTCGGCGTCGGGGCTCCCTCCCGCGTCTGTCGGACCAGGGCACGCTCCGCAGTCCTTCACGCAGCTCTGGCACGTCTCCGCGCCAGCGCAGGTGCCGTCGCCGCACGCTGGAGGGCACGCGCCGCAGTCTTTCGTGCAGCTCACGCAGGTCTCCGCGCCGGCGCAGGTGCCGTCGCCGCAGGTTGGGCATGACCCACAGTCTTTGCTGCAGCTGGTGCACGTCTCACCCGAATCACACACGCTGTTGCCGCACCACGGACCGATCCGCGTCAATCGGATCGCGTCGGCGATGATCTTCTGGTCCTTGCCGACGCTGCCCCCGTTGGTGTCAAAGACCGCCAGCCACTGCCGGCCGCCCTTCGCGAACTCAAACGTGCCAATGGCCCGCCAGGCGCCGCCCTTGCTCTGGTCGACCAACACCGAGTGCGTCTTGCCACCCGCGCGGACCTGATAGCGCGTCTTCTTGTGCGCCGCCCACTTGGCGACGGCGTGGTATTCGACCTTGTACTGACCCGCCTGCGCCAGCTCCACGCGCCACCAGGCCCAGTTTCCGGGCGTGCTGCCGGAAAATGCGTTGGTCCAGCGCAACGTGCCGCCGACGCCGCCTTGCTCTGTTCGCCAGTATTTCGCGGGACCAAAGGGCACAAAACAGCTACCAGCGTTGTCGAGCATGCCACCGGCGGCCGGCAGCACTTGACAGGGCTTGTTGGCGTGGCAGTGGCCGGGCCGTACGTTCTGGCTCGATCCGCTCATCACCCCCAAATGATTGGCGACCGCCCGCACTCCGCCGCCGTTATTGTTGCCTTTGACGTCATTTTGGTAGCCGCCGCCAGCGACCCACATCTGCGAAGACCCGCCGCCATCGATGTTGAACGCGGTCCAGGCGCCCAACTTCTTCATCAGCTCCGCGAGCTCCGCGCCGTACATGCCTTTGGACTTCGACGTGCGCCCGTCGACGACCACCAAGATCAGGGTGCGCCGATCGGCCGAAAAACCCATCGACGTGCGCGGATGGCGCGCTTTGAAATCGCCGCGGTCGGGGAAACAGGACGCCGCCGTGGGCGAGATGCAGGTTACCTGCTTGCCTTCCACGACCAGCTCGGGAAAGCCGCTCACCA
Source organism: uncultured Myxococcales bacterium (assembly GCA_937910235.1). Lineage (GTDB taxonomy): Bacteria > Myxococcota_A > UBA9042 > UBA9042 > UBA9042 > UBA9042. Next base: position 2,440 of record CALENB010000069.1, on the reverse strand, counting down.
AACCGATGACGCCGGGCGGCAACGACGCGGTGACCTTGCTCGGCGACCACCCCTTCGTCACCCCCAGTTTGGCCGCGTTTTTCTTGGTGTGCTGCGAGTGCGAGAACGCGACCTCGTCGTGCATAAACGCGATCCAGCCGTGGTTTCGCCAATACCAGTCACTCTTCCACTTGCTGCCAAACGAGACCTGCGCGTCCGGCCAGGGCACGCCAAGCCCGACCGCGTGGCCATAGACGCGCGGCCCGCTCTTGTAGAAGTCGCCATTGACCACGAGCGTGGCGCCGCGTTTGCCGCCCCAACTCCCTGTGGTCGCAAACGCAGTTGGCGCCTTGGTGGCGTCGACGTGAATGCGCGCTTTGCACAAGTCGACAAAGGCCGCCCACACCTTCGTGGTCGGGCCGGTTGTTGCGTACTGCCGAACCACGATCCCTGGGGCGACAGTTTTTTTGGAGACGACCTTCAGCGAGAACGCGCGGCTGACCGATGGCGCCAGCAGCACGACGATGACGAGGATGGTGCGCGGCCAACGTGCAGACATGGCGGGTTCTCAGGCTCAAGGCGGGCAGTTCATGCTGGTGAGAGAATCAGGCCAGGGTGGCTATTGTCGAGCCCCTCTGTCGCAGGGCCAGAACATCAGGGTGCCTATTGTTCAACGCCTATTGTTCAGCGCCTCTTGTTCAGCGCCTCTTGTTCAGCACCCAGCGTGTCTTCAGCGGAAGGTCAACGACGGAGCTTGTTCAGCTTGTTCTTGGCCCACTTCGGAACGGGCGCCTTGAGCTTGCGATCGGGGTCGCGGGCGTGTCCGCGAAGGCCGTTGCGACCGTGGGCGAAGTCCGTGACTTGAGCGCGGGCGATCGGCGCAAGCTCGCGGTCGCCGACTGCGATTGCGTGCAGGTGCGGGCTCCCGCCGAAGCTGTCGTGACCGCGGCCACGCGACCACGCCGCAAATCCGGCCATGCGCAGGGACTGCACCATGTGGTCGACGACCTTCTTGCGGTGGCCGCGGGTGCGGATGTCTAGGGCGCCGCCGCCGTCATGGGTGCCGGCGCTCGCTGAGACGCTGCGGTTGTAGCTGCCCTGGCTGAACGAGAAGCGGAAGTCGTCGTGGTTGAAGTGCTCGCGCATGATCTTCTCGGCGCGCCGCACGAGCTGCCTCGTACGCTTGTTGACCATCACCCCGCGGAACCGTACGTGGTCGTAGTTCTGCTTTGGAGCGGTGGCGGACCACTTGGCGAGCTTCTCTGAGAAGTCGGACTCCGCACCAGCGGCGCCCCGCGTCTCCGCCGTGTCGTCTTGGCCGGCTGCTGGCGACGCGGTGTTGGACCGTGGACGGAGCAATGCCGCCGCGTCCTCGTACCCGAGACCACGCAATCGGGCGTGCGGGTCCGGACCCGCTGCGTCCGGGGCGTCGTGGACCTCGATTGCGTCGGAGGTCTCTCGGAAGGCTGGCGACGGCATCTGACCTCAGCGGTGTTGGACGACTGCAACGGATCCCGAAAGTAGGAAATGTACCGGTAGGTTGCAACGCTGTCATACGGAGTTGTCTATGGCACGGCTGGCGCGGTGCCCCCCCAGCCCAAGGTGACGTTCTCACCTGTGTAGACGAAGTCCGCCGGCGGGGTCAAGTCGCGTGCGGCATCGGTAACAACGGCGGTTTGGGTCAAAGGTTTGGCCGGCGAGCAGGCCTGCGAAGGCGCTGGCTGCAACTAGTCGCCGACAGCCGAACCGCCGCAGGACAAGCGCCAGACGTGCGCTTTTCACCTTCGTTTACAACGGATTCGCGTGAGTCGGTGTCGGCGCTCACTTGCATCCGGCGCTGGGCAACGTCGCTTCAGGCATCGACCAGACATAGCGCTTCTTGGGAACCTCCGTCAGCGTCCACAAGCCGCCTTCTGCCTTGTGATAGCTCAGATCCTCGGGCACCCGCGGCAACTTGCGCAGGGTCACCTTGGCGCCCAGCCCGGTGTAGCGATAGAGCGAGGCGATAGACGACGTGCCCGGATACTTGTCGCTAGAGGAGATCCACACCTCCTTGCCGATGCTGAGCCCGCCCTGCATGCGCCGCACGCCAGCAAAATAGGCGAAGGGTGACTGCACGAGGTTGTCTGTCGCCTGGAGCCTTCCGGTCGCGGCGTCGAGCAGCCAGCGAATGAGACGGCCGTTGTAGCTGGTTACCGCGTACTCCCCCGTGATGAGGCGAGGCGGTTGAGCGGTCCGATCCAACCCGACAAACGAAAATCGCGCGCAGCAGGTCTTGCAGAGGCTGTAGAGGTTCACTTGCGGTAGCACGTAGGCATAGTTGTGTCCCATGTAGGCGTTGTTCTTGGCGCTCCAGCCGACGATGGACTTGTCGCCAGTCTTGACCTTGAGAAAGCGCCGCAATGGATAGGCGAGATGATGCCACTTCGTCCTCCAGCCGTCCTGCCGAGTTTACATAACA
>CALENB010000068.1 GCA_937910235.1 uncultured Myxococcales bacterium | reverse complement strand
TGTAAACTCGGCAGGGTGGCTCAGAGTGAAAGCGGCTTCATGCGGTCTATCCATGGCTGACCCACAGCAGCTGGTGTTCCTACCGCATTCCTACCACATTCGGCGATGCGATGCCGCGTGGTCTAGGAACCCGTGCGACACGAGCTAGGTCGCACCGCTCCGGTCCATTTTGGCTGGTCCAAGCCCGGCACGCCACCCGCCCTGCAAGCCTCATTTCTCAGGGCGAGAGCGAGGGTAACGAGGGTGCGCATGGCTACGGCGGCGTCGGCAGCTTCCACGTCAGCAACGCCCGCGCTTCGGCCACTTGGACCGTCAAGATCTGTCGCAGTTGTGAGGTCGCGCTGAGCCACATCACGAGCCCGGGTCCCTTGGGATCGGCTTTGATGGGCTCCTGCAGCTGCGCACGCCACTGCTCGAGTCGCTGATGCAACCGAGGCGCGCTCAGGAGCGCTCCGTCGGCGGTCCAGGTATCGAGTTGAGCCACGTAGGCAGCCCAGCCTTGCCGCATCAACCCGGCGAGGAGCGGATCGCATTGCGGCGCCCGTATCGCAATGAACCCGTTTGGATTTTGCAGATCGCATGCGGTCGGGCCATCGTCCCACCACGAACGCGCCATGTCGGCGTTGGGTTGCGTGAAAGTGTGGTCGAGGTCCCACGGCAACACCACGAATTTGCCGGAGGTCGGATCGTCGTAGACGTAGAAGTTGTGATTGCGGCAGCTATCCTTGTTCGGGCAATAAAATTTCCAGATACCGTCCCAGTTGTTGGTGAGCTGGTCGACGACGAAGTAGCGCATCATGACATCGCGGTCGATCCATGGCGCCACGGCCGCGTTGAACGTCTCAGACGTCGCGTTGCTGGCGGCCTTGGAGAACGCGAGCATGCGGCTCACATCCGCCTTGCTTTCGTTGGTTTTCAGAGCGTTCTTCCAGCCCTGCACGTTCTCGCCGGCTGGCCAAGCCTCCTTGTAGAGGTTGCCGCCTTCATCGTCGAAGTGGTCCTCCAGGAACTCCTTGTCGATGGCTTCGACCAGCAGATACACCGATGGCGGCCCGCCATTGATGCGCACGAGGACGTGGACTGCGCGGGGAGCGACCAGGCCCGCGTCGGCAAAAAGCGTGTAACCGAGGCGCTCTCGCAGGCAGCTGGGATCACGGTTGCACGAGTTCAGGATGAGCTTCCGCACCCCGAACATCCGGCCCTTTTTGTCGCTCTCGTTGAAGCTGACCTTGAGTGACAGCTTCTTGCACGTCTGATTGCCGTCTTTATCGAAGCATGAAACCAGCGAACCGAACGCGCCCTTGTAGCGCACGGCTCCGGCGGTGGAGGTCTCTCCTGCGCTGGCGACGGTGGCCGGCACGTAGGTCTCCTCGACGGCGTGTTTCTGCAACCACTGCCAGTCCTTGTCGGCCACGGTTAGATGAAACGTGCGCAGCGGCGCCTTCGGGTCGAAGAGTCTCTCGGTGGCTGAGGGCGGTTTTGTGGCCCCCGCGTCAGCTTGTGCATCGCCTCCGCCACCATCGGCGGCGACTCCGTCGGCGCTTGCGCTGGCGTCCGCCGGACAGGGTGCGACTGAAGGTACGTCATCGGCACAACCGCAAGCCCCGAGGAGCACGGCCATGACGCTCACGAACCGCCGACACCTCGCCAAATGGCAGCTGGAGATCATCTCAAAACCCCTGCAGGCAGGCGCCGCGTGCAGCGCAGTCCGTCGCCGCGTTCAGGCACGGGATCCGGGTCGCCGCGTCGTCGCGCATGCCGAAAAGCACGAGACAAACGTCCTTTGAGACGAGCCAGTCGGTGTTCGGGCACGTCATCAACCCTGTGCAGGCACTAGCGATCTCTGTGGCGCTCGCGCCAACGGTCCCGTCGCAGATTCGCTTGAAGGGGGCGGCCTTGCCGAACTGTGCGAGGCCGGGGCTGGCGCACGTCGTCGTGGGCGCGACAATGGACGCGACCACAGCAGGAGTTGGACACTTCGCGTCGCCAGCGCAAAAGGCTGTCAGCGCTGTTTGAAGGCCCGTTTCGTAGGGCTTGGCGGCGGCGGAACAGTTCTTCAGTAGGCAGCCTGTGAGCTTGTTGCCGTAGGGCGCGCACTGCGCTTGTGTGGCGCAGGTGGTCGGAGTCGTCCCTGCGCCATGACAGTTGCTCGCGAAGGCTGCGTCGTTGCTGGCGATGCCCTCAATGAGCGCGTTGCACGTCGCGCCGCCGTTCACCCACGCCGACGTTTGCGGGGTGCAGGTCTTCAGACAATCGGCCTCGATACCCGGGCCGGCAGCGGCGTCGACTTTCTCGCATTCGGACACAACGCAGCCGGTGAGCTTTGCGCACGCTTGCTGGCAGGGATTACTGGAACACAAGGCGGAAAACGTCGGCACGGCGTCAGCCAAGGCGACCGACGCGTCCTTGCAGTTCGAGTTGGCGTTGAGCGCGAGCGGTTGTTTGTCGCAGCTGGTTACGCAGTCGACATACAGAGGACCAGACGAAGCCCAGGTGTAGCCTTTGCAGTCGATCACGGCGCAGTCGATGGCGCGATCACACGCCACAAGACACGGGTCTAGCGTGGCGAGCACGTCGCCTGAGTCAGCCGCGCCATCGTCCGTGGTGGCTGCATCACCCGGCGCGCCATCCGCAGTGACGCCATCCACTGTCACGGCATCGATGCCCGCGACGATGGCGCAATCGGGCGCCGCCACCTTCTCTGCATTGGACCCGCACGCCGCAAATAGCAGTACCAAGCCCCCCGCCATCACGCCCCAAACCGGAGACTTCGGCCAACTCTGAGGGCGGCGACACGGCAGCAAAGGTGGCGGATGCAACATGGCGGTATGATACGCATCACCCTGCGGTTGTGTCAACCCCCTGTAAGTACCGCACCCGTGTGTCGAACCAAGGTGCAGCGTGGTATGGCCTTGGAGCGCAGGAGCTGGCGTGAACTACGAGCGGAGCCGACGCGGCACGACCGCGCCAGCGAGCTCGACTCCTGGGACTGCGTTGACGAGCTG
>CALENB010000067.1 GCA_937910235.1 uncultured Myxococcales bacterium | reverse complement strand
GCCTGAAGCAGCCGGTGTGTGATTCAAGCTGGTCATCGTTGTTTGGTGATCTGCTCAAGACCATGACCGCCCAGGGCAGCGCTGCGAACAAGTGCAGCTATGGTCTACCGACGAACGTCACCAGCTACGGCCCCGCGCAGACGGGCATGCAGGTACAGCTGGTCGCCAGCGGGCAGACGCAGACCTTTGTTGCGGTCAAGGACGCGGCGGCGTGCGGCACCTCTCAGGGCTACTATCTCACGCCTGCAAGTCAGCCGACCCATCTCGTGCTTTGTGAATATGCCTGCGTTTCCGGCGCAGGACAGCCGCTGACGCTGACGTATCCGTGCCCGTAGGCGTGATCCGGCGCGTTGAAGGCAACATCCTGTAGAGATCTGCGTGACGGTTTGGTAGCGTGCGTCGCAACACACGACACCGCCCTTCGAGCGAGCACACGACGCTGCCCTCGGTCCGCGGCCCGCGACGGAGGCATTCGTGCATCTTCTCAGTAATCGAGATCGGCAAATCACTCATGGCTGCATCGTGTTGGCGGCCAGCCTCGTCCTTGCCTCGTGCGCCGGCAAGGACACCCCAGCCGACGCACCGGACCAGACCGCGACGAGCCAAGACACCAGCGGCGTGTTGGACTCAGGCGCCTTGGATACGGGCCTGTTGGACACAGGCGCTGCGGACACGGCCGCATCCGGGCCATGCAAAGGCGCCGCGGACTGCGGCGGCGATACGCCGCACTGCGACGCCGCGGCGGGCACCTGCGTGCCGTGTCTGCTCGACCACCACTGCGCTCAGGGCGAGGTCTGCCTGACGATGCAGTGCAAGGCCGCGCTGGCGTGTGAATCCGACAAGACCTGCCTCGACGCCAACGCGGTGTGTGATCTCAAAGCCGGGCACTGCGTCGACTGCTCTGGCAACAACGACTGCAAAGACGGCTACGTCTGCAGGTTGGGGCACTGCCTACCTAAGCCACCGGTGTGCACCAGCAGCAAGGACTGCGCCGACTTTGGCGGCGTCTGCGACAAGGCGGCGGCGTACTGCGTCGACTGCATCGGCGAGGCGGACTGCGCGCCCACCAACTTTTGCGCTGCTGGGCTGTGTTTGAAGGATATTTGCGCCAAGGGCGACACCAAGTGCACCAACCCGACGACCCTCTCGACGTGTGAGGACAGCGGCGGCGCGTGGCAAGAATCCACCTGCAAGACGGCGGAGGTCTGCGACGACGGCGCGTGCAGGGTCGTCATCTGCAAGCCTGGCGTGAAGATCTGCGCTGGTGGCGTGGTCAAGACCTGCAACGCGCGCGGCACCAGCGTCGGCCAGGAGACGCCGTGCGGCGCCACTGAGGTCTGCAAAGACGGCGCGTGTTTGCCGAAGGTCTGCGAGCCCGGCGAGACGAAGTGCGCGGCGGCGGCGGTGGAGACCTGCGCGGCCGATGGGCTGTCGTGGAGCAAGGCGGACTGCAACCCCAAACAGACCTGCGTGCCGGGCGAGAAAGACGGCGGAAAGGCTGGTTTGGCGGCCTGTAAGGGCTGGATCTGTGAGCCGGATCAGGACGTCTGCGCGGGCGACAAGCTCGCCGTCTGCAGCAAGGACGGGCTGAGCAAGATCGCTGGCAAGAGCTGCGCGACGTTGCCGGCGGGCAGCCCCAACGCGGGCGCGGCGGGCACCTGTCTGGCGGGCGCGTGTGTGACCAAGACCTGCAAAGACGGCGCGGTGTCGTGCGCCAAGCTCTCGACGCTGACGTGCAAGGCGGGGGTGTGGGTGTCGGTGGACTGCCCGGCGAAGCAGACGTGCGCCGTCGGCAAGTGTGTGCCGGTGAGCTGCGTGCCGAAAGAGACGTACTGCGACCTGACGGTGCTCAAGACCTGCAACAGCGCTGGTGACGACGCGACGTGGGTGCAGGACTGCGCCACGGGCGGCAAGGGCTGCAAGGGCGGGGCCTGCGTCGAGCTGCTCTGCCAGCCCGGATCGACGGTCTGCGATGACAAGACCAACGCGGCGAAGACGTGTAAGGCCGACGGCTTTGGCTGGGTCGAGATCCCGTGCGGCGCCGCTGCGGTGTGCATCGCCGGGACCTGCGCGAAGAAGATCTGCACACCGAGCCAGAGCTTCTGCGCTGGCGCCGACGTCTTGAAGTGCGACAGCACCGGCACGGCCACCGCGAAGGTGACGACGTGTAAGGTTGGTACGGCCTGCTTGAAGGGCGCGTGTTTGAAGGCGATCTGCAGCCCCGGCGCGACGCAGTGCGGCGTCGGCGGCACGCTCGGCAAGCTGGAGACCTGCGCGGCGGACGGCCTCTCGTGGAAAGCCGGCGTCTGCCCCGGCGGCACAGCATGCAGCAAAGGCGTGTGCGCGAAGGTGATCTGCACGGCGGGCAAGGCGACGTGCAGCGGCAACGACGTGATGCTCTGCGACGCGACCGGCACGGCGCTGGGCAAAAAGGAGGCCTGCGCTGGCGGCAAGATCTGTGACGCTGGTGTGTGCAAGGCCCTCGCCTGCAAGAAAGACGAGACCAAGTGCGGTAGCGGCGCAGACGCGGCGAAGCTGCTCTCGTGCTCGGCCGATCAGCTCAGCTGGCAGACGACGGCGTGTAACAGCGGCGCGACGTGTGACGCTGGCGCCTGCAAGACGATCGTCTGCAAGGCCGGATCCAAGGGCTGCGTGGGCGACAGCCTCGCGACGTGCAACGCCACGGGCACGGCCTGGGTGAAGAACACCGACTGCGCCGCGAGCAAGAAGATCTGCTTGGCGGCGGCGTGTGTGACGCAGGCCTGCAAGCCCGGCGAGATGTCGTGCTCGGGCACGCAAATCGCGGTGTGCAACGGCGCGGGCACCGGCTGGAACAAGGCGCCGTGTGACGATAACGACGCGTGTACGACGAACGCCTGCAGCAACGGCAAGTGCAGCTTTGGCGCGGCGAAGGTCTGCGATGACAAGAACCCGTGCACGGACGACGCGTGCAACAAGGGCAGCGGCAAATGCGTGGCGCAGGCCAACAGCGCGAGCTGTGATGACGGCACGGTCTGCACCACCGGCGACCACTGCGCGGCGGGCAAGTGTGTGCCAGCGGCCGCGGGGTTGGTATCGACGGTGTCCGGTAGTGGCGCCAACAATTCGACGGATGGTGTGGGTACCGCGGCAGCCCATAACTACCCGAGAGGGATGGGCCGAGACGGCGCGGGCAACGTCTATGTCGCGGATTATAATGGGAACAAGATCAGACGCATCTCGCCCACTGGCGTCGTCACGACGGTCGCCGGCAGCGGCGTCGCCAATTTTCTAGATGGTCCTGCGGCTCAGGCACGGTTCTACGGTCCAGCAGACGTCGCCGCCCACGCAGACGGTACGCTGGTTGTCGCCGATCGAACTAATTCCGCGATCCGCAAGATCTCGGCGAATGGGACCGTCAGCACATTGGCTGGCCACAACGGGAATGGATTTGCGGATGGTCCTGCCACGTCGGCTCGATTCTACCGTCCAGAGGGTGTGGCGATCGGGCCAGACGGCGTTGTGTACGTCGCGGACACCTACAACAACCGGATTCGCAAGGTCAGTCTCACTGGCGTGGTGACGACGTTCGTCGGCAATGGCAGCGCCAGCTACAAAGAGGGCACCGGTACGGGCGCCTACCTCTACAGGCCGAGCAGCGTGATCGTGAACGCCGCCGGCATGGTCTATTTCTCAAGCTATTACCACCACATGATCCGGCAGGCGACGCCAGGCGGCGTGACCAGCCTGGTGGCGGGCAGCACGAGCCCGGGGTCCAAGGATGGCGTCGGGGCCTCCGCACAGTTCTATTACCCAGCGGATTTGGCGCTTGACGACCAAGGCCGCGTGCTCGTCGCCGACCGACAAAATCACCGCATTCGGCGCATCTCTGCCACAGGCGTGGTGACCACGCTCGCTGGCGGTGCAGCCGGCTACACGGACGGACCCGCCAATGTTGCGAAGTTTACCTACCCCTATGGCGTGACCGCCGTCGGCGACACCGTTTTTGTGGGCGACACCAGCAACTATCGTGTGCGCGCGATCCCATCCGCCACCAAGTCCTGCAGCGACGGCAAGCCCTGCACCACAGACCTCTGTGACGCAAAAACCGGGGCGTGCAGCCATAAGACCATCGCGGCTGGCCAGGTCTGCTCGGACGGCGACGCCTGCACCACCGGCGAGGTCTGCGACACAGTCGGCGGCTGCGCGGGTGGCACCGTGAAGACGTGCTCGGACGGCAAGGCCTGCACGTACGACCTCTGCGACACCACCACGGCGGCGTGCACCAACCCCGTGCACAACGCGGCGTGCAGCGACGGCGACGCTTGTACGCAGGGAGACGCCTGCAAAGACGGCGGCTGCGTCAGCGGACTTGGCTTGGTCAGCACTGTCGCGGGCACCGGAACGGCCGGTTTTACGGACGGAAAGCCAGCTGAGGCGCAATTTTACAGTCCGTATGATGTGTCGGTGGACCAGAGTGGGCGCGCCTGGGTGGCGGACGGCAGCAACCACCGGATTCGGCGTATCGAGGCGGACAAGTCCGTCGTGACCGTCGCCGGCTATGGCATCGCTGGGTTTGTGGACGGTCCGGGCGCGGTGGCGCGTTTCAACACGCCGCGCGGTATCACCACCACGCAGGGCGGGCTGGCGTTTGTGGCGGACTATGGCAACCACCGCGTGCGCCGCATCAGCCCGGCTGGTGTGGTGACAACCCTGGCGGGCACCGGGGTGAACGGCTACGTCGACGGGCCCGGTGGCCAAGCGAAGTTCAGCTACCCGTGGGGCATCGCCGCGTCGGTCAAGGGCACGGTCTACGTCAGCGACTCCGGTACGCATCGCGTGCGGCTGATCACGCCCGGCGGGCTGGTCGGCACGTTGGCGGGCTCAGGCGTCGCAGGGCACGTCGATGGGCCGGGCTCGTCGGCGAAGTTCTACACGCCGCGCGGCATCGCGGTAGACAGCGACGGCGCCGTGTTTGTCGCCGATTACAGCAACCGCCGCATCCGCAAGATCTCCACCACGGGCGTCGTCACGACCGTCGCGGGCAGCGGCGGCAGCGGCCAGCAAGACGGCGCGGCGAGCTCGGCGACGTTCACCTACCCCAACGCGCTCGCTGTCGCGCTGGATGGGCGCGTGTTTCTCCGCGACTACCGCAGCTTGCGGCTGCTGCACAAAGGCGTGGTGTCGACGCTGATCGCCGGCACCGGCCTCGTCGTCGACGGCGGGCTGCATGTGGCCAACGTCATGACCTACGGCTACGGCCTTGACGTCGACGGCCAAGGCCGGCTGTGGATGGCCGCGAGCGACGCGCATCGTATTCGCCGCGTCGACCTCGGCGCGCTCGGCTGTGATGACCACCTCGTCTGCACGACTGACAGCTGCGACCCAAAGCAGGGCGGCTGCGTGCATGTCAACGCCAAGCAGGGCACAGCCTGCACCGACAACGACGCGTGCATCGCCAACTCGTCGTGCAGCACCAACGGCAAATGCAGCGGCAAGACAAAAACATGTGAGGACGGCAACAGCTGCACCACCGACAGCTGCGATCCCTTCCTCGGCGTGTGCGCCAACGAGCACAACCGCTTGACCTGCGATGACGGCTCGGCGTGCACCGCGGGCGAGGCGTGTTACCTCGGCAGCTGCAGCGCGGAGCTGCCGAAGCTTGAGACCTTGGCCGGCAGCGGAACGGCCGGTTTTGCGGACGGAAAGGGCGGCGCGGCGACGTTCTACTACCCCGGCGCGGTCACCTGGGTCGGCGACGACGTGTGGGTGGCGGATCGCCAAAACCATCGGATTCGCAAGGTCACGCCTGATGGCACGGTGACGACGGTCGCAGGCAGCGTCGCGGGTTTTGCGGACGGTCCAGGCCAAGTCGCGCGCTTCACGTACCCCGAAGACCTGACGCGGGCCAACGACGGCTCGGTGTTGGTGGTGGGGCCGTCCAACTGGCGGGTGCGGCGCATTCAGCCGAATGGCACGGTCAGCACCTTCGCGGGCGCGGGCACCAGCGGCTACGTCGACGGCCCCAAGGCGCAGGCGCAGTTCAAGGCGCTCTACGGCGTCGCGGTCGACAGCGCGGGCAACGTGGTCGTGAGCGACGCGGGCAACTTTCGCATCCGAAAGATCGGGGTGAATGGGGTCGTCAGCACGCTCGCGGGTCAAGGCAGCTACGGCTATCAGGATGGTCCGGGCTCCTCGGCGAAGTTCTACAATCCGCGCGGTCTCGACATCGACAAGACGGGCAACGTCTTCGTCGCGGACACGACGAATCGGCGTGTGCGGCGCATCGATCCGGCGGGCAACGTGACCACCGTGGCGGGCAGCGGATCGGCCACGTATTCGGCCGGATCGGCCTTGGTGGCGGGGCTGGGCGACATCTACGACGTCGCGTTCAATAAGTCCGGGGCGCTCTGGATCGTGTCCTATAGCCAGCATCGCCTGCTGCAGCTCAACAAGGGCCAAGTGGACGCGGTGTTTGGCGCCGAGCCCGGTAACCAGGACGGTTTTGGCACCAACGGGCGGCTCAACGGGCCGTTTGGGCTGGCCGTGCATCCCGCTGGCCACCTCGCCGTGGCCGATCGGGGCAATCATCGCATTCGTGTGGTGCTGTCGGGCGTGAAGTTATGCGACGACCACAAGCTCTGCACCGCCGACAGCTGCGATCCCAAGGCCGGCGGCTGCGCCTTCAAGGCGCTGGCGACGGGCAGCGCCTGCGAGGACAACAACGCGTGCACGAGCGCCACCAAGTGCACGAGCGGCGGGCAATGCGTTGGCAAGACCAACACGTGCAGCGACAGCAACGTCTGCACCGACGACGTCTGCGACACCCTCAGCGGCGCCTGCAGCAACCCGCACAACGGCGAGGGCTGCTCCGATGGCGACGCGTGCACGGTTGGCGAGACCTGCGCGGCCGGCAAGTGCCAGAACGGCCTCGGCCTCGTCACCACGGTGGCGGGCAGCACGGCGGGCTTCTCGGACGGCAAGGCGCTCTATGCCCAGTTCAACGGCCCGCGCGACGTGGCCGCTGACAAGGCCGGCAACCTGTACGTGACGGACTACAACAACCACCGCATCCGCAAGATCGGCACCGACGGCTTGGTCAGCACCTTCGCGGGCAGCGGAACGGCCGGATTCCTCGACGGAAAGGGCACCAGCGCGCAGTTCAAGAACCCGGACAGCTTGGTCATGGGTGGTGATGGTGTGTTGGTGATCTGGGATCGCAATAACTACCGCCTCCGCAAGCTCGCTGCTGACG